>NZ_ALNJ01000089.1:0-36109 GCF_000293135.1 Klebsiella sp. OBRC7 | reverse complement strand
CCGAGCGTCCCGGCAAGGTAAAAACCTTGAAGCAGCATCCGCGCAAGAACAAAACGGCCATCAACATCGAATACATGAAAGCCAGCATCCGTGCCAAGGTAGAGCACCCGTTTCGCATCATCAAGCGGCAGTTCGGCTTCGTGAAAGCCAGATACAAGGGGCTGCTGAAAAACGATAACCAACTGGCGATGTTATTCACCCTGGCCAACCTGTTTCGGGTGGACCAAATGATACGTCAGTGGGAGAGATCTCACTAAAAACTGGGGATAACGCCTTAAATGGCGAAGAAACGGTCTAAATAGGCTGATTCAAGGCATTTACGGGAGAAAAAATCGGCTCAAACATGAAGAAATGAAATGACTGAGTCAGCCGAGAAGAATTTCCCCGCTTATTCGCACCTTCCCTAACAATACGTTGTAGCGCCGGCAAATGAATAAGGCTCATATGAGCCTTGTTCATTTGTACGATATTATTTAAGTAAATCATTACTATTTAACATCTGGCGAACTTTTGCCCCCACGATTTTTAATATAGGAACAGCGAATACCCCACCGATACCGGAAAAAAGTAAAATCATATTAAGGCTTAAGCCTTTTTCAATGGCGACGGCGCTAACCAGAAAGCTGGTAAAACAGGAAATAACAATTTGCGCCAGGCAACTGATAATACCTTTGTGCAAATGATTGGCTTTACTGGTGTTTGACTTCATCAAATAGCTGACGAAGCCCCCCCATGCACCGGTAGCGATGACGGTAAAAATAATTTCCATTTCAAGCAGTATCGCCTTCGGCGTTTCAATCTGAGCGGGAACTGACATATACGACTCCTTATGATTATGACACACTCTGAATCTACCTCTGTTTAAACAAAGTAGAGAATCAAAAATAATCATTAAGCGTCCTTTGACGGCCACTGCAGTCCTTTTCAACGACGAAATGCCGAGAGCGTATGCAGCATTGTCACCACTTCTTCAATATTCTGACTCTTACGATTCTTTTTATGCCAGTAAGCATAAATATTAATGGGTTTAAACGTCATCTCGCCAGGCGGTTGGATAATATTAATATTATAATTTCGGTTATTTTTATAAAATGTCGCAAGCTTAACTGGCATTAACGCGATCAGCGAGGTGCGCTCCACAATGCTGATGATACCGGTGATGGAATCACTCTTATACCCTTTCAGTCTGTGGCCCTGGTAAGCAACCTCGCTGTCATATAAGTTTTCGTCATTAATCATCATTGAGGAGAATAAACTAGTTTGATAGACGGCATGACGGGAAGAAAAAAAATTATGCAAGGATAGCTGTGGCAGTTCGCTCAACAAATTATCTTCACTACAGATACAACAAAAATCTTTAAAGCTGTCGATAAATCGGCTCTCAAACGCCTCATTGTTGATCGCTTCAGTGCTTATCGCGAGATCGCAATCGCCGGAGATGAGTAACCTCTTCATCTCCTCATTATCTCTGTTTCGGTTAGAAAAATGCCCGAACAGAAAGCGGTCGAATACTTTTTCATCGTAAAGCTGTGAAAGATAATAGTTTTCGGTAATGTCACCGCCAAGAATAGTGATTCGGTTCTCCTCCTGATGCTTACGCTCTGGGGTTAACGCCATCCTGACGAGGTCGATGACCTGACGAAAATTCTGGTGTACTTCCAGCGCTTTCACCGTCGGGATCAGCCCGTTTTTACCCCTGACAAAAAGTTCCTCATTATAAAAAAGCTGCAGTCTGGTTAGCGCAATGGAAACAGCCGCCGGTGTTACGGATAATTTTTTTGATGCTTTTGTCACATTTCCTGCCGATATAACGGCATCCAGTACTTTCACCAGATTATAATCAAAATCTTTTTTAAGATTTCTTGCGTTCACGTGCCACCACCCTGGAATAAATAAATACAATATAAATAATTATTTAAGCCATGCATATCATATTCATTCAAAATGAAGGTTATTGGTATCAAAAAATATCATATGTAAAAATGGTATTTTTGCGCACTGCGCTGCTCATTTTGCATACATCTATAGATGTATATTTATGGCAGATAAAATAGATCGACGATGATCCAGAAAAATAATATTACCATAAAAAACAAATAATAATATTATCACCGCAAAAGTGAATGTTTATTACAGAGGATACATTTTTTATTGCCAATACGTAAGATATAAAAAAACCCGAAATAAATTTCGGGTTTTTTTATATCAAGTGATGAAGTGATGATTAGCGCGTCAAATCATCGAAAAACTTCTTCACGCCATCGAAGAAACTTTTAGAGCGCGGACTGTTCTTCTCGCCCGTTGGCCCACCGAAGCTCTCCTGAAGATCTTTCAGCAGCTGCTTTTGTTTATCGTTAAGGCCAACCGGTGTTTCAACCACCACGCGGCACAGCAGATCGCCCTGCGCACCGCCGCGTACGGACTTCACGCCTTTACCGCGCATCCGGAACAGCTTACCTGTCTGCGTCTCGCCCGGCACTTTAAGGTTTACACGGCCGTCCAGCGTCGGAACCTCAATCTCTCCGCCGAGAGCGGCCATGGTGAAGTTAATCGGGACTTCGCAGTACAGATTATTTCCTTCACGCTCGAAAATGGCGTGCTGCTTAACCTGGACCTGTACATATAGATCGCCAGCCGGTGCGCCATGCTCGCCCGCTTCACCTTCACCTCCCAGACGAATACGGTCACCGGTATCAACGCCCGCCGGGATTTTAACCGACAGCGTTTTGGTTTTTTCAACGCGACCATGACCGTGGCATTTATTGCACGGATCTTTAATCAGCGTACCGCGCCCCTGGCAATGCGGGCAGGTCTGCTGAACGGCGAAGAAACCCTGGCGCATCTGGACCTGGCCCGCACCGTGACAGGTTGGGCAAGTCTGCGGCTGGCTACCCGCTTTGGCTCCGCTGCCGTGGCAAACGTCACACTCTTCCAGAGTCGGGATACGGATCTCTTTGGTTACGCCGCGAACGGCTTCTTCAAGCGTCAGATCCATGTTATAGCGCAGGTCCGAACCGCGCGCTGCGCGCTGGCGACCGCGTCCGCCGCCAAAAATATCGCCGAAAACATCGCCAAAGATATCGCTGAAATCCGCGCCGCCGCCAAAACCACCGCCGCCGCCGCCCATGCCGCCCTGCTCAAACGCGGCGTGACCGTACTGATCGTAGGCTGCACGCTTCTGGGCATCGGTCAGGATTTCATACGCTTCTTTGATTTCTTTGAATTTAGATTCAGCCTCTTTATCACCCTGGTTACGGTCCGGGTGATACTTCATGGCCAGGCGCTTATACGCCTTTTTGATTTCACGCTCTTCCGCTGTTCTGGAAACGCCTAAAATCTCGTAATAGTCTTGCTTTGCCATTGGTGTTTTTCAGCCCCTTAACATGCGTGCACGGGCGGAGAGGAAACCTCTTCGCCCGTGCCAGTGTTTTACCCGTTCAAAGGGCGATTATTTTTTGTCTTTCACTTCTTCGAACTCAGCGTCAACAACATCGTCGTCCTTCGCGTTGCTCTCGGAAGCGTCAGCGCCACCAGCCTGTTGCTGAGCGTGCTGCTGCTGAGCGATTTCCATCAGCTTCTGGGAAGCCTGGGCCAGCGCCTGCATTTTCGCTTCAATATCGGCTTTATCTTCACCTTTCAGTGAAGTTTCCAGCGCGGTCAGCGCAGACTCGATCGCGGTTTTATCGTCAGCCGGCAGTTTATCGCCTGCTTCTTCAACCTGCTTACGCGTGCTGTGTAGCAGGTGGTCACCCTGGTTACGGGTCTGTACCAGTTCTTCAAACTTACGGTCAGCTTCTGCGTTAGCTTCAGCATCGCGTACCATTTTCTGAATTTCTTCTTCGTTCAGACCAGAAGAGGCTTTGATGGTGATCTTCTGCTCTTTACCGCTGTTTTTGTCTTTCGCGGACACATGCAGGATACCGTCAGCATCGATGTCGAAAGTCACTTCGATCTGAGGCATACCGCGCGGTGCCGGGTTGATACCATCCAGGTTGAACTGACCCAGAGATTTGTTATCCGATGCGCGTTTACGCTCACCCTGAATAACATGGATGGTTACCGCAGACTGGTTGTCTTCAGCAGTTGAGAACACCTGGCTGTGCTTGGTCGGGATGGTGGTGTTCTTATTGATCAGCGCAGTCATCACGCCGCCCATGGTTTCGATACCCAGAGACAGCGGGGTAACGTCCAGCAGCAGAACGTCTTTTACTTCACCCGTCAGGACGCCGCCCTGAACAGCAGCGCCAATGGCAACGGCTTCGTCCGGGTTAACGTCTTTACGCGGCTCTTTACCAAAGAACTCAGCAACTTTTTTCTGCACCATCGGCATACGGGTCTGACCACCGACCAGGATAACGTCCTGGATATCGGATACGGACAGGCCAGCATCCTGCAGAGCTACTTTCAGCGGCTCGATGGAACGGTTAACCAGATCTTCGACCAGGCTTTCCAGTTTCGCACGGGTCACTTTGATGTTCATATGTTTCGGACCGGTGGCATCTGCGGTGATGTACGGCAGATTCACGTCGGTCTGCTGAGCGGAAGAGAGTTCAATCTTCGCTTTCTCAGCGGCTTCTTTCAGGCGCTGCATCGCCAGCGGGTCGTTACGCAGGTCAATGCCCTGATCTTTCTTAAACTCGTCAACGAGGTAGTTGATCAGACGGGTATCGAAGTCTTCACCGCCCAGGTGGGTATCACCGTTGGTCGCCAGAACTTCGAAGGTTTTTTCGCCGTCAACTTCGTCGATTTCGATAATGGAGATATCGAAGGTACCACCACCGAGGTCATACACCGCGATAGTGCGGTTGCCGACTTCTTTATCCAGACCGTAAGCCAGCGCAGCGGCAGTCGGTTCGTTGATGATACGTTTGACTTCCAGACCTGCAATACGGCCGGCGTCTTTGGTTGCCTGACGCTGAGCATCGTTAAAGTAAGCAGGTACGGTGATAACCGCTTCAGTTACCGGTTCGCCCAGGTAATCTTCAGCCGTTTTCTTCATTTTCTTCAGCACTTCAGCAGAGATCTGCGGCGGTGCGGTTTTGGTGCCTTTCACATCAAGCCATGCGTCGCCATTGTCTGCGGCAACAATTTTGTACGGCATGATAGAAACGTCACGCTGGACTTCTTCGTCCTGGAAGCGGCGGCCAATCAGGCGTTTAATCGCAAACAGGGTATTTTGCGGGTTTGTCACTGCCTGACGTTTAGCCGGCTGACCAACCAGAGTTTCACCATCCTGGGTATAGGCAATGATAGAAGGCGTGGTGCGATCGCCTTCGGCGTTCTCCAGCACGCGTGCAGTAGTGCCATCCATAATCGCTACACAAGAGTTGGTAGTACCCAGGTCGATACCAATAATTTTACCCATCTAAACGTCTCCACTAAAAATTCAGTCAACATGTGGTTGTGAACCTGTAATAAGGGCGAAACGTGCGGTTTCAACTACCCAGACATCATTTTTTTTCAGGTTCATTCACTGCGGTTGACTACAAGATGGGGTCGCCCACCGCGGCATCAAGGGGGGATACAAAAAAATTTTTTTGCCCTGCCCGCGCCGTCGGGTGGCAAGCAGGTCCGGAAAGCGGGCCTAAAAACGCACAAAACATAATTAATGATAATAATTAAAGTTAAATGCATTCATAAAACAATTGACATAATCCGCAATGATTACGTGCTAAAGACAATAAAGTTCCGGTGATAAAATACGCCCCCGCCATGACTCATCCAATATTCAGGAAATTCTCATGAAATCACTGATTCATATATCAGCAGGGTTATTTTTAAGCGCCGCCTTAATAACGTCAGCATCCGCTAACGATCATAAAATTTTAGGGATTGTCGCCATGCCGCGAAATGAGACTAACGATCTCACGCTGAAACTACCGGTATGCCGGGTGATTAAGCGTATCCAGCTCACTGCCGATCGCGGCGACATCCAGCTCTCCGGCGCGACGGTGTACTTTAAAGCCAGCAATAGCGCCAGCCAGAGCCTCAACGTTCCATCAACCATCAACCAGGGGGCAACCACCGACTGGATTAACATTAATAGCGACAACGATAACAAGCGCTGCGTAAAAAAAATCGCTTTTTCTGGCCACACGATTAACTCTTCCGACATGGCCTCGCTAAAAATCATTGGCGACGATTAATATCACTGTTCACCTTATCTGGTATTTATGAAAATTAATTATCTGGATGATGAAGACCTCTCTTTTCTTCATCGCTGTAGCGAAGAGCATCTGGAAACATTCACCCGAATTCTGACCCACAATGAGAATGGAAAGCCGCGCCTTTCAAGCACGCTATTACGTAATCAAACTTTCCAGGCGATGGCAGGGCATCCCGAACGCTATCGTCGCAACTGGCAGCTCATTGCCGGCGAGCTCCAGCACTTTGGCGGCGACAGCATCGCCAACACGCTGCGTCGTCACGGAAAGTTCTACCGGGAAATTTTGCTGGATGTCTGCAAGCGGCTAAAAATCAAAGTAGAGAAACAGATGTCTACGCCGGAAATCGAGCAGCATCTTCTGGAGCACTTTCTGGAACATAGCTGGAAGAAGATGGACGATCGGCAGAAGGCTGACTTTTTCATTGCCGTTGAGTGTCGGGTCAACGAGCATAAAGAGATACTTCCCTATCTGCTACAGACAAATAAGCTGGCGCAGGGCGTCTCGCATCTTCTCGAAGCCCGTCTGACGAAGATCCTCCGCACCCACGCCGCCGTTAGCGTCATCGGCCACGGTCTGGTTCGCGGCGCGGGGCTTGGCGGCCCTCTCGGCGCCGCGTTTAATGGCGTCAAAGCCGTGAGCGGCAGCGCTTATCGCGTGACCATTCCGGCCGTACTGCATATTGCCTGTTTGCGGCAAATGACCAGACTTCATCAGGTGAAAAATGAAATTGGTGAAAAATACCCCGCCAGATCATAGACAGTAACGCAGCGCCTAATTATTATGCCGCGCCCCGCCGCTGAGTGGCGGGGAATGCTTCCCTTTCTAATCATTATTTTGAGGAATTATGGGCAACACTAAGTTGGCTAATCCGGCACCGCTGGGCCTTATGGGCTTCGGCATGACCACTATTCTGCTTAACCTGGCAAATAGCGGCCTGTTCGCGTTTGATGTAGCTATCCTGGCGATGGGCATTTTTTACGGCGGCATAGCGCAGATTTTTGCCGGCCTGTTGGAATTTAAAAAAGGCAACACTTTTGGTTTAACCGCATTCACGTCTTACGGCGCTTTTTGGCTGACGCTGGTTGCTATTCTTCTGATGCCGAAAATGGGCCTTGCAGAAGCACCCAATGCGCACTTCCTCGGTATGTACCTTGGACTATGGGGCATTTTTACCCTGTTTATGTTCTTTGGCACCCTGAAAGCCGCGCGTATGCTGCAGTTTGTTTTCCTCAGTCTGACCGTGCTGTTCGCGCTGCTGGCGATTGGTCACCTGGCTGATAACGAAGGCATCGTTAAGATTGCGGGCTGGGTCGGTCTGGTCTGTGGCGCTAGCGCCATCTATCTGGCGATGGGTGAAGTGCTGAACGAGCAGTTTGGCCGCACCGTTCTGCCAATCGGCGAAAAGCATTAATTAACGTCGCCGCCCGTTCGCGAGCGGCGACGTGAGCCCTAACGATTTACGGCAGGCGCTGCAGTTCAGCTTTCGGCGCAGCGACCTGTTGTTCCAGCCCCTGGCGCAGCCAGATCCCCAGCCCCAATCCCATCAACGACAGTGCCAGCACGTACCAGGCGGGCGCCATCGGCGAAACGCCCATCAGCATGGTCACCGCAATCGGCGTCAGACCGCCAAAGATGGCGTAAGAGACGTTATAAGAGAATGAGATACCGGTAAAACGCACTTCAGCCGGGAACGCGCGCACCATCACATACGGAACCGCCCCGACCACGCCGACGCACAGCCCCACCGCGCCGTAAAGCAGGAACAGGCGCTGCGGGCTAGCGCCTGAAAGATGATAGAACGCCCAGCTTGCCGCCGCGAGGAATACGCTGCCGACAATAAACGTGCGGCTGGCGCCAAAACGGTCAGCGGCCAGCCCTGCCAGCAGGCAGCCGATACACAGCATGATGGTGGCTATGCTGTTCGCTTGCAGAGTTATGGCGGGGGCAAAGCCGTAATGTTTTTGCAGCCAGACCGGCGACATCAGGATCACCACCACCACGCCGGCGGATAAAAGCCAGGTCAGCAGCATTGAGACCACCACCGCTTTCTGATGCTTCAACGCGACGGCCTTAACCGGCAGCTCCTGCGCTAACGCCTTGCGCTGCTGCATTTCGAGGAAAACAGGCGTCTCCTGGAGCCAACGGCGCAGATACATGGCGACAAGACCAAACGCGCCGCCTAACAGGAACGGAATACGCCAGCCGCCATCGTGGATACCCTGAGGAGTCAGATGAGTATTAATCAGCGTCGCGACGACCGATCCCAGTAATATCCCCACCGTCAGGCCAGCGGTCAGCGTACCGCAGGCGATACCCATTCTTTTTTCCGGTACATGCTCCGCCACAAAGACCCAGGCGCCGGGGACTTCACCGCCAATCGCCGCCCCCTGAAGAATGCGCATAAGCAGCAGCAAAAGCGGCGCCACGATGCCTACCGACGCGTAGGTTGGCAGCAGGCCAATCGCCAGCGTAGGCAGCGCCATCAGTAAAATACTCAGGGTAAACATCTTCTTACGCCCGACCAGATCGCCAAAATGGGCCATAATGATGCCGCCAAGAGGACGTGCTAAATAACCCGCCGCAAAAATGCCGAAGGTCTGCACCTGGCGCAGCCATTCCGGGATATCGGCCGGGAAAAATAGCTCGCCGACAACGGCGGCAAAGAAGACAAAGATAATGAAATCGTAAAACTCCAGCGCGCCGCCGAGGGCGGCCAGCGTCAGCGTTTTATAATCCTGTCGATTCAGAGGTCGGGTGTAGTGTGACATAACGGGCAATCATCCAGAGGTATGAAGATATTCTACGTACGGTGTAAAGTAAAAAACACTATATCGTAAATAAAACAACACACCACTGGTGATGCAGGTTATATCAGGAATACGGTAAATTCAGGATAATGTTTCACGCCTTGCGCTTTTAGGACGGAAAGCTGCTACTACTTCGCCGTTTGTTTCCACATAAGGCCCCTCAAGCAACTGTACACAATACGGTACACTTGCGAAAACGCCGTGCACCAGCACGTTACCTTCCGCATCTTTCACGCCTTCCAGCGTTTCCTCAATCGCCTTTGGCTGCCCGGGCAGGTTAAGGATCAGCGCCTGCTTGCGGATAACGCCAACCTGACGAGAAAGAATGGCCGTCGGCACAAAATGCAGGCTCACCTGGCGCATTTGCTCACCAAAGCCGGGCATCACCCGATCGGCAATCGCCAGCGTCGCATCCGGGGTGACATCACGGCGGGCCGGGCCCGTGCCGCCGGTCGTCAGGACCAGGTGGCAGCCCATTTCATCGACCAGTTCACAGAGGGTTTGCTCGATAATAACCTGTTCATCCGGGATCAAGCGGGTTTGCAATTCGAAAGGCGTGGAGAGCGCACGGGCCAGCCACGCTTCAAGCGCGGGAATGCCTTTATCCTGATAGACGCCGCTGGAGGCGCGATCGGAAATGGAAACTAAGCCGATTCGTAAGGTGTTCATGATTATTCCGTTCAAACAGTATTAATAGACAGAATAATACACCGAGGGGAGCAAGGCAGACAGTTTAATGTGGCCGACGGACGCCGGCCACATGGGGGATTACAGCAGATCGCCGATCATTTTTTCCAGTTTTTCCTGGTCGATCGCAAACTTGCGGATGCCTTCCGCCAGTTTATCTACCGCCATCGGATCCTGGTTGTGCTGCCACAGGAATTCAGATTCGGTGATACGCGCCGGACGCGCTTTAACTTCGCCGCTGAAGGCCAGTTTGCGTTCGATGGCGCCTTCGCTTTCCGCCAGCTCTTTCAGCAGCGCAGGAGCGATAGTCAGACGGTCACAGCCGGCCAGTTCGAGGATCTCGCCGAGGTTACGGAAGCTTGCGCCCATAACCACCGTTTCGTAACCGTGCTGTTTGTAGTATTCGTAGATTTCGCTTACGGACACCACGCCCGGATCTTCTGCCGGCGCATACTCTTTCTTATCGGTGTTGGCTTTGTACCAGTCGAGGATACGACCAACGAACGGAGAAATCAGGAATACGCCCGCTTCTGCACAGGCGCGCGCCTGAGCGAAGGAGAACAGCAGCGTCAGGTTACAGTTGATGCCTTCTTTTTCCAGCTGCTCAGCGGCGCGAATGCCCTGCCAGGTAGAAGCCAGTTTAATCAGAATGCGATCATTGCCGATGCCAGCATCGTTGTACAGTTTGATGAGGCGCTTAGCTTTAGCGATAGAAGCCTCGGTGTCATAGGACAGGCGAGCATCAACTTCGGTGGAAATACGGCCAGGGATCAGCTTAAGAATTTCGAGACCAATGTTCACCGCCAGCTTATCGGAAGCATCGATAATCTGCTGCGCGCGGTCGCTGCTCTGGCCGCGAGCCCAGGCAACAGCGTCATCAATCAGCTTACGGTACTCAGGGATCTGAGCCGCGCCGAGAATCAAAGAAGGGTTAGTCGTGGCGTCCTGAGGCTGATACAGCTTCATTGCCGCGATATCTCCGGTATCAGCTACGACAGTGGTGTACTGACGCAGAGAAGTCAATTTATCCGTCATGATAGTGTTTCTCTTAAACAGCAGTTAAGGGGATGTAACCGGTCTGCCAAGATGATAACACGCTGCCGGGGCAGCGCAACCGCCTACAATGCATGAGCACAGAGTGTGATAAACTGGGCCAATTAATTCCCTGAACACTAAAGGATTGTCACTGGATTGGTAGCGCTTACACTCGCGCACCGATATGGGCAAGAGGATTCTTGATGCCTGATTTTCTGTCGTTTATCAATGAAATACTCTGGGGCTCGGTAATGATTTATCTGTTACTGGGCGCTGGCGTTTGGTTTACCTGGCGAACAAAATATATTCAGTTCCGTTATATCCGCCAGTTTAGCAGAAGTCTGAAAAAGAGCCTTCAGCCGCAGCCCGGCGGGTTAACCTCTTTTCAGGCGCTCTGTATGAGCCTGGCGGCGCGTGTGGGCAGCGGCAATATGGCAGGCGTGGCGCTGGCCATTGCCGCAGGTGGCCCCGGCGCCGTTTTCTGGATGTGGGTCTCGGCACTGCTCGGCATGGCCAGCAGTTTCGCCGAATGTTCCCTCGCGCAGCTTTATAAAGAGCGCGACTCCCGCGGGCACTTTCGCGGTGGCCCGGCCTGGTATATGGCCCGGGGACTCGGCATGCGCTGGATGGGCGTGATGTTTTCCGTTCTTCTCCTGCTGGCCTACGGCGTCATCTTTAATACCGTACAAGCCAACTCCGTTGCCCATGCCATGGAGTATGCGTTTCGTTTACCCGATGTTATCACCGGCGGCGTGCTGGCGGCGCTGACCCTGCTGGTCATCGTTCGCGGGATTCGTGGCGTAGCGCGGCTGATGCAGTGGCTCGTGCCGCTTATGGCTTTACTGTGGGTGCTGACCAGCCTGATTATCGGCCTGTGGCATATCACCGCCCTGCCGACGATTTTTGAAATCATTTTCCGCTGCGCTTTCGGCTGGCAAGAGGCCGCTGCGGGCGCGGTGGGCTACACCATCAGCCAGGCGCTCACCAGCGGCTTTCAGCGCGGGATGTTTTCCAATGAAGCGGGTATGGGTTCGACGCCAAATTCCGCCGCCGCTGCAGCCTCCTGGCCCCCTCATCCCGCGGCGCAGGGGATCGTACAAATGATTGGCGTCTTTATTGATACCATCGTGATCTGTACCGCCAGCGCCGTGATCATCATGCTGGCGCCGCGAGACGGCAACGAAGAAGCGGCAAATGGCATTCAGGCCATCCAGCATTCGATGAGCAACCTCGTCGGTGACTGGGGTTCCAGCTTTGTCGCTTTTATCGTGCTGCTGTTCGCCTTCAGTTCGATCGTCGCAAACTATATCTATGCCGAAAATAATCTCATTTTTCTCCGCATGGATAGCCTGCGTAACATCTGGCTGCTGCGTCTGCTTACGCTGTGTATGGTCGTCACCGGCGCGATGGTCAGCCTACCGGTGGTCTGGCAGATGGCGGATATCATCATGGCGCTGATGGCGATAACTAACCTGACGGCTATCCTGCTGCTGTCGCCGACGGTGCGCATCATTGCCAGCGATTATCTGCGACAGCGGAAGCTGGGCCAGCGGCCGGAATTTGACGTCACCCGCTACCCTGAGATTCATCAGCAGCTGGTACCGGGAACATGGGACAACCTGCCGCGCGAATAGCGCGGCAATCGCAGCTATCGATCTTCTCATGACGTTTTTTTGCTAAAGTCGTCAAAAATTTCCTGTAAGGACTGGATATGCTCATTCTGATTTCACCTGCAAAAACGCTCGATTATCAAAGCCCGCTGGCAACGACGCGTTATACCCAGCCAGAGCTACTGGAACACTCTCAGGAGCTTATCGGCATTGCCCGTCAGCTGTCGGCACCGCAGATTGGTAAACTGATGGGCATCAGCGACAAGCTGGCTGACCTGAACGCGACCCGCTTTCACGACTGGCAGCCAGATTTCACCCCGGACAACGCCCGTCAGGCAATCCTGGCGTTTAAGGGCGATGTCTATACCGGCCTGCGGGCAGAGACCTTTAGCGAAGCCGATTTCGATTTTGCCCAGCAGCATCTGCGCATGCTTTCCGGCCTGTACGGCGTTCTGCGCCCGCTGGATCTGATGCAGCCCTATCGTCTGGAGATGGGGATTAAGCTTGAGAACGCGAAAGGCAAAGATCTGTATCAGTATTGGGGAGACGTTATTACCGATAAGCTGAACCAGGCGTTGAAAGCCCAGGGCGACGATATTGTGGTAAATCTGGCCTCTGATGAGTACTTCAGGTCGGTGAAACCCAAACGGCTTGAGGGCCAGCTGATTAAGCCGGTATTCCTTGATGAGAAAAACGGCAAGTTTAAAGTGATCAGCTTCTACGCTAAAAAAGCGCGCGGCTTGATGAGTCGTTACATCATTGAGAATCGCTTAACGAAGCCGGAGCAACTGACCCGCTTTGATAGCGAAGGTTATTTCTTTGACGCCGACGCTTCGGGTAACGGAGAGCTGGTCTTTAAACGCCACGAGCAGTAAAAAACGCTTCCCTGCCGCCAATCTCGCAGCAGGGAAGCGCTGATTCAGACTTAGCCCATCATCAGCTTACGCAGCGCGGCAAAATCGGCCGGCAGATTATGCGACAGCAGCGGCAGATCGGCGCGATCGGCCAGCTCTTTCGGCAGCGGCAGCGTCTCTTGCAGAATCTCTTCCACGCTCTCTTTAAACTTCGCCGGATGCGCCGTGCCGAGGAACAGACCGTACTCGCCCGCCTGCAGCTGGTCGCGCAGCGCGCGATAAGCAATCGCCGCATGCGGTTCTGAGGTATAGCCGATAGCCTTCAGCTCACGCATGGTCTCTTTGGTGGTTTCATCATCCACCGCCGCGTAGCCCAGCTCGTTCAGGCGCCAGATTTTACGACGGAACAGCTCTTCCACGCGCGGCCAGTTGTTCGGTTGGCTGACGTCCATGGCGTTAGACAGCGTGGCCTGGGTTGCTTTCGGCGACCAGTTACCGTCCTGCAGGAAGCGCGGCACGGTGTCGTTGGCGTTAGTCGCCGCAATAAAGCGTTTGATTGGCAGACCCAGAGATTTGGCCAGCAGGCCGGCGGTCAGATCGCCAAAGTTACCGCTGGGTACCGAGATAACCAGCTGGTTACGGGCTTCCTGAGGCAGCTGAGCCACGGCTTCAAAGTAATAGCAAATCTGCGCCAGCAGGCGGCTGATATTGATTGAGTTAGCCGAGTTAAGACCCAGCGCAGCTTTCAGCTCTTCATCATCAAAGGCCTGTTTAACCAGCGCCTGGCAGGCGTCAAAGTCGCCGTCGATTGCCACAGTTTCAATGTTACCGCCGAGGGTGCAGAACAGCTTTTCCTGCAGCGGGCTGATTTTGCCGCGCGGATAGAGAATGACCACTTTGACGTTTGGCAGGCCATAAAACGCGTGCGCAACCGCCGCGCCGGTGTCGCCGGAGGTGGCCGTCAAAATAGTGACCGGTTTGTCGCCGGCGATATGGGTGAGCATCTGCGCCATAAAGCGGCCGCCGAAGTCTTTAAACGCCAGAGTCGGGCCGTGGAACAGTTCGAGGCAGCCGACGTCGTCCTGCACTTTGCTGACCGGCGCCGGGAAGGTAAAGGCGTTGCCGATGCGCTCTTGCAGAACGCCCTGCGGGATCTCATCGCCGATAAATGCCGACAGGATTTTTGCGCTACGCGACACGAAGTCCTGCTGCAGCATCTCGTCGATTTCAGTCAGGTTAAATTCCGGCAGATCGTGCGGGAAGAACAGCCCCTGATGCTTGCCAAGCCCCTGCGTGACGGCCTGCGCAAAGCTGACCTGTTCGTTATGATCTTTTAAGTTATAGAGTTTCATTGGTTATCCCACTACTCGAGCGCCCGCCGTGTCCAGCCGGCAAATATGAACGAAGCCTTCCTGATTTTGCAGATAGTGCGTAGCCAGCCAGTCGGCGACGCGCTGCGCGGTTTCCGGTTTATCGCATAATGCGAACAAGGTTGGACCGGAACCGGAAATGCCGCACGCCTGCGCGCCGATTTCCATTGCTGCCTGACGCGCTTCGCTGAAGCCCGGCAGTAGTTTGGTACGATACGGTTCGGCAATCACGTCTTTCATCAATTTCGCCGCCAGCTGAGGCTGGCGGGAATAGCAGGCGTGAATAAAGCCCGCCAGATGACGACCGTGGGCTATGCAGTCCTGACGGCGATACTGCGCCGGCAAAATTGCCCGCGCTTCCGCCGTTGAGACCTTAATCCCCGGATAGGCCAGCACCCACAGCCACTCGTCGAAGGACGGAATCTGCTGGCTGATGATGCCGTTTTCCTCAAGCATCAGCTGTATCCCGCCCAGATAGCACGGCGCGACGTTATCGTAATGGATACTGCCGGAAATCCGCCCTTCCATCTCGCCCATCAGCGCCAGCATCCGGCTCTCATTGAGCGGCTTGCCGCAGAACTCGTTCATCGCCACCAGCGCGGCGACCACAGAACAGGCGCTGGAGCCCAGCCCGGAACCGATCGGCATGTTTTTTTCCAGCGTCATCGCCACCGGAACCTTTTTGCCAATCTCCTGGCAAAAACGCTCCCAGCACTGATAGACGATATTTTCCTGCGGCGCCGTCGGCAGTTTGCTGGCGAAGCGACCCACGTTTTGCAGGCTAAAGCTCGTCGCCGCCTCAACCGAGACATTGTCCCCCAGCAGCGTACCGTCAACCGGCGTTACCGCCGCGCCCAGCACGTCAAACCCAACGCTCATATTAGCACTGGAAGCCGGGGCATATACTTTGACCATCTTAAACTCCTAACTTCCATGACAGGGTACGCAGCAGGTCGGCGAAAACGCCAGCCGCCGTCACATCGTTACCCGCACCATAACCGCGCAGCACCAGCGGCAGCGGCTGGTAATAGTGGCTGTAGAACGCCAGCGCATTCTCGCCGTTTTTCACTTTAAACAGCGGATCGTTGCCATCAACCGCGGCGATTTTCACACGGCAGGTGCCATCCTCTTCGATATTACCGACATAGCGCAAGACCTTACCTTCATCACGCGCTTTTGAGACCCGCGAGGCAAACTCGTCATCCAGAGAAGGCAGGCGTGCCATAAAGCTGTCGACATCGCCGCTGGCGTCAAAACCCGCCGGTAGCGCCGGCTCTACGATAATGTCAGACAGCTCCAGTTCGCGCCCGGTTTCACGCGCAAGAATCAGCAGCTTACGCGCGACATCAACGCCAGAAAGATCGTCGCGCGGATCCGGTTCGGTATAGCCCATTTCACGCGCCAGCTTCGTCGCCGCGGAGAAGCTTACGCCTTCGTCCAGCTGACCGAAGATAAATGACAGCGAGCCGGACAGAATACCGGAGAAGCGCAGCAGCTCATCGCCGGCATTCAGCAGATTTTGTAGGTTTTCGATTACCGGCAGCCCCGCGCCGACGTTGGTATCGTATAAAAACTTACGTCGTGAGCTGCTCGCAGCATGACGCAACTGATGATAGTAATCCAGCGATGAGGTATTGGCCTTTTTGTTCGGCGTCACCACGTGGAAACCTTCGCGCAGGAAATCAGCGTACTGATCTGCCACCGCCTGGCTGGAAGTACAGTCGACAATCACCGGGTTCAGCAGATGGTACTCTTTCACCAGACGAATAAGTCGCCCCAGGTTGAACGCCTCTTTGGCTTCCGCCAGCTCATAGCGCCAGTGTTCAAGGTTCAGGCCGTGTACGTTGGTCAGCAAGGCGCGCGAGTTAGCCACCCCGCAAACGCGCAGATCGATATGTTTACTCTTCAACCAGCTCTGCTGGCGCTTGATCTGTTCGATCAGCGCGCCGCCGACGCCGCCGATGCCAATGACAAACACTTCAATCACCTGATCGGTATTGAACAGCATCTGGTGGGTCACGCGAACGCCGGTGGTCGCATCATCGTTGCTCACGACAACGGAAATAGAGCGCTCGGAAGAACCCTGGGCAATCGCCACAATGTTGATATTGGCGCGCGCCAGCGCAGCGAAGAATTTAGCGGAAATCCCACGCAGGGTGCGCATACCATCGCCGACAACCGAAATAATCGCCAGGCGTTCCATGATCGACAGCGGCTCAAGCAGCCCCTCTTTCAGCTCCAGATAAAATTCATCTTCCATTACCCGCTTCGCCCGAGCGCAATCGCTCTGCGGCACGCAGAAGCTGATGCTGTATTCGGAAGAGGACTGGGTGATAAGAACAACGGAGATTCCCGCGCGGGACATAGTGGCGAACACGCGCGCCGCCATGCCAACCATCCCCTTCATTCCCGGCCCGGAGACGTTGAACATCGCCATATTGTTGAGATTAGAGATACCTTTCACCGGCAGATCGTCTTCATCGCTGCTGCCGCCGATAAGCGTACCCGGCGCCTGCGGATTGCCGGTATTTTTGATTAAACAGGGGATCTGGAACTGGGCGATGGGGGCGATAGTACGCGGGTGCAAAACTTTGGCGCCGAAGTAGGAGAGCTCCATCGCTTCCTGATAGGACATCGACTTCAGCAAACGCGCATCCGGCACCTGACGCGGGTCGCAGGTATAAACGCCGTCAACGTCGGTCCAGATTTCACAGCAGTCGGCGCGCAGGCAGGCGGCCAGCACGGCTGCGGAGTAGTCAGAGCCGTTACGGCCCAGCACCACCAGTTCGCCCTTTTCGTTACCGGCGGTGAAGCCCGCCATCAGCACCATATGGTCAGCCGGGATCTGGCTGGCGGCAATGCGGCGGGTCGACTCGGCGATATCCACGGTGGATTCGAGGTAATGGCCAACGGCAAGCAGTTTTTCAACCGGATTAATCACCGTGACGTTATGACCGCGCGCTTCCAGTAAGCCGGCCATAATAGCGATGGAGAGCTTTTCTCCCCGGCAGATCAGAGACGCATTGACGCTATCCGGGCACTGTCCAAGCAGGCTAATACCGTGCAGGACGTGTTTGATTTGCGCAAACTCCTGCTCGACAAACATTTTCAACTGAGCGTGCGGAAAGCCCGGCTGGGCATCGGCGAGGCCTTGCAGAAGTTCGGCGAAAATGCGTTCGGCATCAGCGATATTGGTCAGCGCATCCTGCCCGCCAATGGTTTTTTCGATCATCGCAACCAGATGGTTAGTGATCTTCGCCGGGGCAGACAGTACTGTCGCTACCTGCCCCTGCCTGGCATTACTCTCCAGAATATCGGCAACACGCAGAAAACGTTCTGCATTTGCCACTGATGTACCGCCGAACTTCAACACACGCATGGTTGTGACCCCTTGATTTTTTATCGAAAAAAAAGCCCGCACTGTTCAGGTGCGGGCTTTTTTCTGTGTTTCCTGTACGCGTCAGCCCGCACCGTTACCTGTGGTAATAGTGGTGGTGATAATCGTGGTGATCATGCCGATGCGATTCATGGATGTTGTGTACTCTGTAATTTTTATCTGTCTGTGTCCTGTGCCTATATTGGTTAAAGTATCTGTCGACTTAAGTCAACGAATTTCTACTTTTAGCCCTTTTTTTCACACCTGGCCAATACGCCATAGCAACCTGACAATTCATCCGGATTTACGCATCCAGACGCCAATAATTAGCACATAAGACCATATGAAAATAATATGACAGCATTTTACCCTGGGAGGTTTTTTTCAATATCGTGCAGTAAACGATGCAGCATGGCGGTGTCTCGCTGCTGCAAAAGTCCTATCCGCTGCTCCAGCCAGTCGGACAGTTTTACATCGTCACCCGCGCCGAGGCGGTTAAGCAGATCGCGCGTTCGCAGGCGTAACGCCTGCAGCTGATTACCATCTGCGTCGGCGGAGGTTGACGGGGCCAGCTGCAGCAATGAGCTCAGCTGGTAGCAATAGACCATCACCGACTGCCCCAGGTTTAGCGAAGGATAGTCAGCCGCCATCGGCACACCGGTCAACACATCGGCAAGGGCCAGCTCTTCATTCGTCAAACCAGAATCTTCCCGACCAAACACCAGCGCGGCATGATGCATCCACTGCGCTTTTTCTTCCAGCAGCGGCAGGAGCTGCTGCGGGGTCGCGTAGTAGTGGAAACGCGCCCGGCTGCGGGCGGTCGTGGCCACGGTAAAATCAACATCGTGCAGCGCCTGCTCCAGCGTGGCATAAGTGTTGATATTATCGAGGATATCGCCAGAACCGTGCGCGACCCAGCGCGCGGCTGGCTGCAAATGCGCCTCGCTATCGACGATACGCATGTCGCTAAACCCCATGGTTTTCATCGCTCTGGCTGCCGCCCCCACGTTTTCCGCCCGAGCCGGGGACACTAATACAATTGATAAACGCATTCGGTTTCTCTTTTACCTTTTAGGCGGTGGGAATAACGATTTTTTCCCTCATTTTACGCGCCGTAAATTTACAAATTTGCAACAAAAATCACTAAATTTGAGCTTTATCACCCATAAAAAAAACTAAACTATTCCCAAGGCACCATGACACAGAGTATGTTAACAGAACGGCTTTATCCGTATGTTTGGCAATGAAATTTACGTCCGAGTACGTTTTGAGGCTTTGGATTCACCACGTTTATTATTTTCTCATTGCAACTAATTGAGCGAAGTATGAATTGTGAAGATGAATCCCGTTTAGATGCAATGATTTCACAAGACTGTTAACGTGCTACAATTGAACTTGATATATGTCAACGAAGCGTAGTTTTATTGGGTGTCATGCCTCACTTAGCCTGTTATGTTGCTGTTAAAATGGTTAGGATGACAGCCGTTTTTGACACCGTCGGGTCCAGAGGGAAAGTACCCACGACCAAGCTAATGATGTTGTTGACGTTGATGGAAAGTGCATCAAGAACGCAATTACGTACTTTAGTCATGTTACGCCGGGCATGTTAATTTGCGACATGCACCAGGCAGGTCAGGGACTTTGGTACTTCCTGTTTCGATTTAGTTGGCAATTTAGGTAGCAAACATGCAGACCCCGCACATTCTTATCGTTGAAGACGAGTTGGTAACACGCAACACGTTAAAAAGTATTTTCGAAGCAGAAGGTTATGATGTATTCGAAGCGACCGATGGCGCGGAAATGCATCAGATCCTGTCTGAAAATGATATCAACCTGGTGATCATGGATATCAACCTGCCGGGTAAAAATGGTCTCCTGTTAGCACGCGAACTGCGTGAGCAGGCGGACGTCGCGCTGATGTTCCTCACCGGCCGCGATAACGAAGTGGATAAAATCCTTGGCCTCGAGATTGGCGCCGATGATTATATCACTAAACCGTTCAACCCACGTGAACTGACGATTCGCGCGCGCAATCTGCTCTCCCGTACCATGAACCTGGGTACCGTGAGCGAAGAGCGCCGTAGCGTGGAAAGCTATAAGTTCAACGGCTGGGAGCTGGATATCAATAGCCGCTCGCTGGTAAGCCCCAATGGTGAGCAGTACAAGCTGCCGCGCAGTGAATTCCGCGCCATGCTGCACTTCTGCGAAAATCCGGGCAAAATCCAGTCGCGTGCGGAACTGCTGAAGAAAATGACCGGCCGTGAGCTGAAGCCGCACGACCGTACCGTGGACGTGACCATCCGTCGCATTCGTAAGCATTTTGAATCCACTCCGGACACCCCGGAAATTATCGCCACCATCCATGGCGAGGGGTACCGCTTCTGTGGCGACCTGCAGGAATAACACCGTTTTTCTTGCTGTCATAACGTAAAACGGCGCAATTCGCGCCGTTTTTTTTATTTCCAGATCCTGAGCTTATCGTCATCCTGACCAGCGTCCGGCAGCTCACCTTTTGCCTTCGGCAGAGATAACGCGTACCAGTCAACGTGGCGGGTCAGGAACATCAGCGCACTTAACGCCAGCAGCAATACGCCGGTCCCCAGCAGCAATGCGCTATCTTCCGATCGCAACAGCATCCACATAACGCCGTCCAGCAGCAGTAGCGCACAGACGAACAGGACGCTATTTCGCCACCCTTTCAGCACCGCCTGAAGATACACCCCATTGATAAGCGCGCCGATCAAACTGGCGGCAATCCACGATGCCGTAAAACCGATATGTTCGGACAGCGCCAACAGCACCAGATAGAACATGACCAGCGACAGCCCCACCAGCAGATACTGCATGGGGTGCATGCGATACCGCGTTAAGCTTTCAAAAACAAAAAATGCCATAAACGTCAGCGTTATCAACAGAACGGCATATTTTGTCGCCCGATCGGTCAGCTGATATTGATCGGCGGGCGTGGTGACATTCACGTTGAAAGCGGGCAACTGACGCCACTCAATCTGCCGACCCTCAACAAAAAACTTCGCCATATTGTTGGCAAACCAGGTGCTTTGCCACTGGGCGCTATAGCCTGTTGGGCTGACTTCCCGCTTTGCAGGTAAAAAGTCGCCAAGGAAACCCGGGTGCGGCCAGTTGCCGGCAAGCTGTAAGGTACTGTTGCGCCCAAGCGGAACCACCGAGAAACTGCCGCTGCCATTCAGATTGAGCGTGAATTCAATATCCAGCGCTTTTTGTTCAGGGAGTAACAGCGGCATCGGCATATGGATGCCCTCCCCGCTATCGTCGAGACCCGGCCCTGGCTCAACGGATAGCCTCTCGCCATTGAGCTCTGGTGACTTAATCTCACCAATACCGCGCGCATCGCTGACGCTGACGACCAGAAACGGTCTGCCCAGCGTAATCGTCTGCTTCCTGAGCGCCTTGATGCGCGAAGGATCAAAATGCGCTTTGACGCTGAGATTATTGTGCCAGATCTGCCCCTCATAGATACCGATTCGCCGGGATTCAACATCCTGATTACCGGTAACCGCCAGCGTCTCCGGCAGCCAGTAGTGTACCCATTGGGTTTGATATTCTACCGTTTTAGTTCCCTCAACCCGCGTTAGCGTCTCGGTCACCGGAATGGCAATCAGCGGTCCGGCCAGTTTCTGCGATCCGCTGGTACTGCTCTCCAGCGCCTCAACCACGTCGCTACG
This sequence comes from Klebsiella sp. OBRC7, assembly GCF_000293135.1. Taxonomy (NCBI): domain Bacteria; kingdom Pseudomonadati; phylum Pseudomonadota; class Gammaproteobacteria; order Enterobacterales; family Enterobacteriaceae; genus Klebsiella; species Klebsiella sp. OBRC7. The sequence goes on along the minus strand of NZ_ALNJ01000089.1, from coordinate 14,499 downwards.
ATAGTCCGCGCGCTCAACGATCAGCTGCCGGACCAGCATCAGCGGGATCGACAACAGTAAAATGCACCCCAGCAGGGTGCTCATTTTCCAGAATAGTGGTGATTTCAACATAGCCCTCTCCTTAGTGATGCGCTCACCTTAAAGGGGCCGTGTGGGGAGAGTTTGAAGCTATGTGAAGTGAGCGTGAAGTGTCAGCAAAGCGCACGCGCCGCCTTCAGGGCGATTAACCAGCTGGATATCCCCCTGATGCAGGCGCGCGACTTCTCGAACAAACGCCAGCCCCAGGCCACTGCTTTTTTGCCCATTTTCACGAGGCAGGGAATAGAAACGTTCAAAAATACGCCCCAGGGCGTAGTCGGGAATGCCGCATCCCGTATCGCATACGGTTAACAGCACGCCGCCATCACGCTCTTCTGCACCAACCAGAATTTCCCCTGCGGAAGGCGTGAAATCGATAGCATTATCAAGGAGATTACCCAGCGCCTGCGCCAGAAGCTCCCGATCGCCTTCAACCATCAGAGGCGTATCCTGCCAGCGCAGCGTCACTTTTTTCGCCGCCAGCGCGATCTCGCGCTCCTCGGCCAGGCGGTGAAATAGCTCAGCGACGGGGACGGGACGTCGGGCGATCTCCAGCCGGTTCTCCAGCCGGGCCTGCTGGAGCAAATTTTCCACCAGCGACTGCATTCGTGCGTTCTGCGCCAGAATATTACGCGTAAAACGGGCGGCGACCTCAGGTGGAGGAGCCTCACGGAGAATTTCTGCCGCGCCGCGTATCGCCGCCAGCGGGCTCTTCAGCTCATGGGTCAGCGCATAAATATAGTTTTCAATAGCGTTTTTACCTTCAAGCTTAAGGCGCATACTCTCCAGCGCCTGCGCCAGCTTACGCAGTTCGCTGCCGCCCAGATTCGGCAGCGGAACCGGACGATCGGCGGTCACGGAGTCCGCGTAGCGAACCAGCTTGCCGATGGAAAAGTTAATCCACCATACCATCGCAGCGCCTATCAGGAGCGCGATCCCCAGCAGCGCCCCGCCGGCCCACAGAATACGCCGCTCGCTGCGTTTAATGACCGGCGCCATGGCCAGATTGGGTTTCCCGACGCTTAGCACGCCAATGATTCGGCCGCTGTCAGTCACCGGCGCGGCAATATACATCACCGAGCTGTTATCATCGTTCGGATCGCTGCGCGTGCTGCGCGCGCCGTATTGCCCGCGTAAAGTGAGCCAGACATCGTTCCAGCGCGAGTAGTCTTGCCCCAGCGCACTGCCCGCAGAATCAAACACCACTTTGCCCTGCGCATCGGTCATATAGACGTGATATTCATTGCGAACTTTATTAATGCCGGCAATGTTGGCGTTGATCGGTTGGCGATGCAGCGTTTGAAAAGCCTGGGCCAGTCGCCCGTGCTGGGGATCGGCGGAGAGTAAATCCTCGCGGGCCAGCTCGGCAAGCAGGGTAGCCGTATCAATCAGCGTCCCTTCGGTTGCACGCCGGACCCCGGGTTTAATCTCCTGAACGAAGATGGAAAGTACAAACCAGGCCGCGATCGCCACAATCAAAAAGTAGCCCATCAGCAGCCGCATACCGATGCGCATCAGAAGCCTCCAAGGCTGTATCCCATGCCGCGGTGCGTATTGATGGGGGAGATGTCAGGGTTCACTTCTCGCAGCTTAGCGCGCAGCGTTTTGATATGAGTATCCACGGTACGATCGAAGCTCTCGTTCGCATCGCCCCATACCTGCTCCATCAGCAGCTGGCGGGAAAAAATGCGCCCCGGAGAGTGCAGTAGCGTTTTTAATAATAAAAACTCATAGCGGGTCAGATTCAGGCTCTGACCGCACCAGGTGACCCGAGCCGCGGCGTCGTTCAACGTGAACGCCCCCACGCGCAAGAGCGGTGGAGGGGCGGCGAACTTCTGCAGCCGCCGCAGAACGGTGCGAACTCTGGCGCAAACTTCACGAGGGGAAAATGGCTTGGCAATATAGTCATCAGCGCCGATTTCCAGGCCAAGCAGCTTATCCACCTCTTCGCTGCGGGCCGTCAGGAACAGCACCGGCAGCGCCGGGTAGCGGGCAAGCAGCCGCCGACAGAGCTCAAACCCGCTGATATCCGGCAGCCCGACGTCGAGAATCGCCAGGTCGGGTTGGTGGTGATGTGCCGCATCGAGCGCCGGCAGCCCGCGCTCGAACGCCGTAACGATAAATCCTTCCTGCTGCAGCTGGTAGACGAGCGTATCGGCGATGCTCATCTCATCTTCCACCAACCAGATCCGCGGTTGTTGCATCGGCGTTCCCTGTTATTTATTCCATGGCATAATCGGCACCGCGCTAATCGCGTTCTTCGGCGAGCCATCGACGATTTTATCCGAATAGGTCAGATAGACCAGCGCATTGCGTTTGGCATCGTAAAAGCGCACCACCTGCAGCTTTTTAAATACCAGCGAAGTGCGTTTCTGGAACACGACATCGCCCTGCGTTTTACCGTTTTTGATTTTATCCGTCAGCTCAATCGGCCCCACCTGCTGACAGGAGATCGCGGCATCAGAGGTATCTTCCGCCAGCCCTAACCCGCCTTTAATGCCCCCGGTTTTCGCCCGGCTGATGTAGCACGTCACGTTTTGTACATCCGGGTCGTCAAAGGCCTCTACGACAATTTTATGATCCGGCCCAAGGAACTTAAACACGGTATCCACGGAGCCAATTTGCTCCGCCTGCGCCATCTGAGACCCCGCCAGTAAAAGCATACCTGCCACTAACTTCTTGTATTTCATATTGTTACCATTCTTAAAAATTTAGCTGAGTGATTATCACACATTAAGCAGAAAAGTTTTATAGATCACAGCTTTACAAAATTACCACCGATACTTCTGGAAGAATCGCATTTAAAAGCAAAAAAAACACTGAATGCTAAAACATCAAAAAATGCTATTATCCGCTACCTTTAGTATCAGGCACCTGAGTTTAAGGATGGGGATATTTTATGGATCAAGCAGGGATTATTCGCGATCTCCTTAGCTGGCTGGAAGGTCACCTGGATCAGCCACTCTCACTGGACAATGTGGCAGCGAAGGCGGGCTATTCCAAGTGGCATCTGCAAAGAATGTTCAAGGACGTGACCGGCCATGCCATTGGTGCCTATATTCGCGCCCGTCGCTTATCTAAGTCAGCGGTTGCCCTACGCCTGACCGCGCGTCCGATTCTCGATATTGCGCTGCAGTATCGCTTTGACTCGCAGCAGACTTTTACTCGCGCATTTAAAAAACAGTTCTCGTTGACGCCAGCCCTTTATCGACGCTCCCCCGACTGGAGCTCTTACGGTATGCGTCCTCCGCTGCGTCTGGGCGAGTTCACCATGCCGCAGTACGAATTCGTCACGCTGAACACCATTCAGCTGGTCGGCGTGACCCAGAGCTATACCTGCAAGCTGGAAGAGATCTCCGATTTCCGTAATCAGATGCGCGTGCAGTTCTGGCGTGAATTCCTCGCCAATACGCCGTCGATTCCTCCGACGCTGTACGGCCTGCATGAGCCGCGTCCGAGCCTCGATAAAGACGATGAGCAGGAGGTGTTTTACACCACCGCGCTGACGCCGGAGCTGGCTAACGGCCATCTGCACAACGCCCACCCGGTGACGCTGGAAGGCGGCGAATACGTGATGTTTACCTACGAAGGATTGGGCACCGGGCTACAGGAATTTATTCTGACGGTTTACGGCACCTGCATGCCGATGCTCAATCTTACTCGTCGTAAGGGCCTGGATATCGAACGTTTCTTCCCGGAAGATGAAAACCGGAATCAGGAACCGCCTATTCAGCTGCGCTGCGAATACCTGATTCCGATTCGTCGTTAACGCTGTAGCTCATCCATCGCGGGGGCATCAAGATGCGAGACATCCCCCGCGGTTTCCACGACCCATCCCGACGCCAGCCAGGGGCTTTGCTGATAGTCAACGCGAGAGATAGAGCAGTTGCGCAGACGCAGGCGACGTTCCGCCCAGGCGGGCAAGCCAAGAATCGTACTCACCAGACACCCCAGCGCCATGCCGTGGCTCACCAGCAGCAGCCGGCTACCTGCGGGCAGCTCCAGACAAGAGGTCAGCGCCGCGTGCATACGGTCGCTCAGCTCCTGCATTGACTCTCCCTGCGGGATGCGCCCGTCGGGCGTACCGTTAACCAACTGTCGACGCCAGCCCTCTTCTTCTTCGCTCAGCGAGTCGATATGGCGCTTTTCCAACACGCCCATATCCAGCTCACGCAAGCGTGAATCGGTCATGACGCTGCATCCGCAGGCTTCAGCGATGATTTCTGCGGTACGCCGCGTCCGGCCTAAATCACTGGCGATAATATGCGTAATCCCCAGCGTTCTGGCGCGCTCACCTACCTGCCAGGCCTGACGCTCACCGTGGGCGGTAAGCGGACTGTCGGACTGGCCCTGAATACGTCGCTCGGCGTTCCACTGCGTTTCACCGTGGCGAACAAGGTATACCTGTAACATGCTTTATTATCCGTTATGAGCTCTTAACCATTAAGCTACAAGCATAGCCGCCTGCAACAAGAATGATTTGGAGTATACTGCGATGATGTTTAGTATTTCTGAGTTGTTTTGATTATGCACCATGTTGTCTCAGCTACCACTAATCCCGCCAAAATTCAGGCAATTCTGCAGGCTTTTAACGAGATCTTCGGCGAAGGATCCTGCCACATTGAGTCCGTCTCCGTCGAGAGCGGCGTGCCGGAACAGCCTTTTGGCAGCGACGAAACGCGCGCTGGCGCACGAAACCGCGTGGCTAACGCGCGTCGCGCGCAGCCCGATGCTGACTTCTGGGTCGCTATTGAAGCCGGCATCGATGAGGGCAGCACCTTTAGCTGGGTGACGATCGAGGACGGCAGCCTGCGCGGCGAAGCGCGCTCGGCGACCCTGCCGCTGCCGCAGGTCATTCTTGAAAAAGTCCAGGCAGGAGAAGCGCTGGGGCCGGTGATGTCTCAGCATACCGGCATCGATGAAATTGGCCGTAAAGAGGGCGCTATCGGCGTATTTACGGCCGGAAAACTGACGCGCAGCAGCGTTTATCATCAGGCCGTCGTGCTGGCGCTAAGCCCGTTTCATAACGCTATTTATCGTTAACGTTAATCAACGCCTGCTCCAGCCACAGACGCAGCTCCGGCGGGGCTGACTTCAGGCTGTTCGAACCGCGGGTTATGGTGGCGATCCCGGCGCCGAGCTCGTTTTTCAGCTCGCGCTGGCTCATTTCGCCGCGCAGCAGCTCTTCAATAATACGCACCCGCGTGCCCAGCGCCTCGCGCTCGTCGGGCGTCAGCATGAGCTGTAAAAGCGGCAGATGGAGATCGTCGGCGTACGCCTGCTGCAGGAGGGCAACAAAACGCAGCCACTCCTGATGACGCTGTTCGGCCACCGCCGCTGAATAGGGGGATTGTTGGGTCATGTTACGCCACCTGTCGAATGTACTCACTAACGAGTACAAAGCATAACATACTTCTGTCCGGACTCTACGGATTTCGGGCAACATCGCGAAATACGATGTTGCCCGACGATGGCGATATTAATAGCGCAGCTTCCACTCCGCATCGCTCAGCAGCGTCTCTTTCTGGCCCATAAAATAGCGATAGTAGGCGTCATAGGACAAAACGTTTTTCACGTAGCCGCGCGTTTCAGAGAAAGGAATGCTCTCAATAAACGCCACCGCGTCAATGCGGCCACCGCTGTTGCCCCGCCAGGTACGCACACGCCCGGGACCGGCGTTATAGGCCGCGGAGGCAAAGATACGGTTATTGCCAAACTGCTGATAAACATATTGCAGATAGCTGGTACCAATGTTGATGTTCATTTCGGGATCGAGCAGCTGCGATGGACCGCTATAGCCGGGAATACTGAACATGCTCACCGTATGCGTTGCCGTCCCCGGCATAATCTGCATCAGACCGCGGGCGCCAACCGGTGAACCGGCTTTCGGATTCCAGGCGCTCTCCTGACGCGCGATGGCCATCGCGTAGCTTTGCGGAATATCTTTACCGCTGATATAGCGGGTAAAGAGGTCGTTATAGGCTAGCGGGAAACGCTCTTCCAGCTGATCCCACAATTTGCCGGCGATGGTGGCCTGGACGCTCAGATCCCACCAGTTCTGATTAAACGCGTAACGAGCCAGCTGCGCCTGCTGATCTTTGGTTTTGCTGGTGACCAGATTTGCCCACTCGCTGCGGGCGGTGTTATCCATATTCCAGTACATCAGCTCGCGGACCCGCGCCATTTCCGGCCCCGAGGTCAGCGCCGGATCGAGATTCGCCGGCGCTTTGTCGATGCGGAAAGTGTACTCCTCGCCCAGGCGCTGGGCAGCGACCATCGGATAGAAGCCGCGCTGCTGCATCAGCGAACGGAGAATATCTTTCGCTTCGTCATCGCGTCCGCGCTCCAGCAGCAGATCGGCCTGCCAATAGCGCCATTCGTCCTTCTCTTTCGCCTCCATCGGCAAACGCGCCAGCCAGGTGTTCAGGCCACGCCGATCCCCAAGCCCCAGCGCCATACGTACCCGGCGCTCCACCAGCGAGGTGGATTGCGAACGCATAATGGCATCATCGCGCCATATGGCCTGCTCTTCGGTCACGTCGCTGCCCATCAGGCGCCAGGCGACGATGTCCCGCAGCTCCTGAATCTGATCTTCATTGAGCTGCTGCGCCTGCGCTAATGAGGGGATCATCAGGCGCGCGTTTTCCACATCCTGCCGCGCAACGCTGGCAAACGCGACCGCCGCCATCTGGCGGGTAAAATCCGTCGCGCCGGTTGTCCGGGCGAAGGTCATCACGCTGTTGGGATCGTTAGCCAGCGCGATAACCGCCGTCGAAATCGTTTGATAATCGGCAGGCATCTGCTGGGCCAGGACCCGCACCAGGCTGGTATTGCCCGCTTTCATCGCCAGGCGAATGCGTTCAAGGTAGGCCAGCGGATCCTGCTGGCCGGAGGCGCGCCAGGCGCCAAACAGCTGGTCACAGGCGTTTGGCTGACTTTTGCCGCTCAGCCACAGCGCTTTGGCGCCGTCCCAGGCCTCCTGAGCCTGGCCGACGTTCCACTTCGCATAGTAGTAATTGCACTGCGCCTCGGTGCCGGTCGGCTTATCCGGGCTGAAGGCCAGCAGGCCGCGCCAGTCGCTACGGCGCGCCAGTTCGTTGACGAACCGTGATTTCAGCGAGCGCGCGGGAGGCAGCGTCGGGTTGGCGGCGATAAAGTTGGTCACCACCAGCGCCGGCTGGTTCATCAGATCGTCGGTAATCTGCCGGTACTGGAGATAAGGATAGAGCGGATAGGTCGTCAGGGTGGGCATCAGCTGATTGACGACGTCCATTTGTCGACTGTCCCACGCCTGTTTAATTTGAGCATAGCGGCTGCGCTGTTCATCCAGTGAATCCGCATGCGCCAGTTGGCTTAACGTCAGCAGACTTACGCCGGCGGCCAGAAGACGCCACGTCACAGTTTTGGCTTTTTCCACAAGCTCTTCCTCTATTCAGATACACCACAGCAGCATCATGCCGCGGGCAAAAATTTCAGGTATTACGTAGATATGCTAATCAGACAACGCGAATCGCGCCACGTCCCGGACATTTTTTTACGCTTTTGTGAATCCCATCGCCTCGCTGGGATTAAAGCGCGAAAAAGGCTACACTTCGCCTTTGAAAACTATTCACTACCCTACTCAAAATCATTCTGGCTGCATCAAGCGAGCCTGAGGGATGAAGAGTATATAAAAGAGGCGAAGTCCAACGTGGCTCAATTCGTTTATACCATGCATCGTGTCGGCAAAGTGGTTCCGCCGAAACGTCATATTCTGAAAAATATCTCCCTGAGCTTTTTCCCTGGCGCAAAAATCGGCGTTCTCGGTCTCAACGGCGCCGGTAAGTCTACCCTGCTGCGTATTATGGCCGGCATCGATACCGATATCGAAGGCGAAGCGCGTCCGCAGCCGGGCCTGAAAATCGGCTATCTGCCACAGGAGCCGCAGCTCAATCCGGAGCAGACCGTACGTGAGTCGGTTGAAGAAGCGGTGGCCGAAGTGGTCAATGCACTGAAAGGCCTGGACGAGGTGTACGCCAAATACGCGGAGCCGGATGCCGACTTCGACAAGCTCGCCGCTCAGCAGGGCAAGTTCGAAGAGATTATCCAGGCGCACGATGGCCATAACCTGAACGTCCAGCTTGAGCGCGCGGCGGATGCCCTGCGTCTGCCGGACTGGGACGCGAAAATCGCCAATCTGTCCGGCGGTGAGCGCCGCCGCGTCGCACTGTGCCGCCTGCTGCTGGAAAAACCAGACATGCTGCTGCTCGACGAACCGACTAACCACCTGGATGCAGAGTCCGTGGCGTGGCTGGAACGCTTCCTGCACGATTTCGAAGGCACCGTCGTGGCAATTACCCACGACCGCTACTTCCTCGATAACGTCGCCGGCTGGATCCTTGAGCTTGACCGCGGCGAAGGTATTCCGTGGGAAGGCAACTACTCCTCCTGGCTGGAGCAGAAAGATCAGCGTCTGGCGCAGGAAGCTTCTCAGGAAGCGGCGCGCCGTAAGTCAATCGAGAAAGAGCTGGAGTGGGTCTGTCAGGGCGCGAAAGGCCGTCAGTCTAAGGGCAAAGCCCGTCTGGCGCGCTTTGAAGAGCTTAACAACGTCGAGTACCAGAAGCGTAACGAGACTAACGAACTGTTTATTCCGCCAGGCGCACGTCTGGGCGATAAAGTGGTTGAAGTCAGCAACCTGCGTAAGTCCTACGGCGACCGTCTGCTGATTGACGACCTGAGCTTCTCGGTACCGAAAGGCGCTATCGTCGGCATCATCGGCCCGAACGGCGCGGGTAAATCCACCCTGTTCCGCATGATGTCCGGTCAGGAACAGCCTGATGCCGGTTCAATCACCCTGGGTGAGACCGTCAAGCTGGCCTCCGTCGATCAGTTCCGCGACGCGATGGACAACAGCAAAACCGTATGGGAAGAAGTTTCCGGCGGGCTGGATATCATGAAGATTGGCAACACCGAGATGCCGAGCCGCGCCTACGTGGGCCGCTTTAACTTCAAAGGCGTTGACCAGGGCAAGCGCGTTGGCGAGCTGTCCGGCGGTGAGCGCGGTCGTCTGCACCTGGCGAAACTGCTGCAGGTGGGCGGTAACGTCCTGCTGCTCGATGAACCCACCAACGACCTGGATATCGAAACCCTGCGCGCGCTGGAAAACGCCCTGCTGGAGTTCCCGGGCTGCGCGATGGTTATCTCGCACGACCGCTGGTTCCTCGACCGCATCGCGACCCACATTCTGGACTACCAGGATGAAGGTAAGGTGGAGTTCTTCGAAGGTAACTTTACCGAATACGAAGAGTACAAGAAACGCACCCTCGGCGCCGATGCGCTGGAGCCGAAGCGTATTAAGTACAAACGTATCGCGAAATAAAAGCAAAAGGGCAACGCAGGTTGCCCTTTTTCGTGTTTGCTCCTCACCCTGTGGGTGACGCAGAGGAGCTTAGCTATCCCTGCTCGCCCATCATCTCTTTCACCAGCTCCACGCAGCGCAGGAAGCGGGCATCGTAATCGGCCTCTTTTACATGCACAAAATCTATCTCGTTCTCCTTGAGCAACGACACCAGCAGCGTCTGAAACTCTTTGCGGTCCACCGAGCTGCCAAGGCTACGCAAACCATCGGCTACCCACGGCGTGTTGTTTTCCAGCAGGATGACCAGGTCAAAACGATACTCGTCGATCAGCGCCTGCACAAAGGGGTGTTCCCGCCCTTCATACTTGAGACAGAACGCCTGGGTGCTGACAAAATCCGTGTCGATGAACGCCACTTTGTTGGCATACTTCACCGCGAAATCAATATACTGCGCGTGGCCGAGGGCAATCTTGTCGTAGTCGGAATATTGCAGCGCCATCTCATCGCCGCCGAGGTGCGAAAAGACGTAGTCGCGGCCATACTCCCAGGCGCTGGTGGTATTAAAGATATTGGATAGCTTATTCACCAGCGTCGACTTACCGCTCGATTCACCGCCCAGGATCGCCACCGTGCGCACGAAAAACGGCTTCACTTCGGTAGGAATATATTCCCAATAGCGGAACGGGTTTTCACGAATCTGTCCGCCGCTGATGTTCATAAAGGTGCGTTTAGGATCGATGAGTACGGTTTCAATTCCCAGATGATCCAGATACTGCGGCGCGTCGCCCTCTTCCGAGGTATAGATCCAGTTAGGCTCAATGCCCTTCTCGTTCATAAAGGCGCGGATCCCGCGGCTCCAGACGTCCCAGCCGTGCGGATATGGTTCCATCCCCTCTTCATTGAAGGCGTGGATGCGGATATTTTTCTGGTACTTGAAGGTCTGCAGCAGCCAGCGCAGGCGATCGGGCACGGTCGGCTGCTGCGACATCGCGCTCTTTTCAAACAGCTCGCGGTCGCGGGGATCGTCGTAGCCCATAATGATGTGCAGCTCATCGACCTGGCTACAGGCGCGCTGAATCAAGTAGATGTGGCCGGTATGCAGCGGGTAAAACTTACCAAATACCACGCCAACGCTTTTTTGCCGACGCGGAAACTCCAGCCCGAGAAACCGGTGCAGCGCTTCCAGCTTCTGCGCGCTGGGGCTTTTAATTTTCGCGTTCAGCAGCTGGCTCAGATAGCCTTTTGTCATCCCGCTGGCGTCAGCTACCTGCTGTAGCGTACACCCCTTCTGCTTAATGGCGCTTTTTAAATAGTCAAATGACGACATCGCGAGTCTCCTTTTAACTTATTATAAGTCGTCAAAGACGCTAAGTGCGTCCGCAAGTTTTTTCACGCCAAAGATTTGCATCCCTTCCGGCACTTTTTTCGGCACATTGGCTGCCGGAACAATCGCCCGACGAAAACCATGCTTAGCCGCTTCTGAAATACGCTCCTGGCCGCTCGGTACCGGGCGAATTTCGCCTGCCAGACCCACTTCGCCGAAAACCACCAGGTCCTGGGGCAGCGGACGGTCGCGCAGGCTGGAAACCATCGCCAGCAGCAGCGCCAGATCGGCGCTGGTTTCGGTGACCTTCACCCCACCAACCACGTTGACGAAGACGTCCTGGTCAGCCATCTGCAGACCGCCGTGACGATGCAGAACCGCCAGCAGGATCGCCAGACGGTTCTGCTCCAGCCCCACCGCCACGCGGCGCGGGTTGGACATCATCGAGTGATCGACCAGCGCCTGGATCTCCACCAGCAGCGGTCGCGTGCCTTCCCAGACCACCATCACCGAACTACCGGAAGTCACTTCGTCCCCGCGGCTCAAAAAGATGGCCGAGGGGTTGCTCACTTCACGTAGCCCCTGCTCGGTCATGGCGAATACGCCCAGCTCGTTGACCGCGCCGAAGCGGTTTTTATGGCTGCGCAGGGTGCGGAAACGAGAATCGGCATCGCCGTCGAGCAGCACGGAGCAGTCGATACAGTGCTCCAGCACTTTCGGCCCGGCCAGCGAGCCGTCTTTGGTCACGTGACCGACCATGACGATAGCCACGCCGCGCGTCTTGGCAAAGCGCGTTAAATAGGCCGCCGTTTCGCGCACCTGAGCCACGCTGCCCGGCGACGACTGTACGTCGGCCATATGCATTACCTGGATGGAGTCGATAACCATCAGCTGCGGCTTTTCTTCATCGGCAATCTGGCAAATCTGCTCAATGCTGGTTTCTGACAGCATATTCAGATTGGCCGTCGGCAGGCCTAAACGGTGAGCGCGCATCGCCACCTGCTGAAGCGACTCTTCCCCGGTGACGTAGAGCGTTTTCATACCTTCGGCGAGCTTACACAGAGTTTGCAGCAGCAGCGTCGACTTACCCGCGCCGGGGTTGCCGCCGATCAGAATCGCGCTCCCCGGCACCACGCCGCCGCCGAGCACGCGGTCAAACTCTTTAAAGCCGGTCGAAAAGCGCGGCAGCGCTTCGAGGCTAATATCGGAGAGCTTCTGCACTTTCGATACGCCGGCATTACCGGCATATCCTGACAGACGTTCGTTTCTTGCCACCTGGGGCGAAGCGGCAATGCGCATCTCGGTTATGGTATTCCAGGCATGACAGGCGCTGCACTGCCCCTGCCAGCGCGGATAATCCGCACCGCATTCATTACAGACAAATGCGCGTTTTGGAGCTTTCGCCACGTTAACCTCTTACTTTTGATTCATGCTGCCGGAGAGAATACAGAATACCCCCATCAGGTCAGCGTGGCGGATTGTCACTTCCGCCAGTTCATTAACTTTGGGCTTGGCATGATAGGCGATGCCGAGCCCTGCCGCTTTAATCATCGGCAGATCGTTTGCGCCATCGCCAATGGCGACGGTTTGCGCCGGCGGGATCTCATACTTTTCCGCCAGTTTACGCAGCGTATTGGCTTTGTATTTCGCATCGACGATATCGCCGATAACGTTGCCGGTCAGCTTACCGTCCATGATCTCCAGCTCGTTGGCGACCACCGCGTCGAGATGCAGCTTGTCGCGCAAATACTCGGCAAAGAAGGTGAAGCCGCCGGAGGCAATCGCCACTTTCCAGCCGAGCGTTTCCAGCTTCAGCACCAGCTGGGTCAGGCCCGGCATCAGCGGCAGCGTTTCCCGCACCTGCAGCAGAATATTGGCATCGGCATCTTTCAGCGTCGCCACCCGCTGGCGCAGGCTGGCGGTAAAATCAAGTTCGCCGCGCATCGCGCGCTCGGTCACTTCAGAGACCAGCTCGCCGGTACCGGCCAGTTTGGCGATTTCATCAATGCACTCAATCTGAATCGCCGTCGAGTCCATATCCATGACCAGTAAGCCCGGCGTACGTAAATGCGGGATTTTGCCCAGCGGCGCCACGTCAAACCCGGCCTCATGGGCCAGACGGGTGGCACGAAGCGTAAGGGAGCCCGCCAGCCGCATCACCTGATAGTCGTCAACCGCCCAGGAGGCGACAATCACCAGGGCCGCCCCCAGTTCGCGCTGCCACTCGGTCAGGCGACGCTTGTTAAGACCGCGACCATACAGCAGCCAGCCGCTGCGTCCGGCGTGATAATCCAACGGCATGACCTCATCACCGCTCAGGGAAAGCGGCAATCCAGGCCACTGGGAAACATCTTCAGGCAGGTCGCACCAGGTCAAACTGTTTGGCATCACGGCTCCACATAACTTCATTCAGGCGAGGAAAATAACGCATGAGGCTACCTTGTAACCAGCGCTTCTGGCAACATTAAGCTGCAAATTTTCAAAGGTGGAATATGGTACGCGCAAAACTTAAATTCCGGCTGCATCGTGCGGTGATTGTTCTGATCTGTCTCGCGCTACTCGTCGCCCTGATGCAGGGGGCCTCATGGTTCAGCCAGAACAGCCAGAAGCAGCGCAATCCGCAGCTGGAAGAACTGGCCCGCACGCTCGCCCAGCAGGTCACGCTCAACCTGGCGCCGCTGATGCGTAGCGAAACGCCCGACGAAAGGCGGATTAGCCAACTGCTGGATCAGCTTACCCATAAAAGCCGGATCCTCGACGCCGGCGTATATGACGAACAGGGCGACCTGGTGGCGCGTTCCGGCGAAAGCGTCGAGGTACGCGATCGGCTGGCGCTGGACGGTAAAAAAGCGGGCGGTTACTTCAACCAGCAAATCGTCGAGCCTATCCAGGGTAAAAACGGCCCGCTCGGCTACCTGCGCCTGACGCTGGATACCCATACCCTGGCCACCGAAGCGCAGCAGGTCGATAATACCACCAATATCCTGCGTCTGATGCTGCTGCTATCTCTGGCCATCGGCGTCGTCCTGACGCGCACCCTGCTACAGGGGAAACGTACCCGCTGGCAGCAATCGCCTTTCCTGCTCACCGCCAATAAGCCGGTGCAGGATGAAGATAAAGATGAATCAGAATAAGGAAATCGCCATGTCCACGCTGCGCCTGCTGCTCTCCGACTCTTACGACCCCTGGTTCAATCTGGCGGTTGAGGAGTCTATTTTTCGCCAGATGCCCGCCACCCAGCGGGTGCTGTTCCTGTGGCGCAATGCCGATACGGTGGTCATTGGCCGGGCGCAGAACCCGTGGAAAGAGTGCAACACCCGACGCATGGAAGAAGATAACGTGCGCCTGGCCCGTCGTAGCAGCGGCGGCGGCGCGGTATTCCACGATCTGGGCAATACCTGCTTTACCTTTATGGCCGGCAAACCGGAGTACGATAAAACCGTTTCCACAAATATCGTGCTGACGGCGCTGAATGCGCTGGGCGTAGCGGCGGAAGCCTCGGGCCGCAACGATCTGGTGGTCAAAACCGCCGAAGGCGACCGCAAGGTCTCCGGTTCCGCCTATCGCGAAACGATGGATCGCGGTTTTCACCACGGTACGCTGCTGCTGAACGCCGATTTAAGCCGCCTGGCCAACTACCTCAATCCCGATAAGAAGAAGCTGCAGGCCAAAGGCATTACCTCCGTGCGCGGACGGGTAGCCAATCTGGTCGAGCTGCTGCCGGGCATTACCCATCAGCAGGTTTGCGAGGCGATTCAGG
>NZ_ALNJ01000088.1:0-79189 GCF_000293135.1 Klebsiella sp. OBRC7 | reverse complement strand
TCACCCACAGCGCAGCGTAAATATGCACCATGATCACCACAATCAGCGCCACCGCAGAGAAGGAGTGCAGCATCAGCGCGAAGCGGATAACCGGGATGGAGAAGGCCGGCGCAAAGTACGGACGCCAGATGATCACGCCGCTCACCAGCAGCAGCACCAGGAAGATAATCGCCGCCCAGAACACGCATTTCTGGCCGAAGTTATAGCGCCCGGTGTCGCCCACTTCCTCGTTGACGACAATCTTGCGAATATTTTTCGCCCAGAAAATATCGTCCCGGTTGATCAGGTTGTGGTGCCAGTAGCGGAAGAACATGATGATGAACGAAGCAAACATAATCACGCCCACGAACGGGTGCAGAATACGCGCCAGCTGCGGGGTGCCCATGATTTGCATCAGCCAGTTGAAGGACGGGAAGAAAAAGCCCAGCCCGCTTACCGCCGCCAGCACGAAGCAGAAGGCGGTGACCCAGTGGTTGATTCGCTCCGGCGCGGTGTAGCGCACGATGGTGTCACGTCTTTTCATTTGCGCACCTCGTCTTTCTCTTCATCCAGATTGTCCTCTTCCTCTTCCGCGCGGTTCGGACCGACGCCGACGTAGTGGAAGATGCTGGCGGCGAAGGTGGCCGCAAAGCCGACCGCCGCGAGAGGCTTCCAGATCCCTTTCCAGAACTTAACCGTGGCGCTGATTTCCGGGTTCTCCGGCAGGCCGTGGTACAGATTCGGCTTGTCGGCGTGGTGCAGTACGTACATCACGTGCGTGCCGCCAACGCCGGCCGGATCGTACAGGCCCGCGTTGTCGTAGCCGCGGGTTTTCAGCTCGGCGACGCGCTCGCCCGCCAGCGTTTTCATCTCCTCTTTGGAGCCAAAGTGGATAGCGCCGGTCGGGCAGGTTTTCACGCACGCCGGCTCCTGGCCAACGTTAACGCGGTCCACGCACAGCGTGCATTTGTAGACGCGGTTATCTTCCGGGTTCAGGCGCGGCACGTTGAACGGGCAGCCGGCGATGCAGTAGCCGCAGCCGATGCACTGCTCGGACTGGAAGTCGACGATGCCGTTGGCGTACTGAATGATTGCCCCTTCCGCCGGGCAGGCCTTCAGGCAGCCAGGGTCGGCGCAGTGCATACAGCCATCCTTACGGATGAGCCACTCCAGTTTGTCGTTCTGCTCCACTTCCGAGAAGCGCATCACGGTCCAGGATTTGGCGGTCAGGTCGGCGGGGTTATCGTACACCCCGACGTTGTGACCGACTTCATCCCGGATGTCGTTCCACTCGGAACAGGCCACCTGGCAGGCTTTACAGCCGATACAGGTGGTGACGTCGATAAGCTTCGCCACCTCTTCCTGATGGTCCCGCGCGCGGGGCGCGGGGGTGAAGCCGTTAGTCGCGGAACGACGGATAATGTCTTGCGATTGATAAGCCATAATTCGTCTCCGTTACGCCTTTTCCACGTTCACGAGGAAAGCCTTGAACTCCGGCGTCTGCGTGTTCGCATCACCGACAAACGGCGTCAGGGTATTGGCGATAAACCCTTTCTTCGCCACGCCTTCGTAGCCCCAGTGAATCGGAATACCGATAGTATCGATATCCTTACCGTCCGCTTTCAGCGTGCGAATACGCTTGGTCACCACCGCCTTGGCTTTGATATAGCCGCGGTTAGAGGAGACCTTCACGGTATCGCCATGGGCGATGCCGAGCTTGTTCGCCAGCTTCTCGCCGATCTCCACGAACTGTTCCGGCTGCGCGATGGCGTTAAGCAGCGCGTGCTTGGTCCAGTAGTGGAAGTGCTCGGTCAGGCGGTAAGTGGTGCCGACGTAAGGGAATTTATCCGCTTTGCCCATCTGCTCAAGGTCGCCTTTAAAGACGCGCGCGGCCGGGTTCGAGACCACGTTCGGGTGCAGCGGGTTGGTGCCCAGCGGCGTTTCAAACGGCTCGTAGTGTTCCGGGAACGGCCCTTCCGCCATCTTATCGATAGCGAACAGACGCCCCATCCCTTCCGGCTGCATGATAAACGGCCCGACATCGCTGTCCGGCGCCGCGGCGCTGTAGTCTGGAATATCCACGCCGCCCCACTTCGCGCCGTCCCATTTCAGGAGCTGGCGCTTCGGATCCCACGGTTTACCCTGCGGGTCCGCGGAGGCGCGGTTATACAGTATGCGGCGGTTAAGCGGCCACGCCCATGCCCAGCCCAGCGTATTGCCGAGGCCAGACGGATCGGCGTTATCGCGACGCGCCATCTGGTTGCCGTCAGGCGTCCAGCTACCGGCGAAGATCCAGCAGCCGCTGGAGGTGGTGCCGTCATCGCGCAGCTGCGCAAACGAGCTGAGCTGCTGGCCCTTCTTGACGATCACCGCCCCGGTTGCCGGGTCGATAATGTCTGCCAGCGCCTTGCCGTTGCTCTCCATTGCCACTTCTTCCGACGCTGGTTCATGCGGCGTGGCATAGTTCCACGTCATGTTCAGCACCGGTTCCGGCGCCGGTCCGCCCTGTTCGGCGTACATCTTGCGCAGGCGTAAGAAGATACCGGCGAGGATCTCACCGTCGGTGGTCGCAATCCCCGGGGCGTCCGCGCCTTTCCAGTGCCACTGTAGCCAGCGGCCGGAGTTGACGATAGAACCGTTCTCTTCGGCGAAGCAGGTGGACGGCAGGCGGAACACTTCGGTCTGGATTTTCGCCGGATCGACGTCGTTCGACTCCCCGTGGTTTTGCCAGAAGGTGGAGGTTTCGGTGTTGAGCGGGTCGATGGTCACCAGGAACTTCAGCTTCGACAGCGACGCGACAACCTTGTTTTTGTTCGGGAACGAGGCTACCGGGTTAAAGCCCTGGCAGATATAGCCGTTCACTTTGCCCTGGTTCATCATCTCGAAGTATTGCAGGACGTCGTAGCCCTTATCCCACTTCGGCAGCCAGTCAAAGCCCCAGCTGTTTTCCGCCGTGGCTTTATCGCC
This sequence comes from Klebsiella sp. OBRC7, assembly GCF_000293135.1. Classification (NCBI taxonomy): domain Bacteria; kingdom Pseudomonadati; phylum Pseudomonadota; class Gammaproteobacteria; order Enterobacterales; family Enterobacteriaceae; genus Klebsiella; species Klebsiella sp. OBRC7. Next base: position 76,243 of record NZ_ALNJ01000088.1, on the reverse strand, counting down.
AAAGAAGGCCTTCATCATGGAGACGAAGAATTTCGGGTAATTACCCCAGTAGTTCACCTGGTCCTTCAACAGCGGTTTCGGCGTGTTGGCGGCGAGGTAGGTTTGCAGGTCAGTCTGTTTCTCGCTCGGCAGCGTCATATAGCCAGGCAGGCTCTGCGACAGCAGCCCCAGGTCGGTGAGACCCTGAATATTGGAGTGGCCGCGCAGGGCGTTTACGCCGCCGCCCGCCATGCCCATATTGCCGAGCAGCAGCTGGATCATCGCCATGGTGCGGATGTTCTGCGCGCCGATGGAGTGCTGCGTCCAGCCCAGCGCGTACAGGAACGAGGCGGTTTTATCGTGCGCGCTGGTTTCCGCGATGTACTCGCAGACTTTGAGGAAGTCGGCTTTTGGCGTGCCGCAGATGTTTTCGACAACTTCTGGCGTATAGCGGGAAACGTGCTGCTTCAGCAGGTTCCAGACGCAGCGCGGATGCTGCAGCGTGGTATCGCGTTTGGCAAAGCCGTTCTCATCCAGCTCATAGTTCCAGGACGTTTTATCGTACTTGCGGGCTTCGGCGTCGTAGCCGCTGAACAGACCGTCTTCAAAGCTGTAATCCTCACGCACGATCAGGCTGGCGTTGGTGTAAGCCTCGGTATATTCACGGTTAATTTTTTCGTTGTTCAACAGGTACAGGATGACGCCTGACAGGAAGGTAATGTCAGTACCGGAACGAATTGGGGTATAGAAATCAGCTACCGCCGCGGTACGCGTAAAGCGCGGATCGATCACAATCAGCTTCGCGCCGTTGCGAATCTTGGCTTCCATCGCCCAGCGGAATCCAACCGGGTGAGCTTCAGCGGCGTTGCCGCCCATCACCACGACGAGATTGGCGTTCTTGATGTCGACCCAGTGGTTGGTCATCGCACCGCGACCAAATGTTGGAGCAAGACTTGCTACCGTTGGTCCGTGTCAGACGCGCGCCTGGTTGTCGACCGCGAGCATACCGAGCGCGCGGGTAAATTTCTGGGTTAAATAACCGGTTTCGTTACTGGAGGCGGAGGCGCACAGCATACCGGTGGTCAGCCAGCGGTTGACGGTGGTGCCTTCGCTATTCTGCGCGACAAAGTTGGCGTCGCGGTCCTCTTTCATCAGCTTAGCGATGCGATCGAACGCTTCATCCCAGCTGATTTGCTGCCATTTATCAGAGCCTGGCGCACGGTATTCCGGAAATTTCAGGCGACTTTCGGAATGGATAAAGTCCACCAGACCGGCCCCTTTAGGGCAGAGCGCGCCACGGTTGACCGGATGGTCCGGGTCACCTTCGATATGGAAGATAGACGCTTTGGCATTTTTTGCGCCGTCGCCGAGGCTGTACATTAACAGCCCACAGCCAACGGAACAGTAAGTGCAGGTGTTACGGGTTTCGCGGGTGCGCAGCAGCTTGTACTGCCGTGTTTCCGCGAGCGCTAAACCGGGCGCAAAGCCCAGCGCCGCCGCCGTGGTTCCTGCCATACCGCCAGCGCAGATCTTAAAGAACTGCCTTCTGCTGACCTGCATGGTTCGCTCCTTGTTTCGACATTGTCACGTATAGTTATTTGCTTTGCGGTAAGGGCCGCAAAGGTTCAGAATTAGGGGTAATTTCCCTCGTTCCCGAAGGGATATAAACAGAATACCACATTGTGTGTATGCCTGTTCCAATACGGTTAAGACAAAGTGAACAAGAAGCCTCTTGAACAAATCGAAAATGTGATTGATATCACAGGTTATCGCCAGGTATCGCTCTGGAAGCGCCAAAATTTGCAACATCCTCAGCCAGACGAGTTAGCTGAAGAGGTACCCGTTGCGCTGGTTTATAACGGCATCTCGCACGTGGTGATGATGGCGACGCCGAAAGACCTGATGCAGTTCGCCGTCGGCTTTTCCTTATCCGAAGGGATTATCGAAAACCGGGGCGAGATTTATGGTATGGACGTCGTTCAGGCCTGTAACGGCCTGGAAGTGCAAATCGAACTCTCCAGCCGCCGCTTTATGGGGCTGAAAGAGCGCCGTCGCGCGCTGGCCGGACGCACCGGCTGCGGCGTATGCGGCGTTGAGCAGCTCAACGATATCGGCAAGCCCGTGCAGCCGCTGCCCTTTACCCAGACGTTCGATCTGGCGAATCTCGATCGCGCGCTGGCGCACCTGCATGATTTTCAGCCGATAGGCCGCCTTACCGGCTGTACTCACGCCGCGGCTTGGGTAAGTCCTTCCGGCGAGCTCGCGGGCGGCCATGAAGACGTGGGTCGCCACGTGGCGCTGGACAAGCTCCTGGGACACCGCACGGAATCAGAAGGCGCCTGGCAGAACGGCGCGGCGCTGGTCTCCAGCCGCGCCAGCTATGAAATGGTGCAGAAGGCGGCCATGTGCGGGGTGGAAATCCTCTTTGCGGTCTCTGCCGCGACCACGCTGGCGGTTGACGTCGCCGGGCGCTGCAACCTGACGCTGGTGGGATTCTGCAAGCCGGGCAGGGCGACCGTTTACACGCATCCGCAGCGGTTAATCGCGGGTTAAATTTAAGTCAGTTTTTTTGAATGATGACAACAAATCCTTCCGCTTTTTGTTTGGCGATGTGAGGGCTACTATTTATCACATCAAGGCACGGCGCCTTATTCAAACAACTAACGTAAAGGGTTTATATCATGAAAAGCATCAAAAATTTTGTCGCAGTTATCGCTCTGGCCGCTTCTTTTGGTTCTTTCGCTGCGGAAACCGTGACCGCGACCGCCGCAACGATGGACGGTGCAGAAGCGAAAATCGCCGCTCAGGCCCAGGCCGCTGGCGCTTCATCTTACAAAATTACCGAAGCGTTTACCGGTAACCGCGTGCACATGACTGCGGAACTGAATAAATAAGCGTAAAGCTACTGTCGAAAGAGCGCCCTTGGGGCGCTTTTTTTGTGTCTGAGATTTATTTCCGGGGGCTTAACGCAGGTGCCTTTGCCGTGAGGGTGGCGATATCAGAATCAAAACAGGCGGAATGCAGCTTTACGCGTTGTTCCCTGCAAGAAGGCAGACAATAGATGAGAAAGCCGTGAACCTTCCTGACGCAAAAAAATGCGCCATTTATCACATTTCTGCCTTTTCATCATCGCTGGGTTTATGGGAGAAAACAGGCAGCCCACCCGCGCAATTATCGCTTCAAGCAACTTAATGATCTTAAAGAAAATAAAAAGATAATTGTTAAGGCGATCTCATTTTATAAAAGAGATATGCATCACAAAAAATGAGGAAATAAACCCACTGTCAATATTAGGCTCGGAGGGATTTATCAGCATATTGTGATCTCTATTGCAAATAACGGTCTTGAACTCAGGGAAAAATGTGGGCAAGCAAAGCAACGGAGACAGGCAATGAAAATTGGCATGGTTATTAGCGGTGGCGATGTTTCTGGAATTAATAACTTTATATTCCAGATAGCCAGACTGGCGAGTGCCGATATCACCCTTTTCAATGGCGGAATACCCGGACTGCTGGATAAAAATCATCACGAAGTCGCCTGGCGCGATCTGGTTGATTTCTCCATTGCCTCTATTCCGATCATTACCTCCGGGCGCACCAGCCGTCGATTGCTGCGCAGTGAATATGAAACAATAGCCAAAAAAATTAAATCGCTGCGCATTGATGTGCTGATTATGGCCGGCGGCGACGGCAGCCTGCAGTTTCTCAATACGCTGAGCGAATTTGATATTAACTGCTTTGGCGTCGGGATGACTATCGATAATGATGTGTACGGCAGTGATTATACCATTGGTTTCTCCACCGCCTGCGAGCAGATTATTAAAGAGGTTTCCCGCTTAAGAAATACCGGAAGAGCATTACCGGGCCGCGTCTTTATGGTCGAAATATTAGGAGGCTATTGTGGAGAGTTAACGCTGCAATCCGCGATTAAATCGAATGCTGATATCGCGCTGATTCCGGAATCGCAGATGCCGTTAGAAACGCTGGCCGAGCGGGTGAAGCATAAGCTGACACAGCAGAATAGCGTGGTGATCCTGTGCTCTGAAGGCTACACCAGGGAGTACTCCCCCGGCTTTCAGGGGGCCATTGATACCATGATTAAGCAGCTTGAACCGCAAATTGGCGTGCGTATTCGTAAAACCATCGTAGGCTACGGTTTGCGCAATGGCGATCCGACCTGCGAAGAAATTTACCAGGGCACGATTATGGCCAGTGAAGTGGTTCGCTGTATTCAGTCAGGGATGAAAAATAAAGCCATCATAATTAATTCAAGCAACAAACCTATTCCGATTGATTTAGTTAGTATGAAAAAACGTCTGGTCGACACTGAAGGACATCATTATAAACTTGCCAAACAACTCAATATTATTTGAGGAGACCCTACATGCTGAAAATTCTATGCGTATGTGGCTGCGGCCTCGGTTCAAGCTTTGCCATTGAAATGACGGCGAAGGCAGTTTTAAAGAAGCTGGAGATTCCAGCACAGATTGAACATACCACTATATCCGAAGCCGGGGCGTTTAAATCAGATATGATTCTGACGCAAAAAACCTTTGCCGATATATTAACGGCGGATGTCAGTGCGGAGGAAATTAAACGCGTGGTGGTACTGCATAAGCTCACGGATAAAGATGAGATTGAAGCTAAGATCGTCGCATTCTTAAAAGAGCGTAACCTGAAGGTAGCGGACTATGAATAGCTTTGTAGAGTTTATCGTTAAAGATTTACTCGGCCAGGCTTCAATATTAATTGCATTTATTGCGATGCTGGGCCTGATTCTGCAAAAAAAATCAGCGGGCAAAACGGCGGAGGGGACGTTTAAAACGCTGCTCGGTTTCTTAATTATGATGGCCGGGATCAACATTATTGTCGCCACGCTAACGTTCCTTAACGATATCTTCACGCAGGGATTCGGCATGAAAGGCTACATTACCGATGTCGCCGCCATAGCCGGATTAGCCAACCGTGAATTAGGTTCCGAAGTCGCGCTGACCCTGATGGTGATTTTTGCCGTCAATATCATTATCGCCCGCCTGACGCCGCTGAAATATATCTTTTTAACCGGCCAGGCGCTGCTGTGGATGGCGACCATCGGCGCGGTGATTGGCTATAAAGCCGGGCTGACCGGACTGCCGTTGATTTTAACCGGCGGTATTTTCGGCGGCGTGATGGCGGTACTGATGCCCGCCCTGGCGCAGCCGGTCGTCAGGCGCATCACCGGTTCCGATGACGTGGCGCTGGGGCATTTCTGCACTATCGGCTATCTGGTGCAGGCGGCGGTGGCTAAAGTGGTGGGTAAAGGTTCTCGCTCAACGGAAGATCTTGAATTACCGGATAACTTTAAGTTCCTCCAGGACACCTATCTCGCGATGGCGGTAGTGATGGTGCCGATGTATCTCATTCCCGCGGTTGCGGCGGGCCCGGAATATATCGCTCAGTTCTCTAATGGCATTAACTACCTGATGTACGCCTTTATGCAGTCCATTCAGTTTGTGGCGGGGGTATTCGTTCTCTACAGCGGCGTGCGCCTGTTGCTCAACGAGCTGGTGCCGGCATTTCGCGGGATTGCGATGCGCATTGTCCCGGACGCTAAGCCTGCGCTCGATTGCCCGGTGCTGTTCCCGTATGCGCCCAATGCGGTGATCGTCGGCTTCCTGGCGACGACCGTCGGCTCCATCATCGGCATGCTGGTGTTCCCGATGTTTGGCCTGGCGATGATCCTGCCCGGTCTGTTAACCAACTTTTTTGCCGGCGGCACGGCGGGCGTCTTCGGTAACGCGCTGGGCGGCCGCCGCGGGGCGATGATTGGCGGCGTCATTCACGGCCTGTTTATTACCTTCCTGCCCGCCATTTTGGTACCGATGCTGGAAAGCTACGGTTTTACCGGCGTCACCTTCAGCGATTCGGACGTCATTAGTTCCGGTCTGGTATTAGGCCACGCCTTCCAGAATAACTGGCTATTTGTCGCCTTGTTCATTGTTTTTGTTGCCGCACTGGCATGGTTCGTAAACGGTAAATCAGCGAAGCCGAAAGGGGAAAATGTTCATGAGTCTGTATAACTTCAACGCTATTCTGAAAATTGCGCAGGAAAGAGATTTTAAAGCCATTGGCTCATTTAATTTGCACTGTATTGAAATGCTGCCCGCCTTTTTTAAAGCGGCGCAACAAAGCGATAGCCCATTAATGATTCAAATCTCTACCGGGACGGCGGAATATCTCGGCTATCGTTTACTGGTGGATGCGGTTCGTTCATTAGCGGAAAGTGAAGACGTGCCGACCTGCCTGCACCTGGATCACTGCTCTGATATTAGCGCCATTGAAACGGCCATGGATGCCGGATTTACATCAGTGATGTACGACGGCTCCCATCTGGATCTGGAAGAGAATATTGGTAATACCCGCATCGTGGTGGAAATGGCGCGCCCGCGGAATATCACGGTAGAAGGCGAGCTGGGGGCGATCGGCGGATCGGAAGACGGCAAAGCCGTGGCCGCGGAGGATATCTGCTTCACCACGGTGGAGGACGCCAAACGCTTTGTGGAGGAGACCCGGGTGGATATGCTGGCGGTCTCCGTGGGCACGGTGCACGGCCTGTATACCGGTAAGGCGCAGATCCAGCACCAGCGGCTGAAAGAGATTAGCGCCGCGACCGGCGTGCCGTTAGTGCTGCACGGCGGCACCGGCGTCAGCGATGAAGATATGCGTCTGGCCGTCACTGAAGGTATCAACAAGGTGAACGTCGGCACTGAAATGAATGTGCAGTGGGTCGATCAATGTAAAAGCACGTTTGAAAAAGGCAAAGTGAACGACAGCGTGCGCAAATTTTTAATTCCGGCGAATAACGCGGTCACCCATGTATTAATGGAAAAAATCGCTCTGTTTAAATAAACGCATATTTTTAAACCGTATTCCGTTGCCCTGTTGTCCGTCGGGGAGGAGCTCGCTATGTTTGAATCTTTGAAAACGCTGTGGAAAAAAGAGAATCAACCCCCGCAGGATTATGACGAACAGTCTCGCCAGCTGGCGGGGGAAATTGCCAGGCTGGAAGGCGAGTTACGGGGCAACCCGGCCAATGGCGAAATACAGAAAGCCTTAATGCTGATGTATAACCGGGCGTTGTCGGTCTATGCCAAAAGTCATACGCATCGCGAGGAAATCGATGCGCTTTTTATACGCATTGATGAGTTACGTAACATTATTCGCCGTAATATATAGGAAGTGATAATGACGATAAAAGAACTGCTTATTGAGGCCGATGCGATTCAGGTCGGCGTCACAGAGTCCGACTGGCAGAAGGTGATCCAGCTGGCGGCCAGCCCGCTGGTTGCAAAAGGCTATATCTCGGCAGATTACGGCCAGGCGGTGATCGATAATACCCTGCATCATGGCGCCTATTACGTGTTTGATGAAGGTGTCGCTATCCCTCACGCCAGGCCGGAATGTGGCGTCAAACGCAACTGCTTCAGCCTTGTGGTGTTGAATAAGCCGATTCAATTTGCCGATAGCGAGAAGGCGGATATCGTCATTATGTTCGGCGCGCAGGACAGCAATACCCATATTGAAGAGGGGATTCGTGCGATTGTCGCTCTGCTTGATAATAACGAGACTATGGCGAAGCTGCGGGCCGCCAGCAGCAGAGAGGAGGTCGTCGCGTTGTTATGAACAGACATCTCACACCCGGCTGCAAAACGGTGATTTTAATTAACGGTATTCCCGCATCGGGTAAAAGCACCGTCACCCGACAGCTATCGGCAGCGTTTAATCTGCCGCAGCTGACCATCGACGGTATTAAGGAGCCGTTTATGGCGTGCTTTACCGGGATCGACCGGACCTTCAACCGGCAGCTGGGCTGCGCCGCGTATGAAGTCATCTGGTCGATCGTCGGCCAGTCGCCGGCAGGCTGTATCTGGCTTATTGACGCCTGGTTTGGCTTTCAACCGCGCGACACGCTACAGCAGCTGCTGCAACACGCGGGCGTTGAAAAAGTGCTGGAGGTCTGGAACCACATCTCGCCTGAGCTTGCGGTGTCGCGCTATGCCAGCCGGTTGCAGGATCGTAAGCCGGGGCACCCGGGCGAGGAGTATCTTCCGGAACTGGCGCAGCTGGCGCAGCAGGCGGAACCGATGCGGCTGGGGCCGGTGTTCACCGTGGATCAGCACAAGCCGCTGGATATGGCGTCCGCTACCAGTTGGATCGAAACACAAATAGCGTAAGCCCTTAAGGGTAACTGCCCGGCGGCGCTTCGCTGGCACGGCCTACAAAAATTGCATAACAACATGATGTTTCGCGTTTCGTAGGCCGGATCAGGCAACGCCCGCCATTCGCAGCAGCGCCGTCGCCACGGCGGCGGCGATAATCACCACGATCAACGGCATCTTACGCCAGGCGAGGAACACCGCCAGACCCACGCCCAGCACCCGCGCCATCCCGGCAAAATGTTCGCCCTCGTAAAAGGTGGTCGCCAGCGCCACGGAAAAGAGCAGCACCGTCGCCGCATCGGAGAGCAGCGCCTGGGCGCGCTCGGAAAACGCCAGCCGGCTGCCGAGCTTCGCCCCGCCTAAACGCATTAAGTAGGTGCCCAGCGACAGAATCGCAATACCGGCGATAAATAGCGTCATATTGCCCATTATTTTTTCCTCGTCAGCAGGCCAAACAGCGACAGCAAAACCGGCAGGCCAACCGGTGCGAATGGAACGGCGGCCAGCGACAGGGCCGCTCCGCTGCAGGCGCGGATCAGGGTGGTGCGGTTTTTAAAGGCCGGCACCACCAGCGCCAGCAGAATCGCCGGGAATACCGCATCGAGGCCAATGGTTTCCGGGGCCGGAAGCAGTTTGCCGACCCCCGCGCCCAGGAGCGCCCCCAACGGCCAGATCAGCGCCACGCCCAGACCGCACAGCCAGTAGGCGGCCCGCCGCTGCTCGGGGGTTTTCTGCGACAGACCAAACACCACGCTTTCATCGTTCATAATATGGCAGCCGAGGAAGCTGGCGGCGCGCTGGCCGACCAGGTCGCGAACCGTCACGCCGAAGGGAATATGCCGCGCGTTGACCAGCAAACCGGCCGCCGCTGCCGCCAGCGGGTTGCCGCCGCTGGCGACAATGCCGATAAACATAAACTCTGAGGCCCCCGCCAGGACGCAAACCGAAAGCACAAAGGGGACCCAAATCGGGAAGCCGTAGGCGACGGCCAGCGAGCCGTAGGACATCCCGACGATGCCTACCGCGAGGCAGACTAAAACAATTGCTCTGAGGGTGTCGCCTTTAAGCGTGGCGAAGTGTTGTTTCATACTCTTTAGCCATATCGAACGAATTTCCATTATAATGAACGCAACAGAAACGCATTTCAAGACGAACGAAACGTTCGTTATAAAAAACACGGAGGGCTGTATGACTCAGCCAATTAGCCTGATTGCTAAAAGCCTGGTGCGGGAACGCGCGCGCACCGGTCTTTCCCTTGCCGAAGTTGCGCGACGGGCGGGCATCGCCAAATCAACGTTATCGCAGCTGGAGTCCGGCAACGGTAACCCGAGCCTGGAAACCCTCTGGGCGCTTTGCGTGGCCCTCGATATACCCTTTGCCCGGCTGCTGGAGCCGCAGGTGAATACCACCCAAGTGATCCGCCGTGGCGAGGGAACGAAAGTGATCGCCGAGCAGGCAAACTATCAGGCGATTTTACTGGCCGCCTGCCCGCCGGGCGCGCGGCGCGATATCTATCTCCTGCTGACCCAGCCGGGCGCGGACCGCATTTCCCATCCTCATCCGCCGGGTTCGGTGGAGCATATTATTGTCACCCAGGGGCGCGCGCGGGTCGGCCTGACGGAAGCGCCGGAGGAGCTGGGAGAGGGAGATTACATCTGCTATCCGGCGGATCGGGAGCACGTTTTCCAGGCGCTGGAGCCGGATACCCAAGCGCTGCTGGTCGCCGAGCAGAACTAGTAAGGCCCGACACTGGGCCTTCGGTGTGGCAAAACAGGCGTCAGGTAAAAGGGATTGTCAGGCGCGCGCGTGATGATTGATATCGCCATTGGCCGTTTTCTGCAGGGCAATAGCGATAGGGCAGGAGAGGTCGAGCTGCCGGGGATGATAGCCGCGCTGCAGCAGCCAGAACCATTCTCCTCCGGCCGCTGGCTCCAGCCCCATATCGGTAAAACCTGCTCGCCACAGCCTGGGTCGTAGCGACATCAGCGCGCCATCCACGCGCGCCCGGATATAAATCAGTTTACGGGCCGGCAGTCGGGAAATCTCGTCCACCATCTGTTGTGTTGATATATTCATCGTGACGTCCACCCGATCATCACAAAGGGCAATTTCAATGGGGGCTGCACAGGTTTCCCTGGCGGCCGGGATCTGCGCCGCGCCAAATTTTTCCTTTAGCAAGTTTATCCAAGCGTCATCGCGGCTATCACCCGCGGTGAGCGGGACGGGGCGTGGATGCAGGGGTAATACGCCGAGGATAATGCTTTCACGCAGGCCGGATTGAAAGGGGGAGGGAACGTAATCTCTGAGCAACCCCGTTGAGTAAAAGCCCAGCCTCTGCGCCAGGCGCTGCGAGTGTGGATGGCTGGACACCATTTTGATGGTTAGCGTGTCCAGGCCAAGCCTGCTTGCGGCAAGACGCAAATATTCCCCCAGTTGGGTGGCTACGCCCCGGTTCCTGAAGGCGGGATGCACCGCGAACATGGCCAGTTCGGCCGTCTGCTTATCCGCGTGGTGCCGCCATAAGGCGGCATGCCCGATGATGATGCCATTCTGTTCGGCTACCGCGCTGTGCCATTCGTCCCGGGCGTTGCGCCAGCCAATCAGGCTGGGCATATAGATATCAGGATAGACATAGCGATCGCCATAAACCGTGCGAAATAAGGCGCTGATGCCTTCGCCATCTTGTCGCTGGAACGCTCTGATTTCAATCATTTCACCCCCTCCTGCGCGAGGTAGGCGCGTTTGTCGATCACCCGCTGCAGCTTACCGGTTCGGGTATTGCGGATAAGTTCCGCCTGGCTGCACCAGTGAATCTGAACGCACAGCTGGCCGGCAGCCTGTAGTTCTGCGAGAGCGTGATCCCTGGCGAGTAATTGATCGCAGAGCCTATCGGCCTGCTGCCGGGTACCGGAAAAGGCGATACGTAAGCTCAACCGATCCCGGTTATCGGCGTGTTCCAGTATCAGCTGCCACTGCTGCTGCCCCATCTCTTCCGTAATAAGAGCCGCTATTTCATCAGGAAACAGCGAAGCGTAACCTACCCGCAAGCGGTGCCCGAGGCTACTGCGCCCCTGCAAAATAAACTTGCGATGTTGGCTTCCCGGAGGTTCGCGCCAGGCGGCCAGATCGCCTACCGGATAGCGAATCAGCGGCATCAGCGTGCGCGTGAGGCTGGTGACCACCAGCATTCCGGAACGATTAATTTCGTCGATCGGCTCGCCCGTCGCTTCATCAATAATTTCCACGATAGTTTCGGGTTCAAAGACCCGATGCTCGTCCGCCAGGCAATCCGGCGTGCTGAGTCCGATAAGCCCGGCATCCACGCAGGCGCAGCCGATAGAAGCAATACGGGCGTTGGGAAAGGCGGATTTCAGCAGCTGTAGCTGTTCAGTAAAAAGACTCTCGCTGCCGTAAAGGATGGTCTCGATGCCGGGCAGCCGGCGGTTTTTTCCAGCGAGCTCTGCCGCATATTGCAACAGCATCGCCGGGACGCCCGCCAGCACGTTGATATCGTGCTGGACGATCTGTTCGGTGAGGGTGTGCAGTTCTAGCGATCCGGTGAAAGGGTACTCGCATACCGGTATCGACATGTGCGAAAGCGCGCCGTGGATAAATAAGAAGCTCGCGTACAAATCACCGGCGAAAAATAAATTCGCCACCCGCGCGCCTGGCTTCAGCTGACTGGAGAGGCTGCGGCCAAAACTGGTGACGAACGCACGCCACTCCTGGCGGGAAAAAACCGACAGCTTGCCGCCGCCGGTGGTGCCGCCGGTCTTAAAGACAATACCATCCTCCACTGGCCCGGTGAGGACGGGCCAGTTTTTCAGACCCTGGCTCCCCTCCCAGTAGCGTTGGGGATTGATAAGCGGCAGGTCCGTCAGCCGCCAGCCGCGGGGGGCGAGATGGCGATAGTGTTCGGCATAGAAAGGCGAGCGGCAGCGAACAAGCTGGACAAGCTGTTCGAGACTCGGTGGATTGACGGCCATTTCTTCCATGCGGGTGGAGAGCGGGTCGACGCGACCCATCATCTTTGCTGTTGTCATATTCAAATATCCTTATTGTGAACCGATCGGCGGGGAGTGCGCTCAGCGGCGTTTATCAATGACCAGCGGCGTTTTGCCGCTTTGCGGATGCCGTTCAAATTCGCTGAACGGGCGGCTGGTCACAGCCAGCTCCAGCAAATGGGCGTCCAATGCCATTTTGAGCTCAGGGTCGGTGCAGACACGCTGTTTGACGGTATCAATATTGCCGTCGGTGAAGATGTGGATGCATTCGAGCCCGCTGCGCGGATTATGTTGAAGAATCAATTGAACAGGGGCATCGGCGAGCGTCGCCAGCCGCTGGGGCTGAATAAACATTGTGCCGATACGCACAAGGCTGCCGTGGCGGCCTAAAAGCTCAAAGCGGGGGCTGGGGGCACCGCAGGGGCATTCGCCCGGCAGCCAACGGCCCATATCGCCGATGTCATAGCGAATAACCTTCTGACCCTCGCGGGCCGTCGAAGTAAAGAGCAGGCGGCCGGCTTCGCCGGGCGCGACGGGCCGATCGTCGAGCGGGTCGACAATCTCCAGCCATTGAATATCCGTCATCAGATGAAATATGCCATCCGGGCAATGCGCGCAGGCATGCCCCAGCGGCCCGGCATCAACCGAACCATACAGCGCCGAGCGAATGGTTTTTACCCCGAAACCATGAATATAGTCACGCTGGGCAGCTCCCATATGTTCGCCGCCCAGCAGCAGTTTCTGAATACCGCCGTAGTCGCGAAGAATAGCTTCTTCTCGCGTAAAGAGCTGATACAGCGTGCTGGGCATACCAATGAGCGTGGTGACGCCCTGGTTCACAATGGTCCGGGCGATCTCGTGATAGTCATCGTCATGAGGCCCACCCATGGGAAGATGGGTTACCTCAAGCATTTCCAGTACGGTGAAGAAACTGAGTAAACCCCCGTAGAGATTGCCCGCGTACATCAAATTGAGCACTTTGTCGCGGGCGGGATCCAGCCCGGCGGCGAACATGCCTGCGGCGGCGGCCTGCATCTGGCGGCGATAGTCGCGATAGGTAAACCCGGCGAGTTTAGGCATGCCGCTGCTGCCGCCGCTGCGAAAGAAAAGCTGAGCGCTGGAGTGCATGGCGTGCTGCAGGAAGTCCGTTTTATCCATAATCGGCAGCGCCGTCAGCACCGGCGGCGGCGGGTTCGCATCGAGCGTGGCTTGCTGCGGCAGGACATCGGCATCCAGCGTCACGGTGACCCGGCGAGCCAGCTGGCTTAAGGCGTAAACGCCGTCATGCGGTTCGCCGTGATAGCCGTCATGCATTTTACCGACGGGGGTAATTCGATTGACGCCAGCTGCCAGCAGCAGTTGGCTGAAGGGGATTCTGTCCCGATCGGCGGCAATCAGCCCGCAGGTTTGCAGGTGGGTTCGCCAGGGGCGCAGCGTTTGCATCACTTTATTTTGCGGTAGCGGCCGCAGCAGGATGGTTCGAAATAGCGGTGAAGGCGTTATGGCTGACATGTTTTGCAGAATGATGCGCCAGCCGTCTCCTGCCAGTAGAGCGTTGTCGGCCCCGGCAAATACGGCGTCCAGCTGCGCGAAGGCGACGGCGCTGGTAATATCCGCTGCCGCCTTTTCATCGGGGATTAACGGTTGCCAACGTGCGTGACGGCGCCGCATGGCCTGCGCCAGTCTGTTGCCAATATCCTGCAATACCGCCGACTCATCGCTATCAACAAAAACAATTTGCGGGCTGGAACACGCCTGCTGGTCAAAGCAGCAAACGTCATCCGCCAGCGCGAGAAGGTTTTCTTCATTAACGGCATCCGGTTGTAGCCAGGCAAAGCTGATTTTATGCCCCCAGGGGATCCAGCGGCATCCGCCAGGGAGCTGTTGGCGAATCGCGTCGAGCGCGGTATCGCCACCCCAGGCCGATACCCCATCGGCGTGGGTAAGCAGCAGGGAAAGGCGCGTGGTCTCCACGGGAATTACGGCGACGAAGTTAGCCAGCTGGCCCGTTAAATCGAAATGGGTAAATGCCTCAAGCAGATCGATGGTCATCCCTTGTTCGCTGGCGCTTGGGCGTAGCCAGTTAATATTGCCGACCAGCAGACTCTCAATTATTGCGAAGAAAGGGAGCAGTTCCGCATTGGCCGGGGTGATATGCACCACGACGCCCAGAGGACGCCAGCCTTCAAACAGCGGTTCACGGTAGTTGATGCGGCGCACGGAAAAGGGGTTTTCGCCCAGCTCATGCTCGAGTTTTTGGCGCAGGGCGTCAGGTTGACAAAACCTTCTGACCTCTTCCCGATAAGCCGGGCCCAGTTGAGGGAGGAAAGCGTGGTCTTTTAGCTGTTCGATAAAGCGCCCGGCGCAGGCAAGTACGGTTTCCGGACGCGGCGGTTGACTCAGCGCGCTATCCAGCCCGCTCGTTAATATATCTATGGCCTCTTCCGGCGTGAACGATGAATAGGTTTTTCCCTGAATGAGATACATATTAATTTCCCTTAATCAGTTCTGACGCCGCCAGTGCGCAGCTACGTGCTTTGTTATGGCTGGCCCGACCCAGCAGTTCAAACCAGTCCGTGGTTAACCCGCATCCGCACTCTTCGGCGCGGTGCAGCACCGCAAGGTCGCTCATGACCACGCTGTGCGCAGGGCTGGAGGTGATATAAGGCGACACAAACTGGATAAAACCGCGCTGTCCATACCCTTTCACCGCCAGGGAGGCGGTATCGCGGATCCAGGCGCGGGAATAAACGGGAACATGGAAATGGTGGTGCGCGCATTCAATGTAGGGCACGCAGTGCTCCACAGAACCATAGCCGTCGCGGCATCGGCTATCCGGGATCCCGAGCTGCCGGGTCAGTCGGGCGTAAAACGCGGATTTAGGGATTTCGCGGTCGGCATGCGTTTTCCAGCCGCCGCCGAAAAAGGCCAGCGATTGAGGATGCAGCTGGAGCGGCGGAAGCTGCATTTCGCGCATCCGTTCAAGTACGAACCACATAAAGGCCGGGAACCCCAGGATGCGCACCGGTAACCCCTCTTCAGCAAACTCCCGTAAAGCGCGAATAACGCCAAAAGGGTCGAACTCATGCCCGCTGCCGCTGTGACGCAGCGCGTAAACGGCGCGTTTAACCGGCGCGTATTTACACAAGAACTGGTCGGTAAAAGAGGTGCCAAGCGTAATGATATCGGCGGGTTCGTAGCTGAGGAGCAGGTAGTTGCAGGGAACTTCGGGCGTTTCCCAGCCATAGTGGCGGAAAATGCGATCGACCATTCCCTGAGCGGCTCCGATGCTGCGCTCATCATAGCGCATACGACTTTTCTGTCCGCTGGTACCGGAAGAGGTGAGTTCAAGCGCATCCTCACCGGAACGGCTGATGAGCAGATTTTTTTTAAAGTAGTTGGCAAAGATCGGCGGTAGCTGCGACCACGAGTCTATATTCGCCGCATCGGCCTGAATATGGTGGTGGGCCAGCCACTGGCGATAGCCCGGCGTATTCATAACATGAAATGCGACGATTTCGCGCATGGCTGCATCAAAGAGCCGTTGTGAATCGCTATCTTCATGATAAGGTCGGTCGAGTGCGCAGAGGGCATCGACGCAGGATAACGTGTCCATTTTATTCATCCTTAATAAAAAGTCGTCCGTGGGTGATTAATGGCCTGAAGCTGTTATTTTCGTTTTACTCCTCTTCTGCCTGGTGAATATATTCACTATAATGAATAATGCTGCCAGCATCGGAATAGTGGCCGCGGTAATATATGCGATGAGGTTATTACCAGCGCCCAAGCCAGCCATTAACGCCCCCCCGAGGCTAAAAATAGCGACGGAAATCATGCCTATCATTGCCGATACCGAACCTTTTCCATGCTCGCTGGAAAATAGCGTAAGACGATACAGTGTGGCATTGCAGATGCCCAGGCCGAAAGCATAAATAGCCATGCCGATAATCAGCGTAATAATATTTTGCCATATTAGCGTCATGACCAGCGCCAGCGTTATTCCGATGAATACGGGGAAGAGTGAAAAGTATAATAACTGCTCCGGCTTAAATTTTTCTGCGGTAAAGTTAAGAACGATATTCCCCGCAATCAACGCACCAAAAATAGGTAATTGCCATAGCGCGTACTCCAGCATGCTCATTTTTAGATGATGCACCAGCAGCAGTGGGGAGAGCGCGATCCACGCCATCAGCGGCAGCCCGATAAGGCCAAGCGCAACGCTGCCGAATAGACAGCGTGGGTTCGTAAGCAAATCACCATAAGCGCGCGCGAGGGTTTTTACCTCGAGCGGCTGACATTCAATTTTACTGCCATCTTGACGTACTACGCCGATCGTTTCCGGCATCCAGCGTAGCAAACCGAACCAGGCGAGCGCCGCCATCAACGCGATAGCAATAAAAAGCGTGCGCCATGACAGGTATGAAAGTACAACGCTACCGACCAAAGGGCCAAACAGCGGCGACAGCAGCGCGATATTGGCAAACAGGGCAATTAAGCGGATAGCATCCGATTCGTTGAATGCTTCCTGCAGGGCCGGATAGCTTACCACCACCACAAACCCCAAACCTATTCCCTGAATAAACCGCAGGAGAGTAAAAACCTGGATATTGTCTACCCATGGCGTGGCCAGGCAGGAAACAGAAAAAAGCGCACAGCCGATGAGTAATAAAGGCCGGCGGCCAAATCTATCCGACGCTGGTCCAATAAGCCACTGAAAGCTTACGCCGCCAAGTAAATAGGCGTTGAGCGACCACGGTACGTAATAAGTCTGAGCATTTAAATCTTTAATAACGGTTAACATTCCCGGCATCACTACATCGCTGGCGACATAAGTTAACAGCTCGAATGTTGAAAGAAATAAACAAAAAAATAAAGCGTGCCGCGAAGAGACCGGCAGTAGTGAGTTATACATAAAACCCTATTATTAACATATTTCATTATATTGCTTTTATATCACCCCCTCTTTTTAATAACTTTATCAAGTGATTCTTAGTTGATAAATATCAATGAACAGGCTGTGTTCATGTTTGTTTTAACTGTGAATTATAATTTCGATACATACTTCATATTTTAATTAAAAATAAATTGAATGATTTATGGGGGTTAAATACGCATTTTCCAGGCGCAGCGTTATTTTTCCAGGGTTGAGTTATTAAGTCATTCATCTATCAACGATATGATTTGTATAGAGTAAAACCTGTCGGATTCAAATATATTCAGCCTGGTGAATGACAGCGCGTATTGCTCCCTTACTTACGGAGAAGGTGGCGTTTAATTTACAGCATCATTTACTAAAAGCGTTTCGCGTCCCTCATCTTTCGTTACGTATCATCAGGCGTTGCGAGCGCGATATTCAGGTAGTGCCGCGCGGCGTCGCTCTTGCTGGACGCCATGCCCGTATTGCGGGACACTAGCCGCATTCTTCCGCGAAGACAGGCATACTATGTCGCTGAAAGCCATTGCTAAAGAACTTGGGATCTCGGTAACGACCGTCAGCCGTGCGTTAAACGGCTATGATGATGTGTCGCAGGAGACGCGCGCCCGCGTGGAAGCGGAGGCCCAGCGCCGTGGATATCGGCCAAATACCTTCGCCCGCCGCCTGAAAATGGGCAAAATCGACGCCGTTGGCCTCGTTTTCCCCGTGCGTCCCGCGCCGTTGAATAACAACGTCTTTCTTGAAATGGTGGGCGAAATCAGCCACGAACTGGCGCGCTACGAGATTGATTTACTGCTGATTGCCGATGATGAACAGGCCGATAAGCACGGCTATATGCGTATGGTGCAGAGCCGCCGCGTCGATGCGCTGATCGTCGCGCATACGCTGGATGATGACCCGCGTCTGATTCAACTCCTCTCCGCCGGCTTTCCTTTTCTGGCGCTGGGCCGCAGCCGCCTGCCGCAGCCCTACGCCTGGTTTGATTTCGATAACCAGGCGGGAACGTACCGCGCCACCCGTCATCTGATTAGCCAGGGGCATCAGCGCATCGCGCTGCTGAGCGAAAATAACAATCAGGCGTTTATTACCCAGCGCCGCAACGGTTACCTGCAGGCGCTGCGCGAAGCGGGCCTGGCGGAAACCTGGCTGCGCAGCGTGCCGCCCACCCGCCGCGGCGGGTTTCAGGCAACGATGGAGCTGCTGCGCTTGCCGGAACCGCCAACGGCGATTGTCACCGATTGCAACACCCACGGCGACGGCGCGGCGATGGCCCTGGCTCAGCTCGGACGCCTCACCGGCGCCGATTGCGTCTCGCTGGTGGTTTACGACGGCTTGCCGCAGGACAGTATCATCGAAACCCCGGTGGGCGCGGTGGTTCAGTCCACCCGGCAGGGCGTGGGCCGCCAGATTGCCACCATGGTCCGCCGCTTAATCGCCGGCGAGGATCTCGCCTCTCTCCAGGTGCTCTGGCAGCCTGAATTTATCCCTGGCGAAACCGCCTGATTCCCCTCCCGTCAGATTAATTTCCTGAACTCGATCACGGATCCGAAACGTTTTGGTTGGCGTCCGAAACGTTTCGGATCAACAGTAAGGCATTCCTTGTTGTGGAGATGTCTCATGTCTGATTCGATTTTACGCCTGCAAAGCGCAGCGGCTGATGTGGTGATCAAAACCCGTCCGTTCGCCGAAATTATCTACTGGGGGCCGCATTTAAGCCACTTTTCGCCGCAGGATGCGGCCAGCATCGCCCGCCCGGTGGCCAATGGCCGCCTCGACGTCGATTCCCCGGTAACCTTAATGGCCGAACTGGGCCATGGTCTGTTTGGCGCGCCGGGTATTGAAGGCCACCGCCAGGGGCTGGACGCCTCACCGATGTTTACCACGACCGAGGTGGTGCAGGATGGGCAGAATTTAACCCTTCTCAGCGAAGACGCGCAGGCGGGCCTGCGGCTGTGCAGTGAAATTCAGCTTGATAGCAGCGGCGTGCTCAGCGTTCGTCATGGTTTAACCAACCTGCGCCCGCAGCCGTGGCAGGTGGACCGCCTGGCGGTCACGCTGCCGGTCGCCGAGCGCGCCCGCGAAGTCATGGCCTTTCATGGCCGCTGGATCCGCGAATTCCAGCCCCATCGTCTGACCCTTGAACACGACAGCTTTGTGCTGGAAAACCGTCGTGGACGCACTTCTCATGAACATTTTCCGGCGCTGATTACCGGCAGCCGCGCTTTTAGCGAGATGCAGGGCGAAGTGTGGGGCGTGCACCTGGGCTGGAGCGGTAACCACCGCCTGCGGGCGGAAGTGAAAACCGACGGTCGCCGCTACCTGCAGGCGGAAGCGCTCTATCTGGCGGGCGAAATGGCGCTGGCGGAAGGGGAAACGCTGTGGACGCCGAACCTCTACGCCAGCTATTCGGCGCAGGGGCTGAACGGCATGAGCCAGCAGTTCCACCGCTATCTGCGCGAACAGATTATTCGCTTCCCGGACAACAAGCCGCGCCCGGTGCATCTCAACACCTGGGAAGGGATCTATTTCGACCACGACCCGCAGTACATCATGCGCATGGCGGATGAAGCGGCGGAGCTGGGCGTGGAGCGCTTTATCATTGATGACGGCTGGTTTAAAGGGCGCAACGACGACTGGGCGGCGCTCGGCGACTGGTATCTTGATGAGGAAAAATATCCTGACGGCCTGACCCCGGTTATCGACCACGTGAAGTCGCTGGGGATGGAGTTCGGCATCTGGGTTGAGCCAGAGATGATTAACCCGAACTCCGATCTCTACCGCGCCCATCCCGACTGGCTGCTGGCGCTGCCGGGCTATACACCGATCCCCGGGCGTCATCAGTTTGTCCTGAACCTGAGTATCCCTGAAGCCTTTGATTATCTGCTGGAACGGATGAGCTGGCTGCTGGGCGAGCACGCAGTGGACTATGTGAAGTGGGATATGAATCGCGAGCTGGTGCAGCCTGCCCATAACGGCAAAGCCGCCGCCGATGCGCAAACTCGCCAGTTCTACCGCCTGCTGGATACGCTGGTGGCCCGCTTCCCGCATATTGAATTTGAATCCTGCTCCTCCGGCGGCGGGCGTATCGATTATGAAGTGCTGAAGCGCAGCCATCGCTTCTGGGCTTCCGACAATAACGATGCCCTTGAGCGCAACACCATCCAGCGCGGCATGAGCTACTTCTTCCCGCCGGAAGTGATGGGCGCGCACATCGGCAACCGCCGCTGCCACGCCACCTTCCGCCAGCACAGCATTGCGTTTCGCGGCCTGACGGCGCTGTTCGGTCATATGGGGCTTGAGCTGGACCCGGTGACCGCCGATGAGCAGGAGCGCGCGGGCTATCGCAAATACGCGGCGCTGCATAAGCAGTGGCGCGATGTCATTCATCACGGCGTGCAGTGGCGTATCGATATGCCCGACGCCACAACCCTCGCGCACGGCGTGGTGAGCGAGGATCGACATCGGGCGATTTTCCTCGTCAGCCAGCTGGCGATGCCGGACTACACCCTGATGGCGCCGCTGCGCGTGGCGGGGCTGGAAGCGGGTGCCCGTTACGAGGTGACGCTGCTCGACCATCCCGATATTCAGATTACGGGAGAGGGCGGCCATACCATGCGTAAGCTGCCGGAATGGATGACGACGCCGCAGACCGTCAGCGGTGAGTGGTTGCAACAGGCGGGGCTGGCGCTGCCAATCCTCGATCCTGAAAGCGCCATTTTGATTGGCCTGCAACGCGTGTGATGACCACGGGCCGCGCGTCGGCCCTTTTTGAGGAATACACCATGAACCCGACCGTCTGTACCCATAAAAACAACCCCAATTTCTGGATTTTCGGGCTGTTCTTCTTTCTCTACTTTTTCATCATGGCCACCTGTTTTCCGTTTTTGCCGATCTGGCTATCGGACGTCATTGGCCTGAATAAAACCGAGACCGGCATTGTTTTCTCCAGCCTGTCGCTGTTTGCCATCTGTTTTCAGCCGATACTGGGCGTGATCTCCGATAAGCTCGGGCTAAAAAAGCATCTGATGTGGATCGTGACGGTGCTGCTGGTGCTGATCGCGCCCTTTTTTCTCTACGTTTTTGCGCCGCTGCTGAAAACCAATATCTGGCTCGGCGCGCTGAGCGGCGGGGCCTACATCGGCTTTGTGTTCTCCGCCGGCGCCGGGGCGATGGAAGCCTATATCGAACGCGTGAGCCGCAACAGCGGGTTTGAGTACGGCAAAGCGCGGACTTTTGGCTGCCTCGGCTGGGCGCTGTGCGCCACCACGGCGGGGATGCTGTTCAGCGTTAATCCCGAGTGGGTGTTCTGGATGGGGTCGGCCGCCGCGCTGGTACTGGTCGTGCTGGTGGCCATCGCGAAACCGCAGGCCAGCCAGACCGCACAGGTGATGGACTCGCTGGGGGCTAACCGCTCATCGGTGGATTTAAAAACCGCCGTACGCATGTTCCGTCAGCGTAAAATGTGGATGTTTATTCTGTACGTCATCGGCGTCGCCTGCGTCTATGACGTTTTCGATCAGCAGTTTGCCACCTTCTTTAAATCCTTCTTTGCTACCCCGGAATCGGGCACCCGCGCCTTTGGTTTTGCGACCACCGCCGGGGAAATATGCAACGCGATTATTATGTTCAGCTCGCCGTGGATTATTAACCGCATCGGGGCGAAGAATACTCTGCTGATTGCCGGCATGGTGATGGCGGCGAGGATGATCGGTTCATCGTTCGCCACGACGGCCGCTGAAGTGGTGGCGCTGAAAATGCTTCATGCGCTGGAAGTCCCGTTCCTGCTGGTAGGCGCGTTTAAATATATTACCGGCGTGTTTGACGTTCGCCTGTCGGCGACGATTTACCTGGTTGGTTTCCAGTTTTCCAAACAGGTGGCGGCGATCTTTCTCTCCGCTTTTGCCGGGAATATGTATGATCGTATCGGCTTCCAGGATACCTATATGATCCTTGGCGGCATTGCCCTGACCGTCACCTTGATATCCGCCTTTACCTTATCGGGCAAGGCCACCTCGGAAAAGATGGGCGATAGCGCGATGACGGTTTAGAAAACAGTCCGATAATTCACAAGGATGTGATTGATAAATGAGGAAATATTGACCATGGATATGAAGGAAAGAATGAACAGCGGCGAGCTTTATCTTGATTCAGGATATGGGTTACCGCAGCAGCGGCTGATGGGCAAGGCGCGAGCTTACGAATACAACCACTCGCACCCATTTAATCAGGAATTAAGAAACGACATTATTCAGCGGATGTTCGCCGCCGTAGGCGAGCACTGCTGGATAGAGCCTCCGATTCATGTGGCCTACGGCACCCACACCACCATTGGCGATAATTTTTACGCGAACTTCAACCTGACGCTGGTCGATGATGCCGACATTATCATCGGCAATAACGTAATGTTTGCACCCAACGTGACCATTTCCACCGCCGGCCATCCTATTCATCCGGATCTGCGGCACACCCAGCAGCAGTTTTCTCAGCCGGTGGTGATTGAAGATGGCGTCTGGCTGGGCACCGGGGTGATTATCAACCCAGGCGTCACCATCGGAAAAAACTCGGTCATTGGTGCCGGCAGCGTGGTGAACCGTTCCATACCGGCGAACGTGGTTGCCGCTGGAGTCCCCTGCCGGGTATTAAGAGCGATTGCCGACAGCGACAAAGAGAAGTTTCAGCTGTTTACTGTTTAACTTATCGTGGCGCCGGGCGGGAAGATGTCGGTCAATTTGCGAACAGGGACGTGTTTCCGCTGAATCTCATGATGCTTTTGCCTGACTATTCATTGCCCAGGCATTTCTCGCGTTACTCAGAAGGCTAATATTTCGTGAAAATTAGCCCCTTAAGCCATAATCAGAAAAACGGTTTCCATCGTTATTTTCTCGATTTTTTATTCATTTTTTCCGTCTTTTTCTGCTGGAGAGAACCGGCGGTAATATGGTTTTTCATCGGCCTTTTAATTATAGTTTTAGCCATTATTTTTATGGTGATGTGATTTTTTATAGCATTTTTATGTGGTTTTTATGTGAATAAATTTATCATTAATGAGTGGGGGGAGTAATGGTTTTTTCCTTGGGGAAGGGTATTTTACGTATGCAGAAAATGAGAATTTTTATGCGGATATATCAGTGGGATTCGATAGGTAAAAAAACGCAATGTGAAATTAATATGTTGATTTATAATGATATTTTATTTTTTTTTATTTCCTCTATTTTTGGTGCTAGTATTTTAATTAAGTAATGTCGTAGGCTGAATATGAGAATAAATAATGGTTATTATCGATGATGATTTTGATCGTGGTTCCTTACGTTCCTTTTCGTTTGGCCGTAATACCAAGCCCGCGTTAGCGGTCCAGCGTATTTTTCAGGCGCTGCTGCCCGTGAGCACGCCGCTTGAGCTGCAGCCGGATGAGCGATTTGAATTTTGCGATACTGAAAATAACGCGCATATATTCCTCCTGCGCGAGGGAACTGGGGTGGTTTGCCATGATGAAAACAATATGGCGATAACCACGTTGTTTTCTCCCTCCGTTCTCGGGCTGATTGATGGATATAGTACTTTCTATGATGTTGAAGCCAGGCCGAAGCACTTTTTTTCTGCAGAAACACATTGTTCTGGTCGATTAGTTCCTCTTGATAGTTTTGTGAAAATTATAGATGAACAAAATCTCTGGCATGATATCGCCCGGATTCTGGCCCATCGCTTATTGGTAATGGCCATCCGCGAGAAAGAGTTTATTGGCGTGGAATCATTCATCATGATCCGGACGTTGATACTGGAACTGGGCTCCTATCCTGAGGAATATCGCGAGCAAATCAATGTGCTCAATTTTATCCAGCGGCGCACCAATCTTTCCCGCAGCGGAATACTGTACGTCCTGTCTGAACTACGCAAGGGGGATTACATCAGCGTCCACAGAGGCGTACTAAAGGGTATTAATAAACGAATTCCTATCGATTTTTAAATGTATTCATAACTATATATTAACAATAGCGCCTGTTTTTTTAGATGTATCAGCTCTTTGTATTATTAACATCATGATTTTTATACGTAATTATCATTATTGACTTGCATCATCTTTGAATGTCCAGTTTTGGACGAAAAAATTGATTTAGATTCATAAAACTTTCTGTAAGAATTATTCCCAAGACAACACGGAGTGTCTTCTTATATTTAAACCGCTTTTTATCGCCACAGGGGAACGTTCCCTGGTAATTACTTCGGTTATAAAAAATAAGCGGTAATGAATGAGGGAATACAAAATCAATTTAATGTGTATGGATTAAAAATGAAAAAAGCATTTATGGTAAAAAGCGTTGTTCTGGCAATGGTTATGGCTGGCGGCATCTCTTCTGCAATGGCTGCGACCAGCGGGTCTTCTTCCACCGTTAATGGCGGCACCGTTGAGTTTAAAGGTTCTGTTGTTGATGCGGCCTGTGCGGTAACCGCGGATACCACCAACCAGGTGGTGAACATGGGTCAGGTTCGTCTGGCTGCTTTCACCGGTAAAGACTCCGTGGCTAACCAGAAAACCCCGTTCACTATCAAGCTGGCTGACTGCGATACCACCATCGCTTCTCAGGCTTCCGTCACCTTCGACGGCAACGCGGCAGCGGGCGAAGCTGGCGTGCTGGACAACACTTCTGGCGCGGGCAACGCGGCGGGCGTCGGCATCCAGATTTATGACAAAGACGGCTCTGCGCTGGATCTGGGCACCGCGTCTCAGGCTGTTACGCTGATCGACGGCGACAACACCCTGAACTTCTCTGCTGACTACTACCAGACTGCGGATACCGCAACGGCCGGTAGCGTGGACACCACTGCCACCTTCAACGTGACTTACCAGTAATATCGCGTCAGTTATTTTCATTTAGGATCTCTGTGCCAGGGACGGCGGCTGTGTCATTGAAAGGAGTAGATATGAATTTCACTACACAACGGTTGAGGGCGCTTTCCCTTGTGGGGGCGTGTTTATTTCCCGCTCTGGCACAGGCAGGCAACCACCACGTGGTGACGGTAAAGGGCGGCGACGTTGAGTTTCAGGGCGCCGTTGTCAATGCCGCCTGCGCGGTGGATGCCGGCAGCGAGGATTTGACCGTTGAGATGGGGCAGGTGCGCTCCAATGAATTTCATGGGCTGGGAAGCTGGACCGATCCGCAGGCGTTTACCATTACGCTGAAGGATTGCGACACCACGGTGAGCCAGCAAGTCAGCGTGGCCTTTCGCGGCCTGACGGATGGCAAAGATCCGGGGGTACTGGCGGTAGCCGACGGCGCGCAGAGCGCGCAGGGCGTCGGGTTAGGTATTTTTGACAATCAGGGAAATCAAATTATCCCGAACACGCAGCCGATGAGTTTTACCGCTATTCAGGACAATACGACCGTACTCAATTTTGTCGCCAAATATCGCGCGACCTCGAGAACCGTCGTGGCAGGGGATGCAAACGCACAAACCTGGTTCACGTTAACCTATTTGTAATTTCCTGATGCCGTCCGCGGCAAATCTTTACTGTGAAAGGCACTTTATGTCCGTTATTTCTTTTTCCCGCCTGTCTCTGGTTGCGCTGGCGTTAGCCGGTGCCGGTCTGGCCGTACCCGTGGCGCAGGTGCAAACCGAAACCCAGGCGCACGCCGCGGCGAACGGCGGGGTATCATTAGGTTCCACCCGCGTCATCTATCCGCAGGGCAACAACCAGGTTTCTCTGGCGGTAAATAATACCGACCCGAAAGCCACTTTTTTAATTCAGTCATGGGTGGAAAACGCCAGCGAAAGTAAAAGCAGCGACTTTGTTGTGACGCCACCGCTGTTTGTGATGAAGCCGCAGAAAGAGAATACGCTGCGCATTATGTACGTTGGGCCGAATAATCTGCCGGCGGATCGCGAAAGCCTCTACTGGGTAAACGTTAAAGCGATTCCGTCGGCGGCAAAAGACACCAAAGGGAAAAATACTCTGCAGATCGCGGTGCTGAGCCGGATTAAACTTTTTGTCCGCCCGAAAAATCTGCCGATGGCCTCGATTGATGCGCCGGCGAAGCTGCGCTTTCATGAAAGCGGCAATACCCTGACGGTGAAAAACCCAACGCCCTATTATATGACGCTGGTACAGATTCACGCCGGGACCGCAACATTGCCTACCACCATGGTGGCGCCGATGTCGCAGGCTGATATTAAACTTCCGGCAAATGGACAGGGAAATATCACCTTCCAGACCATTAATGACTACGGGGCAAACTCGCCCGAACAGAAAGCCATAATAGAATAATAAACAGGTCGGCAAAATAATGACGTTAAAAATAAAATATATCGCCCAAGCGGTGATGCAGGTTCTATTTGCCCGCCGTCGGGTATACCGTATTATTTTGCCGGCAACTTTATCGGCATTACCGTTATCCGCGCTGGCGGACAACTATTTTAACCCGGCATTTTTATCGGACGACCCGAACGCGGTGGCCGATCTTTCCCATTTCGAAAAGGGCGATAACCAGGCCCCGGGTAAATATCACGTAGATATTTATCTGAATAAGCAGCTGGTCTCCACGGAAGACGTGAACTTTAAAGCGGCAAAAGGCGGCCAGGATGATACCGGGCTGGCGCCGTGCTTCACCACCGCGCGTCTGGAACAGATGGGTGTTAATACCAAAGCCTTCCCGGACCTGGCGAAGCTGGCGCCGGAGCAGTGCGTGCCCTTTGCCGCCATACCGGAATCCTCCACCGAGTTCGACTTTGAGCATCAGCAGCTGAACATCAGCGTGCCGCAGGCGGCGCTAAAGCAGAGCGCACGCGGGTATATTCCCCCGGAAGAGTGGGATCAGGGGGTCAACGCGCTGCTGCTGAACTATGACTTCACCGGCGGCAACAGCGGCGGTGATACGAAAGAGGACAGCTACTATCTTAACCTGCAAAGCGGTCTGAACCTTGGCGCCTGGCGCCTGCGCGACTACTCGACCTGGAACTACACCAGCGGTGAGGGCGATACCGAGAACAAGTGGGAGCATATCAGCACCTACGTCGAGCGCACGATCGCGCCGCTGAAGGCGGAGCTTACGCTCGGGGAGAGCTACACCCCGTCTGATGTTTTCGACAGCCTCGGCTTTCGCGGCGTCCAGATTGCTTCCGACGACAACATGCTGCCGGACAGCCTGAAAGGCTTTGCGCCGACGGTGCGCGGTATCGCCAAGAGCAACGCCAGGGTCACCATTAAGCAGAACGGCTACGTTATCTACCAGACCTACGTCTCGCCGGGCGCCTTCGCCATTAACGATCTCTACCCGACCTCGTCGAGCGGCGACCTGCAGGTGACGGTAAAAGAGAGCGACGGGAGCGAAAATACCTTTACCGTGCCGTACTCCGCGGTGCCGCTGCTGCAGCGCGAAGGGCGGCTTAAATACGCCCTGACCGCCGGTAAATACCGCAGCACCAACGATGACCAGGATGAGGTCAACTTCGCCCAGGGGACGGCGATCTACGGTTTGCCGCATGGCTTCACCCTTTACGGCGGCTCGCAGGTCAGCAATGACTACCACGCCTTTGCGTTGGGCGCCGGGCTGAATATGGGGGATTTCGGCGCGATCTCCGCCGATATTACCCAGGCCAACAGCACCCTCGCCGACGGCAGCCAGCATGACGGCCAGTCGGTGCGCTTCCTGTACGCCAAGGCGCTGAACGATCTCGGCACCAACTTCCAGCTGCTGGGCTACCGTTACTCGACGGAGGGGTTCTACACCCTCGACGAGACGACGTATAAAAACATGAGCGGCTATACCGGCGACAACGAGTGGAAAGATGAGGATCACGATGGCAAGCAGGATAAGCCGGTGTGGACCGATTACTACGATCTCTACTACACCAAAAAAGGGAAAGCGCAGCTCAATATCTCGCAGCAGGTCGGCACAATCGGCTCGATTTTCGTCACTGGCTCCGAGCAGACCTACTGGCACACCGATGAGAAAGATCGCATGTTGCAGGTGGGCTATAACGGCAGCTGGAACGGGATCTCCTATAGCCTGACGTGGAACTATGACAAGTCGCCGGGGGAAGACGAGGCGGACCAGATCTACGCCTTTAATATTTCGCTGCCGATTGGCCAGTGGCTCTCCAGCAACCATAGCGCGGATATCTACCGTTCGGCCAACACCACCAATATGAGCTTTGGCACCACCACCGATCAGCACGGTAAGACCACGGGGACCACCGGCATCAACGGGACGCTGCTGGCGGATAACAACCTGAGCTATAACGTGCAGGAGAGCGACGGCAACCACGGCACCAGCAATAGCGGCAACGCTAACATGAGCTATCAGGGCACCTACGGTAACCTGCAGGCCGGTTACAACTACAGCGACGGCTACCACCAGGTGAACTACGGCGTAAGCGGCGGCGTGGTGGTCCACCGCGACGGTATTACCCTCAGCCAGCCTCTGGGGGACACCAATATCCTGGTGAAAGCGCCGGGGGCGGCCGGCGTCGAACTGGAAAACGCCACCGGGGTGAAAACCGACTGGCGCGGCTACGCGGTGATCCCGTACGCCACCACCTATCGCCAGAACCGCGTGGCGCTGAATACTAACTCTATGGGGCAGAACGTCGATATTGAAGACGCGGTCACCAACGTGGTGCCAACCCAGGGGGCGCTGGTGCGCGCCGAATTTAACGCCCACGTCGGGGTGCGCGCGCTGATGACCCTGATGCATAACGGTAAGCCGGTCCCGTTCGGCGCCACGGTCAGCCAGAAGGCGGGCAACAGCACCATCGTCGGCGACGACGGCCAGGCCTACCTCGCCGGGCTGCCGCTGAGCGGCATGCTGGATGTGCAGTGGGGTGAGAGTGCCGGACAGCACTGCGTGGTGAAATATCAACTTCCGGAAAGCGCGAAGCAGCAGCCGGTGAATAAATTTAGTGAAAGGTGTCAGTAATGAAACGTATTATCACACTCTCAATCGCGCTAATGGCCTTGATAAAAATAATTAACCTTCCAGCATACGCTACGACTTATCCTTCGGGCTCATGCTACGTTCCAGACGGTTATTCAGCAGCTACGTATGATTTCAATATCAGTGATGTAGTGCCTGATCCAACGCAAAATACCGCTGGGGAGGTTTTACCGGCAATTGTTTCAAGTAGTAGCGGTGCCTTCACAATCGCATGTGCTTGTGATGATTCAGGTCCTATTTATACACATCAGTGGACAACAACGGATCTTGTTTCTACCGGTTCTTCCGGGAATTTAAACTTCTATAAAGTTAACGAGTATTTATCGGTAGCAACGGAAATAAAAGATGCTGCTGATGGCGCATATTATCCTGTTCCTTGGGTTAACCATGTTAATCCAACAGGTTATGGCATGAGCTGCAACACGTCAGCATCAGACTTTCATACTGGTAATAATATTAGAGCCACCTTCAGAATAGATCGGAAATTTGTTGGGCAGGTGAGTTTCCCCCACATAAAAATATATGATTTATGGTACACCGTTAACAGTGATTTTGTGAAAGGTTCACCGGTTGCTTCAGCTTATATTGATGGTCAAATATCGGTTCCACAAACTTGCTCAGTTAATGCAGGTCAGGTGGTTACTGTTGATTTTGGCACATTTATGTCGGGCGAATTTAAAAATAAGGGCCAGATGCCGAGCGGCTATACGCCCAAAACCATCAGCGTGCCGATTAAGTGTAATGGGATAGAAGCCAATGCGAATTTGACGGTTCGCTTCCAGGCGGATGCCTCGGCGGATGAACCGGCGGCGATTAAGACCAGCAACAGCGATGTCGGAGTACAGATTACCGATGACAGCGGCAAGGTAATAGAGCCGAACAGCGGCCTGATTCCCTTCCAACTGGACGACAATCTGCAGGCGACGGTGACCTTCCACGCCGCGCCGATTAGCACCACCGGAAACGCCCCGGCAGAGGGGACCTTTTCGGCGACGGCCTATATTCGCGTTGACTTCGCCTGAGGAAAAAAGATGAAAGCGGCAAATACACTCGTTCCCTTGTTGCTGGCGCTCGCGGGCGTTCATAGCGCTATCGCCGACGATATTGATACTGGCCAGGTTGAGCTGGATATGACCGGCATTATCGTTGCGGAAAGCTGCGATATCGACACCGCCAGCCAGAACCAGACTATCCATATTGGCGATTTCAGCGCCGGGATATTTCAAGGCGTCGGCGATACCTCCGAATGGAAGCAGTTCGATATCAAGTTAAATAACTGCACCTCGGCCATCAGCCAGTCGACGGTGGCGTTTAGCGGCACGGCGGACGGCACCGACCCATCGCTGTTAGCGCTCTCCGATACCTCCGGCGGCGGCAATATGGCCAGTGGCGTAGCGATTGAGCTGCTGGACAACAATATGAACACCATTGCGATTAACAGTACCGATAACGCGTACCCGATTACCCAGGGAAATAACGACCTGACGTTTCGCCTGCGCTATAAAGCCACCGCGGTGCCGGTTACGCCCGGCAACGCCTCTTCGGTACTCTATTTTGATGTGAGCTATCAATAATGAAAAAGACGATCCTGCTGTTATTGCTATCTGGCTTGTCCTGCTCAGCGCTGGCCCATGACGGCACCGTAAACATCACCGGCACTATCCAGGGAAATACCTGTACCGTGACCACCGATACCGCGAACCAGCAGGTGACCCTGGGCGATATTGCGGCGAAACAGTTTACCGCGGCCGGCAGCGCCTCCCAGCCGGTGGCGTTCACCATCGGACTGGAAAACTGCGGCAGCGCCGCCTCGGCGGTCTCATTAACCTTTACCGGCGAGGCGGATACGACCAACAGCTCCCTGCTGGCGTTAACCAGCCAGGCGGGCAGCGCCGCCGGCGTTGGCGTGGCGATCTTAGACAGCCAGCGCACGCTGTTACCGCTAAACAGCGCCAGCCGGCAATATACGCTCGACCCGCAGCAAACCACCCAGAACCTCACCTTTTATGGTGAGATGGTGGCGACGAGCAGCCCGGTTACCGCCGGCAGCGTTGACGCCACGACGACCTTTAGCCTGACCTATCAGTAACCTGGCCATGTTGAGAAAAATCGCGGTACTGCTGGCGCTCAGCGCCCTATCCCTTCAGGCGCTGGCGGGCGTGGTCATCGGAGGGACACGCTTTATTTATAATGAGGGTAAGCCGTCAATCTCGTTCCGGGTGATCAATCAATCCCCCTCACGGTACCTCATCACCAGCAAGATACTTGCCGATGGCGATCCCCACGCGGCCGTCCCCTTTGTGGCGACCCCCCCGGTCTTTGTGCTGAATGGCCATAAAGAAAATGAAATTCGCGTGATGTACACCAGCGGTCAGCTGCCGGCAGACCGCGAAAGTCTGTTTTGGGTCACGGTGGCGAATATTCCTCAGGCCGACAGTCAGCAGCAGAATACCCTGCAGATCGCGGTGCGCAGCCGCATGAAGCTGTTCTATCGCCCGAAAGGCGTTCAGGGGGATTCACAACAGGCTTATCGCCAGCTGCGCTGGCAGCGCCAGGGTAAAACGGTAACGGTGCAGAACCCGACGCCGTTTTACGTCACGCTGCTCAATATGCAGGCCAACGGCCAGAGTATCGCCGGGGCCGGAATGGTTGCCCCCTTTTCCAGCCGCACGGCGGCGTGGTGTCCGGCGCAGGGCGGTTGCGCGCTGCAGTGGCAGACCCTTAACGACTATGGTCGGGCTATGCCGGCCATGCATATTTCGCCTGATACCCAGGCCCGGAAGGGGCAATAACATGCACATAGAAATCAGGAGGGCTGCAGAAACGGCAGCCTCCCGCTGGCTCCTTATGATGCTGGCGCTGATCCTGCTTGGCGTTATGCATATTGTCCTGCCCAGCACCGGCGGCAGCGGCGCTGATTTACCGGAACCGCTGCTGGTCTGGTGCGTCCTGCTGGTCGCTATGGTCGGCTGCGCCTGGATTTTGCGTTATCAGACGCTGCGCAGCAGCCCGTTTCTGCGCGGCATGGCGCTGGCGGCGATTCTCCTGACGCTGCCTCTGCTCTGGAGCCCTTCCGTCGACTGGCGACTGGATGCCTTCCCGCGCCTGGCGGGCCTGTGGGCGGGCGTGGCGTTTTATTATCTGCTGCTGAACTGTCGGCTGACGCCGCGTCAGCAGCAGATCGTTCTGTGGCTGATCGTTGCCGCCACGCTGATTCAGGCGGTTTATGCGCTGGTGGGCATTGGCTACCCGGCGTGGCTGCCGCTGCCGGCGCAGGCGGCGCAGCGCCAGGCCGGTCAGTTTGCGATAGGCGTTTTTCTGCAACGCAATGTCACCGGCTCCTTTCTTGCCACCGGCGCCGCGGTGCTGCTGTGGCTGACGGCCGACGGCCGCTTTACCTGCCGCAGCTTAACGATGGAAAAGTATCGTCAGTGGGGAAGCGCGCTAGGGCTCGGGCTGCTCTACGCCACACTGACGCTGCTGAAGTCCCGTACCGGATGGCTGGGCGGCACCGTCTGTTGGCTGATGATGGTGTCGATGTTTTGTTTCTCGCCGTTACGCCGCTCCGCCGCGCGCGGGGCTCGCTGGCGTGTCGTACTGGCGCCGGTGGCCGGCGTGCTGCTGGGGTTTGCCTTGCTCTCGGTCTCGTTACTCAACGCCCTGCATGAACACGACGGTTCGAACCTTGAGCGGGTTTTTATTCTGCAGCAGACCTGGAAAATGATACTGCAGCATCCCATCGTCGGCTGGGGCTACGGGGGATACGCATGGTCCTTTGCCCATTTCGTGGCCGATAGCGTCCCGCCGTTGTCCCGCCGGGTCCCGGGGTTAACCTATCCGCATAATGACCTTCTGTTCTGGTGGGTCGAGGGCGGAGCGGTCGCCCTGCTCGGGCTGCTGGTGCTGGGCGTTAGCGGATTCTGGCTACTGCTGCGCCGCCCCGGCGTACGGCAGCTTGCGCTGCTGGCCTGCCTGATGCCCATTTTGCTGCACACGCAGCTGGAGTATCCGCTGTATCAATCGCCGGTGCACTGGTTACTCGTTCTTATCCTGGTCAACCTGGCCGATCGCTGTCCGTCCGGCGAACAGGCGCCGCTGCCCGCATTGACCGCGCCCTCAACGCGACCGATGCCCTGCGCGCTGATGATCCTGGCCTGCTACGGCGCGCTGCTCACCGGCTGCGCCTTCTGGCAGGGGCACTATCTGACCGCTTTTCAGCAGTCGCCGCAGCGTTTTGCCAGCCGCGTACTGCGGCTGCATGATATCGGCATCGGCAGCGAAAGGCTGCGTAAAGATCGGGCGCTCAGCTATATCATCCGCTACCAGTCGAGCGCTAACGTGGAGGACCTGGAGACGTTCAACCAGCTCGGCAGGCGCTGGATTGCGGTGTGGAACGACGCCGATATGTACAACAATCTTATTAACGTCGAGCTCTATCTTGGGCAACAGAAAAATGCCCGGGCTTTGCGCGAGGAGGCCCGGCGGCTCTATCCTGAGGACCGGCGATTCTCATCGTAGCCGCACCCGTTCATGACCAGGGCTCAGCGTCGTAAAAGACACTGAGCCTTTTTACGTATATTGCCGGTCGGCGCGAAAAAAGTATTGATTGAATATAATTAGCGGTGTAATTATCTCCTGTGGTTTGAAATTGACTTCAACATGCCCAACACAGGAGTGTTACCCCATGGACGCACGTAAATGCACTGCCGCAGCGGCTTTATTTCTCGCCTGCACTTCTTCTTTTTGCTACGCCGGCCATACCGGAAAAGTCCGCTTCATTGGTACGGTTGTGGAGTCGGGATGCTGGAACAAGCCCGGCCAAAATGAACTCTTCTGTTATCGCGATAAGTCGGTTTCCCATTATTCCGCGGCGCACGTCAGCAGCGTTTCGCTGGATGTCAGTAATGCCGTGGTGCAAAAAACATTTCTTGATAAACAAAAGCAGCTGGAACAGTTAACGATTAATTACTATTAAGTTTAATGACATTTAAATATCTTCAGCTCATCGGGTTGAAGATATTTATCTTCGTCAGAAAATTAAGATGTTAGCAAGAAATTACATAATTTTATTATTCTTACAATCTACGACCACTTTATCGCTGCGAATTTATTGAATCACCACATATTCCTCTATACTATTCCTCATATGTTTTACGCAGAAAAGAAATAATATATGGCTAAGGTGGTTTTATTTCCGCAGATCGCTTCGTCGCTGGAGTGGTTAAAAGGGCATGGTGACACGATTCTTCAGTATGGCTGGAACGTGATTGCCGCTTGTATTCTCTTTTTTATCGGCCGGGTCGTCTCAACCTTATTATCTAAAGGTATCGAGAAAATACTTCTTCGGCGCAGGGTAGATATTACCGTTATCCATTTCTTTGCCGCCCTGGTGCGCTATATCACGCTGGCGTTTGCGGCCATCGCCGCTCTCGGCCGTTTAGGCATAGAAACGTCCTCAATTATTGCGGTCATCGGCGCGGCGGGGCTGGCGGTGGGGCTTGCGCTGCAGGGATCGCTATCAAATTTTGCCGCTGGCGTACTGTTAGTGACGCTACGTCCTTTCCGGGCTGGAAACCTGGTGCAGATCGGCGCCATTACCGGAGTGGTGGAAACCGTACATATATTTTCTACCACCTTACTCACCGCGGATAATAAAGACGTGGTGATCCCGAACGGCAAAATTATCGCCGACAGCATCGTTAACTATTCGCGCCATCCCTTCCGGCGTATCGATTTGATGATTAGCGTTGGCTACGATAGCCGGATTGCGGAAGTGAAGCGCGTTATTATGGCGGTCATCGATGCTGACAAACGTATCGATCGGCAGCGTGACACCACCGTTCGTCTGGCCGAACTTGGCGCCTCGTCACTTAATTTTACCGTGCGCGTGTGGGTGAAAAACGCCCATTACTGGGATACCTATTACGATCTGCTGGAGAATATTAAAGAAGCGCTGGACGAACATCATATTGCGATTCCTTATCCGCAGATGGATATTCGCGTGGCCGGCACGGTACCGACGTTATCCTGATGGCTGAGATGATATGAATCCGAAAGCGATGGGTTGTATGGCTGTCTGTTTCCTGCTGACGGGCTGCGGCAGCGTCATGGGAAGAACCACTCTGGCGGAGGGCGAAACGTGGTATCCAGGGGTTAAAACGGATATCGCGGTGATCCGCGGTGACAGCGAGTATGATTATAATTATCTTCAGGGAACATTATGGACCCTGGATACGCCGCTGTCGTTTATTGGTGATACGCTGATGCTGCCGGTTGATTATTTCCACGGCCCTTGGTTAATTCACTCCAAAAAATAAATATATATTATAAGATGGTGTTTATTCATTATGAGTTCTATTTTACATGTGGCCGTAATGTCACCAAATCGTTATTTCTGTCTGGGTCTGAATAGCCTGCATGAACAAAAGGCGATGCCCGCTATTCAGCTGCACTTTTGTCACGACCTGAAGTCTTTAAAAGCATTAATGGAGAGCGCTACGCTCTCCGGCGTGCTAATGGAGACGTTTGGTGAAGGAGAAAACATCTACGATGCGTTTGTTTTTGGCGATTATCTAAAAAAGCAGGCCAGGGACATCGCCGTGTTTGTTTTTCGCTCATTCTGGAGCAATCTTTCTGATTTGCCGCATTATGCGCGCTATCATGTTTCCTCAACTGAAGATGAAATATGGGAATATTTTAAATTAATACTGAGAGGCTATCAGCGAAATAATTATATCTCCCGCTGGGAGACGCTGCTGACCCATAAAGAGTATCAAGTTATCAGGATGCTGTGCTGCGGACAGCAGTATCATCACATAGGTAAATCACTGGGTATTACGATTAAAACCGTGAGTACGCATAAAATTAAAGCGCTGAAAAAACTCGGCGCGCCCAGCATGTCATCTTTAATTCTCCAATTTAAACGCTAATGGTCGCGCGCCGCAGGCTGCCGTGACCGGGCGTACATACGGCTATCCGCGGATTCCCTCATGCTGCGCATTTATCTCGCCAGCCAACGCCATCCCGCAGCAATAGTATAATCTCTTATTCTCCCTCCCTGTATTCTGCTTTCCTGTTGACGGTGTTCGTAATATATTCTCGTCAGGTTTTAATAAAAATCCATAATAGGGCAATGAAATTGCGAAGGCTCAACGTGATTCCATGTAACAAAGCAACATGTGAACTGGCTTACATTTTCAACCGCGCTCGCCATTTATAGTGAGCGCCAGTGTTAGGGGGCGTATTCAATCATCATGGCATCCATTAAAGACGTAGCGAAAAGAGCTGGGGTCTCGACGGCGACCGTGTCGCGAGTGCTTAACAATCATCCCAGCGTCGTGCCAGAAACGCGCCAGGCGGTGCGTGATGCGATGGATTATCTCTGCTATGTCCCCAGCAAGAGTTCGTTTCAGCTTAGCGGGAAATGTTCAGGGCTGATTGGTGTGGTTTTGCCTAATCTGGTGAATCCTCACTTCTGTGAACTGTTGGCGACGGTGGAAGAAGAGGCCCGGTATATCGGCAAATCGGTGATCGTTAAAACGCATCAGAACCAGCCGCAGCAGGATAAACATATTATTCAGACCTTAGTGGGGATGGGCATTGACAGCCTGCTATGGGTGCCGACAGAAGCAGAAGCCGAACTTTCAGAATGGTTAAGCATTACCCGGATTCCGGTCGCCGTTGTCACCCAGGTGTCCCGGTTCTTCAATTCCGTATCGATTAACCAGGACCGGGGGGCAGAAAGTATTGCCGAACATTTTATTCATACAGGCCATCTTTCATTTGGCTTTATTGCCCAGGAAGGGGTGGATAGCCGCAAGGTCTCGTCGTACAGCAAAAAAATAGCGAGTCACGGTTTAAAGCTTGCGAAAGATAATTCGTTCTGGATAGCCAAAGGCGAGGGCGAAAAGATATCAGGCCATATTAGTATTCTTGATGACATTATCGAGAAACTCAGCGAGCCGACGCGAACCTGCACATGTCTGTTAGTGTATAACGATATTGCAGCAAACTATCTTATCGATGGGCTAAAAGAAAAAGGCATCTCCGTTCCTGAAGATATTGCGATCGCCAGCTTTGATAATACCCTGCTGGCGCAAACTAAAAAAATCACCAGCGTTGCACAGCCGGTAAATGAAATAGCTCACTTCGCGTTTCAGATGGTGACACATCAACAGCAGCCGGACAGTATTGAAATGCATGAAATTGTCTCCCGGTTAATTATCCGCGAGAGCAGCGTAAAGATTAATATTACTTCCCTGTAAGGGATAGGTATTTAGTAATGGCGCAACGTTTGCGCCATGGGCTCCTTTTAACAAAAAATAGGTGTATTTATGTCTGCTACTGCAATTGAAAAGCCAGGCGTTTATGAAAAGCTGGGGCTGAGGGAGAAGATCGGCTACGGCATGGGTGACGCTGGTTCAGGAATGATATGGAGCGTACTGGCTCTCTATCTGACGTGGTTTTATACCGATGTTTATGGCCTGAATGCCGGGGTGGTGGGCACATTATTCTTGGTTATCCGTATCTTTGATGCTTTTAGCGATCCGCTAATGGGAGCAATCTGCGACCGTACCGTCTCGCGTTGGGGTAAATTCCGCCCATGGTTGTTATGGATGGCGTTTCCGTTTGGCCTGGGCGCGGTACTGATGTTTACTACCCCCGATCTCAGCATGAACGGCAAGATTATCTATGCCTGGGTTACCTATCTGCTCATGTCGCTGATTTATACCGCGATTAATATTCCCTACTGCTCGGTCGGCGGCGTCATTACCCTCAATCAGAAAGAGCGCATGGGCTGCCTGTCATGGCGCTTTTTCCTTAATGGCCTGGCAACATTAATTATCTCCTCCTCTATTCTGCCGTTAACGGACTGGCTGGGTAACGGCGATCGCGCCTCCGGTTTCCAGCTGACCATGATCATTATGGGCGGCGCGGCAACCCTGATGTTCCTGTTCTGCTTCTCCAGTATTAAAGAGCGGGTGGTGTCGGTGAAGCAAAACGAGTCGTTAAAGAAAGACCTGCGCGATATCATCAAAAACGATCAGTGGCTATTGATGATCTCTATTACCTTCCTGAACGTTTTCCCGGCGTTTATTCGCGGCGGCGTAACCATCTATTATGCTACCTATGTCATGAAAGCGTCCGTCGGATTTATTACCTTCTTTATGGCGCTGGGCGTGGCCTGTAATATGCTGGGCAGCGTGCTTGCCAAACCGCTTACCGATCGTTTTGATAAGCTGGCGCTGTTCCGCATTATTAATATTATTCTCGGCATTCTCTCGTTTGCGCTGTGGTTTATTGATCCGCAATCCCTGACCCCGCTGATGACGCTGTTCATCATTATTAACGTTCTACATTTAATACAGTCTGGCCCTATTCTGTGGGCGATGATGTCCGACGTCGATGACTACGGCGACTGGAAATTTGGTAAACGCCTGACCGGCATCTCCTTTGCGGGAAACCTGTTTATGCTCAAAATGGGGCTGGCGGTCGCCGGTGCGATCGTCGCCTGGATTCTGGCGTTTACCGGCTATGTCGCAAATGAGCCGCAGCAAAATTCGCAGACCATTCAAGGTATTATCATGATGTTCTCACTACTGCCGATGGTGAGTTATTTCATCAGCGCGTATCTGGTGCGCTACTTCAAGCTGAATAACGCGTTCCTTGAGAAAATCAAAACGGATCTTGCAAAACGTGAGCTGGAAAAAGGTCGCGGTAAATGACCAGTAATGCTGAATATCGGTTTTATTCAACAATCACATAGCTATGGTTTAAATATTGCTTATTGATTTCCATTTAATATTAAAGGATGTGTTTATGGTTCCTGAGAATTATTATGACGTCACGCGATGGCCGGTTGGTAATCCCTATCAGGATATTGGCGAAGTGATTAACAGTATTCTCGCCGATATTAAATCGCGACAAACCGAAACCGATATAAACGACGGGGGTAAACCGGGCGCCGCGATTTATATTCCGCCCGGCGATTATCATCTGAAGACGCAGGTCTTAATTGATATCAGTTATTTAAAAATTATGGGTTCCGGGCATGGTTTTGTCTCCTCGAGCATTCGCTTTAATACGCCGGCGGACGAGTGGGCGAATTTGCACGATATATGGCCGGGCGGGAGCCGAATCCTGGTCGATCTCTGCCCGCAGCCCGGCGATGAAGAACACGCTGGCGCTGCATTTTACGTGAAACGCAGCGGGGCGCCGCGTATCAGTTCGGTGGCGTTCGAAAACTTCTGTATTGATGGTCTGCACTTTGTTGATGATGGGCTGGGAAACAACGACCCGGAAAATAGCTATACGAACGGCAAAACCGGCATTTATATCGCCAGCGCGCAGGACGCTTTCCGCATTACCGGGATGGGATTTATCTATCTGGAGCATGGCCTCACCGCGTACAATAGCGATGCAATGGCGATCCATAATAACTTTATCGCTGAATGCGGTAACTGTATTGAGCTGCGTGGCGCCGGGCAGGCTTCAAAAATAACCGATAACCTGATTGGCGCAGGCTACAAAGGCTATTCTATTTATGCGCAAAACTTCGGGGGATTATTGATTTCTACCAACAATATTTTCCCCCGTGGCGCAAGCAGCGTGCACTTATCGGGCGTTGTCCGCTCTGGCATCACCAGCAATCGATTCCATTCATTTTATCCGGGAATGCTTGTTCTCGAGAATAACTGTGCGGAGAATCTGATCTCGGCAAACCATTTCTTGCGCGATCGTGAACCCTGGCCACCGATGCAGGACTATGACAACGGCCTGGATGATGCCTATGGCTTGCTGCATATAAACGGCAGTAATAATTCGGTTATTGCCAATCATATTTCCGAAACGATTGATGTTCAGTATCTCAAGCCGCTGGGAATAAAACCGGTCATCATCCGGCTTGTTTCCGGCAAAGGGAATTATATTGCGAATAATCATATCGTGGCGACCACGGAGACGTCAGCGGCGCAGGTGCAGCCCTCCGAAGAGGATGCCTGCTTTGCGGCGCAGGTCAGCGCTTTGCTGACGACGGCCAGGTTAAAAGAGCTCGATGCGGTCGCCGTGCAGGTAGAAAAAGAATCCGCGCAAAACACGATACTGGATAGCGGAAGCGACGATCGGGTGCTGATGGACAGGGCGGTAAACGCCTTCAGGGCCACGCCCGTTCCCGGAACGATGTAACGCTCTTCGATCTGAAGCGGTGGCCCCGCTAAACGCAGCGGGGCCGTCATGAATTTAATCGAGATAAAACACCTCTTTAAGCTCCGCGCTTACCGGACTGTTGTCCGGATTGGCAGGCATCACATCGCGCATATGCTGCCACCAGCGCTGGCACACCTCGGTCCCGGCGACGGCGTCCCAGCGCGCTTCGGATTCAATCTCCACCGTGGCGAACAGCAGATGGCGCTCTTTATCGAGATAAATCGCGTAGTGGTGCGCGCCGTGGGCTTTCAGCACCGCTTCCAGCTCCGGCCAGATGGGGTTATGACGGCGCTGATACTCTTCATGCGCGTCCGGGTTTACCTGCATCACGAAAGCTTTACGGATCATAATGCCTCCAGATAGAGTTCGCGGACTTCATCGCGGCTGGCGGTGCGCGGATTGCACGGCGCGCACGGGTCGGCCAGCGCTTTATCCAGCCAGCCTTCAATATCAGCTTTGCTGACGCCAAGCTGGCTGAAGCCTTGCGGAATGCCGACGCGTTTGCTCAGCGCGCGGATGGCGTTGATGGCCTCCATGCTGGCCGCTTCATCGCTCATACCGCGGGTATCGACGCCCATCGCCTGCGCCACGCGCGCGAAGCGGGCAACCGCGTGCGGCCGGTTAAAGTTTTCGATGATCGGCAGCAGGATGGCGTTGCACACGCCGTGCGGCAGGTTGTGGGTAGCGCCCGGCTGATGGGCCAGCGCGTGCACCAGGCCGAGACCGGCGCTGTTAAACGCCATGCCCGCCAGATACTGGCCAAACGCCATCTGCTCGCGGGCTTCAAGATGGTGTCCATCGTCCACGGCTTGCGGTAGCCACAGGTTTATCAGGCGAATCGCTTCCAGAGCGTTGGCGTCGGTCAACGGATGCGCGCCAACGGACACGAAGGCTTCAATGGCGTGGGTCAGCGCGTCCATGCCGGTGGCGGCGGTAATGGACGGCGGGATGTCCAGCATCACGCTGGCGTCATCGACGGCGATATCGGGAATGATATTGGGGTCGATAATCACCTCTTTTACCTGGCGCTCGGCGTCGATAATAACCGCGTTGCTGGTCATCTCCGCCGCGGTGCCGGCGGTCGTGTTGATGGCCACCAGCGGCACGCCGGCGTTTTTCACTTTGCCGACGCCGGAGTAGGCGGTCGATGGCCCCGGGTTGGCGGTGAGGATTTTTATCGCTTTGGCGGTATCAATCGGGCTGCCGCCGCCGAAGGCGATAAGGTAATCACACCCGGCCTCCCGATACGCCGCGTAGCCTTTTTGCACCAGCGCTTCCGTTGGGTTAGGGAACACTTCGTCAAACAGATGGTAAGACATCTGCTGTTCATCCAGGGCGGTAAACAGGCTGTCGAGCAGCCCCAGCTTCACCAGCTGGCCGTCGGTGACGATCAGCGCTTTGCCCCAGCGTTTACCCGCCACCAGCTTGACCATATCGCCGATTGCGCCCGCGCCGTGGAGGCTGATTTTGGGCAGTGCCAACATAAAACTCATGATAATTCTCCTTAATGTTGATTTGGGTAATCCGTTTCCCTTCACCCGCCCCCGGGTCGCGGCTGGCGCCTTACCCGGGCTACACGTACCGGTCAGATTAGGGTGAAGGGGAAATTAAATTCGTCTTCGCTGCATCATCCGCCGGGTAATAATCGGCAGCGAGATCACCACGATCAGCATCGCGCCGATGATGATCGACATCACGATCCCCGGCACGTTGAGCAGGCTCAGGCCAAACGTCACCAGCCCCATCAGGAAGGCGGCGATAATCACCCCCACCATGCTGCCGGAGCCGCCGAGAATATTGACGCCGCCGAGCACCGCCATCGTGACGACCGCCAGCTCCCAGCCCATCGCCAGCGTCGGGCGGGTGCTGCCGAGCCTCGAGGTCAGCAGGACCGCCGCCAGCCCGGCCATCAGCCCGACCAGCGCGAACAGCACCAGATTGTGGCGCTTGACGTTGATCCCGGAGAACCAGGCCCCGGTCGGGTTATTGCCGATGGCGTAGGTCCGGCGGCCAAAGTTGGTTTTATGCAGCAGGAAGGTAAAGGCGGCGGCGAGGAGGATAAACAGCGCGAACTCAAAAGAGAGCGCCCCCCACACGTAGCCCTGGCCGAACCAGGCGAAGCTGTCCGGGTAGTGATTGAGCGCCTTGTCGCCCAGCAGAATGTAGGTTATTCCGCGATACAGGCTCATGGTGCCGATGGTGATCACAATCGACGACAGGTTAAAGCGCGTCACCAGGATACCGTTGAACAGGCCGCACAGCAGCCCCACGCCCAGCCCGACGGCCACCAGCAGCGGCGTATCCATACCCGCCGCCGCGCAGAAGCCCATCGCCGTTGAGCTCAGCGCCATCGTCGAGGCTACCGAAAGGTCGATCTCTCTGGCGATAATCAGCATCGCCATCGGCAGCACGATGATCGCTTTTTCGGTAAAGTTAAACGTGGCGTCAGACAGGTTCCAGATATTAAGGAAGTAGGGTGACGCCAGGGCGTTCACCACGAATACCGCCAGGGTTACCGCCAGCAGAAACCCTTCCCAGCACAGCAAGCGGCGCAGCGGCGACGGCGCGGCCGGGGCGCTTTTCATCTCTTCAGACATCATTATTTTGCTCATGATTTCACCGCCTGTTTCTGCCGCGCCAGCGCCGCGTTGCGCAGGATTAACCGCCCGCTACCTTTATTACCGCGTTCGTTAAGCAGCACCGCAATGACGATCACCGCGCCGGAAATGGCCATTTGCCAGAACGGCGAAATGCCAATCACCGGCAGGGCGTTATTGATAACGCCGAGGAACAGCGCGCCGCACAGGCAGCCGAGCACGCGACCGGTTCCGCCCATGGTGCTGATGCCGCCGATGACGCAGGCGGCGACCACCTGTAGTTCAAAACCGTTGGCGACATCGACATAGGCGACGGCGAAGCGCGAGATCCACAGATAGCCGCAGAACCCGGCCAGCGCGCCGGAGAGGCAGAAGCTGACAAACTGCATTTTCCCGGCGTTAATCCCGGTGTAGTACGCCGCCGTCGCGTTGCCGCCCGCGGTGTACAAGGCCCGGCCGGTGCGGCTGTAGCGGAGGAAATAGCCCACCAGCAGCAGCGCGGCGATGGCGCACCAGCTCAGCAGCGGCAGCCCCAGCAGCGAGGCGCGCGGCAGGCCGAGAAAATCGGCGCTCATCTGGTGCGAGTTCACCCAGCCGCCGTCGGAAAGCAGGAAGATAATCCCGCGATAAATACTCATGGTGCCCAGCGTGACCACGATGGCCGGAATGCCGAGCCGCCAGACCAGCAGGCCGTTAATCATCCCCATCAGC
The DNA here is from genome assembly GCF_000293135.1 of Klebsiella sp. OBRC7. Lineage (NCBI taxonomy): Bacteria > Pseudomonadati > Pseudomonadota > Gammaproteobacteria > Enterobacterales > Enterobacteriaceae > Klebsiella > Klebsiella sp. OBRC7. The sequence continues at coordinate 32,684 of NZ_ALNJ01000088.1, read as the reverse complement.
AGGCCAAGCAGGGTCGCCAGCGCCAGCAGGGCCGCCACCGGGATACCCGGATAGTGGGCGTTGAGCAGCGCGACGATCATCCCGGTCAGCGCCAGATTGGCGGCCATCGACAGATCGATGCCTTTGGTGAGCAGCACCATCATCTGGCCGAGGGCGAGGATGATCAGAATGGCGGTGTCGTTAAACATCTCCACCAGATTGCCCGGCGAGACGAACGACGGCGCCCGGCTGCCGATAGCGCCGATCATCAAAATGACGACCGCCGCCAGCAGCGCTTCGCGGTGTTTAAGCAGTTGTCGGCCCATTACGCTGCCTCCCGACCGGCGCCGCTGGCGGCGCTGACGATGGTTTCCGCCGTCGCTTCACCGGCGCGATACTCGGCCACCATCAGCCCTTCGTGCATCACGATAATCCGGTCGGCCATACCCATCACTTCCGGCAGCTCCGAAGAGACCATAATGACCGCCAGCCCCTGGCTGACCAGCTCGGACATAAACTGGTGCACCGCCGCCTTGGAGCCGATATCGATACCTTTGGTCGGTTCGTCGAGGATAATCACCTCGGGATGGGTTGCCAGCCATTTGCCGATCACCACTTTTTGCTGATTGCCGCCGGAAAGGGTTTCCACCGCCTGTCGCCAGCTAAAGGCCTTAACCTGCAGGCGCGAGGCGTACTCGTCCGCCAGCCGCCATTCGCGGGCGTCGTTAAGCACGCCGCGGGGGTTCAGTTTGCTGAGCTGCGGCAGGCTGATGTTCTGGGCAATCGGCAGGGCGATAATCGCTCCCTGCTTCTGCCGCTCTTCCGGCACGCAGACGATACCGGCGCTGATGGCGTCGGCTGGCTGGCGAAAGCGCATCGGTTTCCCCTTCAGCACGATATCGCCGGAAGAGGGATGCGAGACTCCGGAGAGCGCCTGCATCAGCTCGGTGCGCCCGGCGCCCACCAGCCCGTAAAAGCCCAGAATCTCCCCTTTGCGCAGGCGGAAGCTGATATGGGCGAACTCGGTGGGGTGGCAGAGGTCTTTCACCTCCAGCACCGTTTCTCCCGGAATACAGTCGACTTTCGGGTAGGTTTGGGTAATCGCGCGGCCCACCATCATCGCCACCATCCGCTCTTCGGTGATGTCGTTAATCGCGCCGGAGCTGACGTACACGCCGTCGCGCAGAATGGTGTAGTAGTCCGCCAGCTCGAAAATCTCATCGAACTTATGCGAGATAAACAGAATCGCTTTGCCGTCCTGCTTCAGGCGCTCAACGATTTGATAAAACTCCAGAATTTCATGCTGCGAGAGCGCCGCCGTCGGCTCATCGAGGATCACCACCTGGGCTTCAAAGGAGAGCGCCCGGGCGATGGCTACCATATGGCGTTGGGCGATGCTGAGGGTTTTCAGCGTCGCGCGCGGGTCAATCTGTACCTCGAGGCGGGTGAGTATTTCGCTGGCTTTGCGGTGCATGGCGGGCCAGTCGAGCTTCTTCAGCAGGCCGCGATGCAGATACTGGCCGACGAAGATATTTTCGGTGACCGAGAGTTCGTCGAACAGCACGGTTTCCTGATGAATCGCGGTGATCCCGACCTTGTGCGCCGACTCCGGGTTCGGCAGTTGGATAGGAATCGCTTTATAGAGAATCTCGCCCTCTTCGGGCTGATAAATGCCGGTCATCACTTTGACCAGCGTCGATTTCCCCGCGCCGTTTTCGCCGATTAAAGCGGTCACTTTGCCGGGCCAGAGATCGAGCTGTACGTTTTCAAGAGCGCGGACACCGGGAAAAACCTTGGTGATGCCCTTCAGCGACAGCAGTGGGGTGGATGCTGACATGATAGTTCTCCGTAAAATCACCCCTCACCCTAACCCTCTCCCCAAAGGGGCGAGGGAACCGTTCAGTGCTCGCTGGCAGCAGTGCGCAGAGGGCCTGACTTTCTCCCTCTCTTTTTGGAAGAGGGCCGGAGTGAGGAAACAGGGTTAGAAAATTTTCGAGAACTTATCGATGTTGCTCGCATCGTAGACGAACGGTTCGGCCATCGCGCCGCTACCGTCGGCGTCCAGCTTCACTTTGCCCAGCTTGCCCATATTGGCTTCGGTTTTGGTCGCCGTGCCTTTGACTAAATCGTCGGCCAGATACGTGGCGGCGTAGCCGAGGTCAATCGGGTTCCAGATGGCGAAGCTTTTGCTGGCGCCGGACTTAATCGCCCCGGCCATTTCCGACGGCAGCCCCAGCCCGGTGACGTAGACCTTGCCGATTTTGCCCTGATCTTTCACCGCCTGGGCGGCGGCCACGATCCCCACCGACGAAGGCGAAACGATCACTTTCAGGTCAGGATATGACTTCAGCAGGCCCACCGCTTCGCGGTAGCTTTTATCCGACAGATCGTCCCCGTAGGCCACGGTCACCAGATTGACGGACGGATACTGCGGCAGCACCTTTTTCATCTCCTCAATCCAGATGTTCTGGTTGGTGGAGGTTGGGGTGGCGCTTAAAATCGCCACATCGCCTTTTTCCACGTTCAGCGCCTTCAGCGCATCGGCGGCGAGCTTAACGTTGGTTTCGCCAATCAGCGCGTTATTGGACGGGTTAAGATGGATCTGGCGGCCCGCCGGCGCGACGCCGGAGTCCCAGGAGACCACCTTAATGCCGCGCTGCATCGCTTTTTTCAGCACCGGCACCACGGCGTCGGGATCGTTAGCGGAAATGGCGATCGCATCCACCCCCTGGGCGATCAAACCATTCAGCACTTCGATCTGCGCTTCGGCGGTGGTGGTGGTCGGGCCGGTATAGATCACTTTGACATCGCCTAACTCTTTGGCCGCTTCCTGCGCGCCGACGTTCGCTGCTTCGAAGAATCCATTTCCCAATGATTTCGCCACGAGGGCGATTTTGACTTCGGCTAAAGCGGAACCGGACAACGCCAGGATGGCAACGGTGAGGATCAAGCTTGTGTTTGTTTTCATTGCTTTTACTCCACATAATCGAGTTAGTTTGTAGGGTTTGCAGGTGTTTTTTTCGCCCCGTCTCGGTGAGCGGGGCGCGATGTTGTTATGAATAAAGGTCTAACGCGGACTGCAGGGGTTGAACGTTGAAGCGTTTGCCAAGGGCGACCAGCTCTTCGCGGGTGATGGTTTGTTTCATCCCGCCCATTGAGTAAACTTTCACCAGCACCTCGGCGGATTTCTCGGCGGTATCGATCAGGCCGAAGGTTTCGTCCAGATTGGGGCCGCTGCCGAAAACGCCGTGGAACGGCCACAGCACCAGCGAATGTTTCTGCATCGCCTCGGCGGTGGCCTGGCCGATTTCGTCGGTACCCGGCACCATCCACGGCAGGATGCCGACGCCGTCCGGGAAGACCACCAGGCATTCGGTACTCCCTTCCCACAGCTTGCGGGTAAACAGATCGCTGTTGTTCTCCAGCACGTAGGTCAGGGCGATCAGATTGGTGGCGTGGCAGTGCATGATCACCCGGTCTTTACCGTTGGTCAGCCGGATGCGCTCGCTGTGCGACAGGAAGTGCGCCGGCAGCTCGGATGTTGGCACCGCATCGTTGGTCAGGCCCCAAAGAATATGGTATCCCGCGCCGTCGCTGTCGACTTTCACCACCCCGAGGTTCGCCGCCGGGTCGAGCTGGACGTTACGGAAGAATTTACCGGAACCGGTGACGATAAACGGCTGGTTAGCCAGCGTCGGCATCGGCTGGCTCAGGGCGATATAGCGCGGTTTGGTGTGGAAATCCGCCGCGTAGGGTTCGATATCCGCTTCGTCGAGGCGCAGCGTCAGGTTGCCGCCGTTGCGCTCGTCCCAGCCTTTCAGCCAGGCGTCAGAAGTGGCTTTAATCATGCCCTGGACGAACCAGGCGTCGATAATGGTCTGCATAGTCTTGTCTTTCCTGTTGATTCGGCGCGGGGTTGGCCCCTCGCCCTGAATATGTGCGAGCCCCCGGATTGCGCCGTAAACGGCTTATCCGGGCTACCGGTTTGTAGCCCGGCCGCGACCCGGGGAACGTCAGGCTTTACCCGCGCTGGCTCAGAACCGCATTTTCATAAGCACGTACGTTATCCAGCCACTGGCTACCTGCCGGCGTATCGTGACGCTGACAGTACATCTCCCAGATGGCCTGCCACGGCAGGCACTTCTGCTCTTCCAGCAGCGCCAGGCGGGCGGTGTAATCGCCATCGAGCTCCAGCTGACGCAGCTGCCCGGTCGGTTCCAGCAGGGCGCGCAGCAGGGCTTTTTTCATATTGCGGGTACCAATCACCCACGCCGCGATGCGGTTAATCGAAGCATCGAAGAAATCGAGACCGATATGCACGCGGTCGAACAGATCGTGACGGATGATTTCGCTGGCGATGGCCTGGGTTTCGTCATCCAGCAGCACCACGTGGTCGCTGTCCCAGCGTACCGGACGGCTGACGTGCAGCAGCAGGCGCGGGATATAGAGCATGGCGGCGGAGATTTTGTCGGAGATGACCTCCGTCGGGTGGAAGTGGCCGGCATCCAGGCACAGGGCGGTCTGGCGGCTGGTGGCGTAGCCCATATAGAACTCATTGGAGCCGACGGTGTAGCTTTCCGCGCCGATACCGAACAGTTTGCTCTCGACGGCATCAATGTGGTGCGCCGGGTCCAGCTTCTCGCTGATCACTTCATCGAGCGCGTTCAGCAGGCGCTGGCGCGGCGCGAAGCGGTCAACGGTAATATCCTTCATGCCGTCCGGGATCCAGATATTCATTACCGACGGCGTGCCCAGCTGCTCGCCGAAGTAAGCGGAAATACGGCGGCTGGCCTTGCAGTGATCGATCCAGAACTGGCGGATTTCATCGTTGGCGTGCGACAGCGTAAAGCCGTCGGCGCTTAGCGGATGCGAGAAGCAGGAGGGGTTAAAATCGAGCCCCAGCTTGTTGGCTTTCGCCCACTCAACCCAGTTTTTAAAGTGCTCCGGCTTAATTTCATTGCGCGGCACCGGCGTGTCGGATTCGAGATAGAGCGCGTGCAGGTTCAGGCGTTTTGGCCCGGGGATCAGGCTCAGCGCCTGCTCAAGGTCGGCGCGCAGCTCGCTGGCGTTACGCGCTTTACCCGGGTAGTTGCCGGTAGCCTGAATGCCGCCGGTCAGGCTTCCTTCCGGGTTTTCGAAACCGACGACGTCATCGCCCTGCCAGCAGTGCATGGAAACGGGCAGGCGATCCAGCTGGCGCAAGGCCTCCTCGACGTCCACGCCGACGCTGGCGTAGCGCTGTTTGGCAATTTCCCAGGCTTGTTCAAGTTGAGTGGTCATGCGCAAAGCTCCTTGGTCTGTTGTGGCTGAAACTGCGCGACGAAGCGGGCAATTTCACTATCAGGATTGGGGGTAAAGGTGGTGAGGGCGTAGTTTTGCCGCACCACCTGACGGAATTCATCGACGTTGTGCAGCTCGTCCAGGGTCATCAGCTGAATGCCGATATTGCCCAGGGTGGAGGCCTCAATCGGGCCGGCGATCACGGTGATGCCGCAGGCGTCGGCACACAGCTGGTTGAGCAGTTCGTTCTGGCAGCCGCCGCCGACAATATGCAGCTGGCTGAACGGCTGACCGCGCAGCGCCGCCAGCTCGTTGAGCACCCGGGCGTAGAGCAGCGCCAGGCTGTCAAAAATACAGCGCGCCAGCTCGGCGTCGGTATCGGGAACCGGCTGCCCGGCTTCGCGACAGGCGGCCTGGATTTCCGCGCTCATGTTGTCCGGGTTGATAAAGCGGTCATCGTTGCAGTCGATGACGAAGCGGCAGGCCGGAAGCGCAGCGGTACGCGCGATCAGCGCCGGCAGGTCGCCGACGTTTTGCTCCTTGAGCACCCGCTGAAGCAGCCACAGGCCCATAATATTTTTCAGCACCCGATAGCGGCCTTCGGCACCGCCTTCGTTGGTGATATTGGCCCTTAGCGCCGCATCGCTGGTGCAGGGGGTTTTGCTTTCAAAGCCCATCAGCGACCAGGTGCCGGAAGAGAGATACGCGGCGTTTTTGCTGGCCAGCGGCGAGGCGATAACCGCGCTGGCGGTATCGTGGCTGGCGACGGCGACCACCGGGATGTTATTGCCCTGCGGGCAAATCCAGTGGCCAATAACGTTGCCGGGATGAGTCGGCGTACCGAACCATTCGCGCGGTGCGCCGCTCCAGTTCAGCAGATCTTCATCCCAGCTATCGCTGTTGATGTTAACCAGTTGCGTGGTGGTGGCGTTGGTGTATTCCCAGTTCATGTTGCCGGTCAGGCGGAAGCTAAAGTAGTCCGGGATGAGCAGCGCGTGTGCGGCCTTGCTGACCAGCTCCGGCTGCTGTTCAACCAGCGCGCGCAGCTGATAAAGGGTATTAAACGGCAGAAACTGAATACCGCTGCGGCGGTAGATCTCCGCCCGGCCCAGCTGCTCTTCGGCATGGCGCATCAGGCCCTGGGTGCGGGAGTCGCGATAGGAAACCGGCAGGCCGACGCGCTGACCCGCTTTATCCAGCAGGACATAATCCACGCCCCAGGTATCGATGCCGATGCTGTCGATCAGGATGCCCTGTTCGCAGACCTTCTCCAGACCGCGGCGAATTTCCCCTTCCAGGCTATCGAGATCCCAGCAGTCGAAGCCATCCACCTTTTGCAGGTTATTGGTAAAACGGTGAATTTCACGCAGCGCCAGCGTTTGCTGACCGGGCTGATAACCGGCGAGCATCACCCGCCCGCTGGAGGCGCCTAAATCGACGGCGACACAATGACGAAAATTCATGGGAAGATCCTTGTGAAAATCATTGCATGCAGTCTAAAAAAGTCGCGTCGGGCTCACCTTCTTGTTACTGACAGGGAAAATTGGCCGCTGGCAAGAAAGCAAAGGTGACCGTGAGGGAGGTCACAGTTTCGTTTTCTCCGCGCTGGGGTGAGGGATGTGATGTTGTCCGCAGTTCCCGATCTTTCCCGTCATTTCTTGAAAAAGCGGCAGGCTTTACGAATTTTGCGGTCAAAAATTGAAGGCCGGATCGTCGGCCCTTAATTACTATTTGCTCCACTGATTGATAACTTTTCTCATCTCGAGGAGCGGCTATGACTATGTTGCACAGTGTGGATTTCTTTAAGTCCGGCGTTTCAGCTGTCGCCATTGAGCCGCGGCTCCCGCAATCCGCTTTTCCTGAGCATCACCATGATTTTCATGAGATTGTTATTGTGGAGCACGGCACCGGGATTCACGTTTTCAACGGCCAGCCCTACACCATCAGCGGCGGCTCGGTCTGCTTTATCCGCGATCACGATCGCCATCTCTACGAGCACACGGATAATTTATGCCTGACTAATGTGCTCTATCGCGCGCCGGATGCGTTTCGCTTTTTGTCCGGCCTGAACGCGCTGTTGCCGCAGGAGCAGGAGGGGAACTACCTCTCGCACTGGCGGGTGAATCAGAATGCGTTGCAGCAGGTGCGCCAGATTGTGGAGCAGATGGAGAACGTTGGCGCGGATGCGGATATGCACGCCATCGCCAGCCGCGAGATTTTATTTATGCAGCTGCTGGTGCACCTGCGTAAAAGCAGCCTCGCCGAAGGGGCCGCCAACAACGACGCGCGGCTCAACCATTTGATGGCCTGGCTGGAAGACCATTTTGCCGAAGATATCTGCTGGGAAGAGGTGGCGGCGCGCTTTTCGCTCTCCTTGCGAACCCTGCACCGTCAGTTAAAACAGCAAACCGGGCTGACGCCGCAGCGCTATCTGAATCGGGTGCGGTTGATGAAAGCGCGCCATTTACTGCGCCATAGCGATGACAGCGTGACCGATATCGCCTATCGCTGCGGATTCGGCGACAGTAACCACTTTTCGACGCTTTTCCGCCGTGAGTTTGACTGGTCTCCGCGCGATATTCGTCAGGGGCGCGACGCCATTCTTCAGTAACGGGAGAGCAGTCAACGTTTTGACAGACATAAACGCGAATAATGAAACGTTATTTACGTCCGGAGTTGATGTCGTGGCAGGTCAGCTGATTCTTCGCAAAGATGAATTTTTTGCCTCTCCCGCTCAGGCGGTGGCGGTGGCGGATCGCTATCCGCAAAACGTTTTCGCCGAGCACACCCATGAGTTCTGCGAACTGGTGCTGGTGTGGCGGGGTAACGGCCTGCACGTCCTGAACGATCGCCCGTGGCGGATTACCCGCGGCGATCTGTTCTATATCCGCGCGGAAGACAAACACTCCTACGCCTCGGTGAACGATCTCGTCCTGCAAAACGTCATTTACTGCCCGGACCGGCTGCGGCTTAACTTTGACTGGGCGGCGCACATTCCCGGCCTGTTCGGTACACCGTGGGTTCCGCACTGGCGGATTGGCAGCAGCGGCATGGCCCAGGTCAGGCAGGTGATTACCCAACTGGAGCATGAAAGCAGCCGCAGCGACGCGCAGGCCAATAATATGGCCGAGCTGCTGTTTGCTCAGCTGGCGCTTATTCTTCAGCGCTATCGCTACGCCACCGATAATCTGGCGGCAACCCAAAGCGAAGCGCTGCTCGATAAGCTACTCACCGAGCTGGCGGGCAGCCTCAATCGTCCCTTCTTTCTTGACCGTTTTTGCGAGCGCGAAGGGTGCAGCGAACGCGCGCTGCGCCAGCAGTTTCGTCAGCAGACGGGGATGACCATCAACCACTACCTGCGCCAGCTGCGCATCTGTCACGCGCAGTATCTGCTGCAGCATACCGAACGGCTGATTGGCGAAGTGGCGATGCAGTGCGGATTTGAAGACAGCAACTACTTTTCGGTGGTGTTTAACCGCGAGATAGGCATGACGCCGGGGCAGTGGCGGCAGCGCAGTCGCACCGCCGCCTGACGACGCTAGTTCGCCATTCCCAGACCAACGATATTGGCGGCGATAATAATCACCACGCAGCCGAGGCTGAGGACGCCCACCGGACGACGACCGGCGTTGTTCCACTCTTTCAGTATCAGACCCACCAGGCCGCCGCACAGCACGTAGAAGCTCATATGCAGCATCCAGCTCATGTAGTCGTACTGCGGCGGAATGCTGGCGTGGCCCCAGGCGTAGAAAAAGAACTGCAGATACCACATCAGGCCGCCTAACGCCGAAAGCAGGATATTGCTGATGATAAGCGGTTTTGCCAGCGAGAAGTCGGCTTTTATCGACAGGTTTTTTACTTTTGCCAGACGGATAAAGCAGAAGCCGAGGTTGACCAGCGCGCCGCCGCCCATGATCACCACATAGCTTGGCAGCGCGGTGTAGAGCGGATCAACGCCGAGCGCGGCGGCGGCTTCATGCATCGGCTTGGCGGCGTTCATGGCGAATGACATACCGGCCGAGAAGATGCCACACATCACCGCCAGCAGCAGCCCCTTTTTCAGGTTGAAGTCTTCGGCTTTGATGCCCATTTTGCGCTCTTTCAGCTGGCCTGCGCGGGTGACGATACCCACGCCAATCACCGCGACCAGCACGCCGAGCAGCGTCATCTGGCCGCCTTTAGTGTTAATGAGAACATCAAACTGACCGTTAAGAATCGGCGTCATTAACGTGCCGACAATCAGCGTGATACCAATGGCGATGCCGATCCCCATCGACATCCCCAGGTAACGCATTGTCAGGCCGTAGTTGATATTACCGATACCCCACATGGCGCCGAACAGGAAAACGGGCAGCAGAGTGGAGGCGTTAAAAGAACCGTAATAGGCCCAGAAATCGGGCAGCAGCATGGCGCTGATGGCCCACGGGAGGATCAGCCAGGAGACAATACCGCCGATAGACCACATGGTTTCCCAGGACCAATGTTTAACTTTCTTGAACGGGGCATAGAAACAGGCTGCACTGGCCGCACCTATCAAATGCCAAAAAATACCCATCGTAATCGCGTGATTCATTGATTTTATCCTCATCTATTTTTTATCGGATAAATCTTCTTCCGACCCGATGAGTGTAAAAATCGGTCAGTTTTTCCGCCTTTAAGCTGTTGCCACCCGAAGCCTGAACCTGGCAACCAAAAACTTAATTAGTTGTTCTGTATCACAAAACGACATCTATTACCCGTTGTTATAACCTTATTAAAAATACGGCATTGATAAGCGTTTTCAATATCATTTAATTAACTATAATGAACCAACTGCTTACGCGGCATTAACACTTTCCGCCGCTCGACAATAATGGAGATGATTATGAGTTATACACTGCCTGCCCTGCCGTACGCTTATGACGCCCTGGAACCGCATTTTGACAAGCAGACGATGGAAATCCATCACACTAAACACCACCAGACCTACGTAAATAACGCTAACGCAGCGCTGGAAAGCCTGCCTGAATTCGCGAGCCTGTCTGCAGAAGAGCTGATTACCAAACTGGATCAGCTGCCGGCAGACAAAAAAACCGTGCTGCGTAACAACGCAGGCGGCCACGCTAACCACAGCCTGTTCTGGAAAGGCCTGAAAACCGGTACCACCCTGCAGGGCGACCTGAAAGCGGCTATCGAGCGTGATTTCGATTCCGTTGACAACTTCAAAGCGGAATTTGAAAAAGCGGCGGCGACCCGTTTCGGCTCCGGCTGGGCGTGGCTGGTGCTGAAAGGCGACAAGCTGGCGGTGGTTTCTACCGCTAACCAGGACTCCCCGCTGATGGGTGAAGCGATCTCCGGCGCTTCCGGCTTCCCGATTATCGGCCTGGACGTGTGGGAACACGCTTACTACCTGAAATTCCAGAACCGCCGCCCGGACTACATCAAAGCGTTCTGGGACGTGGTGAACTGGGACGAAGCCGCAGCGCGTTTTGCCGCCAAAAAATAAGGTTGCATTGTGCTGAGCGAGAAGCGAGTCTGATGACTCGCTTTTTTTATATCCGCAGCAAAGGAGCAGCGATGCACTATCCGGTGAATGTCTTTGTGGGCAAGGTAAGGGATTATGACGGCAGCCGTCCAAGCGCCATCGGTAAAATTCAGGTCGATGGTGAACTGACCCTCGGCGATTTGGGGCTGGAGGGCGATGAGCAGGCGGAGAAGAAAATTCACGGCGGGCCGGACCGCGCGCTGTGCCACTATCCCCGTGAACACTACGCCCACTGGGCCCGTGAGCTTCCGCAGCAGGCAGATCTTTTCTGCGCCCCGGCGTTTGGCGAAAATCTCTCGACCGAAGGGCTGACCGAAAAAAACGTCTACATTGGCGATATCTTCCGCTGGGGAGAAGCGCTGATTCAGGTCACGCAGCCGCGATCGCCGTGCTTCAAACTCAACTATCACTTTGCCGTCAGCGATATGGCGCAGCTTATGCAAAACAGCGGCAAAACCGGCTGGCTGTATCGGGTGGTGGCGGGCGGGCGGGTCTCCAGCGATGCGCCGCTCACGCTGGTTTCCCGGCTCAGCGACGTGAGCGTTCACGAAGCGGGCGCCATCGCCTGGCAGATGCCGTTTGATGATGACCAGTACCACCGTCTGCTCTCCGCGGCGGGGCTGTCGGTAAGCTGGAGCCGTACCATGCAGAAACGGCGCCTGAGCGGGAAGATCGAAAATAATTCGCGGAGATTGTGGGGGAAATAGCGCTTCCGTGCGCGTTCCCGGATGGCGGCGCGTTGCGCCTTATTCGGGCTACCCGTTTCGAACCCGGCCCGGTGAAGCCAGGCCGGGGGGATCAGGTACGCTTGTACAGCGGCAGCCAGAGGGTTAAGCGCAGACCGCCCAGCGGGCTGTCGTCGGCCTTCACCCAACCGCGATGCTGTTGAATCGCCGCCTCGACAATCGCCAGCCCCAGCCCGGTACCGCCAGACTCGCGGTCGCGCGCCTCATCGGTACGGTAGAACGGACGGAAAATCTGCTCGCGATCCTCCGGACTCACGCCCGGGCCGTCATCATCGACGTTCACCGTGATGCCGTCTTTATCCACTGAGAAGCTTACCGAAATTTTAGTATGCGAGTAGCGCAGCGCGTTACGCACGATATTCTCCAGCGCGCTTTCCAGCGCATTGGGGTTACCATACAGCGGCCACGGCCCCGGCGGATACTCGACGGTGAACGATTTCCCCATCTGTTCGGCTTCAAAGGCGGCGTTATCCAGCACCTCGCCCCACAGCTGGTTGGCTTTCACCGTTTCGCTGACCAGCGCGGTTTTCGCCTGATTGCGCGACATCACCAGCAGGTCGTTGATCATGCTATCCAGCCGGTGCGCTTCCATCTCAATACGCTCCAGCTCTTTGCTTTCCCCGCTGCGGCGGCGCAGCAATGCGGTGCCTAACTGCAGGCGGGTCAGCGGCGTGCGCAGTTCGTGCGAGATATCGGACAGCAGACGATGCTGGCTGGACATCATGCGCTCCAGCGCGGTCACCATCTGGTTAAAACTGGTCCCGGCGGCTAAAAACTCCTGCGGACCGGCTTCCAGCTCCGGATGCTGACGCAGGTTGCCCTGGGCGACTTCATCGGCGGCATTTTTCAGCTTACGTGCGGGTTTCGCCAGGCTCCACGCCAGCCATAGCAGCAGCGGGGCGCTGACTAACATCGTGACGATCAGCAGCAGTAGCGGCCGGTCGAACAGCAGATTGATGAAGTCTGATTGTGACGTATTGGCAGGACGAATCAGATAGAGCTGGTAGTTATCTTCTCCATCCCTGACGGAAAAAGGTCCGACCATTTCCAGACGACCATAGCGCTTTTTCTGCGGATGGTCGGCGTTATCCGCCTGGCCGATAAAGTTGCGGATAATCTGCATTTCGTTGCGTTCGGCACCGATAACGCGACCTTCGCTGGTGACCAGCAGCAAACGCTGGCCCGGCGGAGCCCACTTATCGATGGCGCGAAACAGACGACGCCACCACATCAGGTCGTTTGGCGGATCGTTCGCCAGTTCGGCCTCGACGTGCTGTTCAATCATGATGCCCTGACGTTGCTCGCTCTCCAGCAGCTCGGTCATCTGGCGCGAGTCCAGCTTAGGCAGCATCAGAACCAGCATCAACACCAGCGCCAGCGTGAGCCAGAAAATAGCGAAGATGCGTGCGGTTAAACTTCCAATCATGAAGCCGATACCATCAGATAGCCGCGTCCGCGCAGGGTTTTAAACCACGGATGGCCGTCTTTGCGCTCCGGCAGCTTGCGCCGCAGGTTGGAGATGTGCATATCGATCGCGCGATCGAACGGCGTCAGGCGTTTACCCAGCACCTCCTGGCTAAGATGCTCACGCGATACCACCTGGCCAAGATGCTGCGCCAGAAGATAGAGCAGGGTGAACTCGGTGCCGGTCAGTTCCAGGGTCAGACCATCGAAGCTGGCTTCCTGGCGACCGGGGTTAAGGCTTAGCGCATCCACTTCCAGCGTCGGTGAACCGGCTTCGGTTGTCTGCTGCTGCTCGCTCCAGTGCGACCGGCGCAGAATCGCGCGTATACGCGCCACCAGCTCACGATCGTTGAACGGCTTAGGCAAATAATCGTCCGCGCCCAGCTCGAGGCCGAGAACGCGATCCAGCTCGCTCCCGCGGGCCGTTAGCATGATAACCGGGGTCTGGTGTGTCTGACGCAACTCTTTGAGCGTGTCGATACCGTTTTTCTTCGGCATCATCACATCAAGCAAAAGTAAATCGATGCTGTCGTCCAGAAGGGCCAGCGCCTGTTCCCCATCATGGGCGACGAGCACATTAAAACCTTCCATATCGAGCAGCTCTTTTAACAGGGAGGTGAGCTCCCGGTCATCATCTACTAACAGGATTTTATTCATTGTTTAAATACCTCCGAGGCAGAAATTACGTCATCAAGGCTCGCTAATCCATGACTTTACGTTGTTTTACACCCCCTGACGCATGTTTGCAGCCTGCATCGTAAACTCTCTCTCGTTGAATCGCGACACAAACGTTTTGGGAGTATGTGATGCGCAATGTTATCGCTGCCGTCATGGCCTCAACGCTGGCGCTAAGTGCATATAGCCAAGCCGCTGAAGTCGTCACCAGCGTTAACTGGCTTCCCGGAGACGAAGGGGTCCAGCGCAGCAGCCAGAGCCATATGTTTGACGGCATAAGTTTAACTGAACACCAACGGCAACAGTTACGAGATCTTATGCAGCGGGCACGCCACGACAGGCCACCCGTTAATGTTAGCGAAATGGAGACAATGCATCGCCTTGTCACCGCAGAAAATTTTGATGAAAACGCTGTACGCGCTCAGGCAGATAAGATGGCGCAGGAACAGGTTGCCCGCCAGGTTGAAATGGCAAAAGTTCGCAACCAGATGTATCACCTGCTAACGCCAGAGCAGCAAGCGGTTTTAAACGCTAAGCACCAGCAACGAATGGATCAGTTGCGTGAGGTTGCACGGATGCAAAAAGGCTCAGCGATGATGCTTTCGAGTAGTAGCAATACCCTGCAACCCCAGTAACAACCCTGTTTTCCTTGCCATAGACACCATCCCTGTCTTCCCCCACATGATGTGGGGGTTTTTTTTGCCCGTTATTCAGCGCCCTCCTGGCTCCCCGTCCCGGTAAAAGATCGGGTTATACTAAGCGCATCGCGAAGTAAGGAGCGTTTATGAATCAATCTTATGGGCAGCTGGTGAGCCGCGCGGCGATTGCGGCGACGGTGATGGCCTCTGCGTTACTTTTGATCAAGATTTTTGCATGGTGGTATACCGGGTCTGTGAGTATTCTGGCGGCGCTGGTTGATTCACTGGTGGATATCGCTGCCTCGTTGACCAACCTGCTGGTGGTGCGTTATTCGCTGCAGCCTGCCGATGAAGAACATACCTTTGGCCATGGTAAAGCGGAATCGCTGGCCGCGCTGGCGCAAAGTATGTTTGTCTCCGGCTCGGCGCTGTTTCTGTTCTTGACCGGTATTGATCATCTCGTTCGTCCTGAGCCGATGAATGCGGCGGGCGTAGGGATGGTGGTGACGCTGATTGCGCTGGTCAGCACGCTGCTGCTGGTCACGTTCCAGCGCTGGGTCGTAAGAAAAACACAAAGTCAGGCGGTACGGGCGGATATGCTTCATTATCAGTCTGATGTTATGATGAACGGCGCAATTCTGGTGGCGCTGGCCCTCTCCTGGTACGGCTGGCACCGTGCTGATGCGCTGTTTGCATTAGGTATAGGCGTCTATATTTTATATAGCGCGCTGCGCATGGCTTATGACGCCGTTCAGTCGTTGTTAGACCGCGCGCTTCCTGATGAGGAACGCCAGGAAATTATCAATATCGTGACCGCGTGGCCAGGCGTCAGCGGGGCGCACGATCTACGAACGCGGCAGTCAGGGCCGACTCGCTTTATTCAGATTCATTTGGAAATGGAAGATAACCTCCCGCTGGTTCAGGCACACGTGATTGCCGACCAGGTGGAGCAGGCGCTGTTGCTCCGTTTTCCCGGGTCCGATGTCATTATCCACCAGGACCCCTGCTCTGTGGTGCCGTTAGGGCAGCAGGGTGTTTTATGATCTTTAGGTTATAGTCTGTAAACTCGATGTAAAAGTGTGGGGCGGATCGGCATTTTTTGTATAAATTACCGCCATTTGGTCTGACCTGAATCAATTCAGCCAGAAGCGTTTGATATACTATTGCAATTATCGTTGTGCACTCCTGGTGAGGGGCGCTTCAGGCAACAGGATTATTTTTTGCTTCCTAAGTTCAGAGGTAGTCATGATTAAGAAAATCGGTGTGTTGACAAGTGGCGGTGATGCCCCGGGCATGAACGCAGCTATTCGTGGCGTTGTGCGTGCGGCATTAACGGAAGGTCTGGAAGTTTTTGGAATCTATGACGGTTACCTCGGCCTGTATGAAGATCGTATGGTTCAGCTCGACCGCTACAGCGTTTCCGACAT
This sequence comes from Klebsiella sp. OBRC7, assembly GCF_000293135.1. Taxonomy (NCBI): domain Bacteria; kingdom Pseudomonadati; phylum Pseudomonadota; class Gammaproteobacteria; order Enterobacterales; family Enterobacteriaceae; genus Klebsiella; species Klebsiella sp. OBRC7. Next base: position 16,951 of record NZ_ALNJ01000088.1, on the reverse strand, counting down.
GATCAACCGCGGCGGCACCTTCCTGGGGTCGGCGCGTTTTCCAGAATTCCGCGAAGAACATATTCGCGCCGTCGCGATTGAAAATATGAGAAAGCGCGGCCTGGATGCGCTGGTGGTTATCGGTGGTGACGGTTCCTACATGGGTGCCGTGCGTCTGACTGAGATGGGCTTCCCCTGCATCGGTCTGCCGGGCACCATCGACAACGATATTAAAGGCACCGACTATACCATCGGCTTCTTTACCGCATTGAGCACCGTGGTAGAGGCCATTGACCGCCTGCGTGACACCTCTTCCTCCCACCAGCGTATTTCCGTTGTTGAAGTGATGGGTCGCTACTGCGGCGATCTGACCCTGGCGGCAGCTATCTCCGGCGGCTGTGAGTTCATCATGGTGCCTGAGGTTGAATACACGCGCGACGACCTGGTTTCAGAAATTAAGGCGGGTATCGCGAAAGGCAAAAAACACGCGATTGTGGCGATCACCGAGCATATGTGCGACGTCGACGAGCTGGCTCACTACATCGAGAAAGAGACCGGCCGTGAAACTCGTGCCACCGTACTGGGCCACATTCAGCGCGGCGGCTCTCCGGTTCCTTATGACCGTATTCTGGCATCCCGCATGGGCGCGTACGCGATTGACCTGCTGCTGCAGGGCTTCGGCGGCCGCTGCGTCGGTATTCAGAACGAGAAGCTGGTTCACCACGACATTATCGACGCTATCGAAAACATGAAGCGTCCGTTCAAAAGCGACTGGCTGGATTGCGCTAAGAAGCTGTACTAAGCCTCCGGCGGAAATAAAAAGGCCTTCTCAGAGAGAAGGCCTTTTTTATGGGCGGGATGCTACTCGATATCCAGGGCATCCTCGGAAAGGATAATCCCGGTATTATCGGCGTAGAGATGGTCGCCGGAAAAGAAGGTGACGCCGCCGAAGTTGACGCGCACGTCGCTTTCGCCGATACCTTCACCTGCGGCCCCGACGGGGATGGCCGCCAGCGCCTGGATGCCGATATCCAGCTCTTCCAGATCGTCAACCTGACGCACCGCGCCATAGACGACCAGTCCTTCCCACTCGTTTTGTACGGCCAGACGCGCCAGGTCAGCGTCAATCAATGCGCGTCGAACGGAACCACCGCCGTCAACCAACAGGACATGGCCACGGCCGTTCTGTTCGAGCATATCGTAGAGCAACCCGTTATCCTCGAAACATTTTACCGTGATGATTTGTCCACCAAACGACGAGCGTCCCCCAAAGTTGGAGAACAGAGGTTCCACGACGTTGACATCCTCCTGGTAGATGTCACAAAGCTCGGAAGTATCGTATTTCATAGGCTTAACGTTCAGTTGCTGCGAGAATTTTCAGTATATCGCGTGAATCGTACTGTTGGCAAAATCATCAATTGTTAATTGATATTTGTCAGTTAACCCACAAGCCGGCTGCAAATAATTCCGATAACAAACAGCAGGTTGGTCAGCAGCGCCCCTTTAACCGTTCTTTCGAGCATTGGACGTATGGCGACAGGGTCGCGTTCGCGCATCACATAACGCGCCTGTTTGACCAGCAGCGGCGTTGCCAGCAGGAACAGCCAACCCCACGGATTATGCAGCGAGAGAAGGTTAAACAGCGCCAGGCACAGCGGCGCGCCAAACAGCAGGCAGGCGTGGTAGCGGCGAGCGTTAACCGGCCCCAGGCGTACGGCGAGGGTGTTTTTACCGTTTTCACGATCGCTGTCGATATCACGCAGATTGTTAATGTTCAGCACCGCCGTTGCCAGCAGGCCGCAGGCGGTGGCGGGTAAGAAAATGGCCGCTTCAACGCTGTGCGCCTGGAGGTACCAGCTCCCGACGACGCTAAGCCAGCCGAAGAACACCAGCACTGAGATATCGCCAAGGCCGATGTAGCCGTAAGGACGAGTGCCGACGGTGTAGGTAATGGCGGCCACGATCGATAGCCCGCCAAACACCATAAAACCGATAAAATCGGCCATGGTTTGCCAGGCCAGGAACAGCAGCGACAGGCCAGAGAGACAAATCAGCCCCACGGTGAGAATCAACGCGCGTTTCATCTGCGCCTGGGTGATTGCCCCTTTCTGCATCCCGCGCAGGGGGCCGATACGGTCAGGTTTATCGCTGCCTTTTACCGCGTCGCCATAATCGTTGGCCAGATTGGAGAGGATTTGTAATAAACCGGCGGTGATGATGGCCAGCAGGGCAACCCAGGGATCGAAGCTGCCCTGATGCCAGGCAAGCGCGGAGCCGACAATAATGGCGGCAAAGGCCAGAGGTAACGTTTTGGGGCGCAGGCTTTCCAGCCAGGCCTGGGTGCGAGTGATAGCGTGTTCGGTCATAAGTCCCGGCCAATAAAAAATGGGGCTCTACCCTTCATACTTCAAGCTGCAGATGCGTTGGCGACGCGCATTCACCCCAGGCTCTGCCGGGATAAATGAGGGCTATCAGCCAACGGCTGCCTTCCCACAACTCGAATTATTTAGGGTATCTATAGCCCCATCTATAGTGATGAAAATATATTGAACCGGATTATAAGATAAAACGGCTCAGATCTTCATCTGCCACCAGAACATCCAGATGCTTACCGACATATTCCGCATCGATGGTGACGGTTTGGCCATTCATTTCGCTGGCATCGTAGGAGATATCTTCGATCAGACGCTCCAGTACGGTATGCAGACGGCGCGCACCGATATTCTCGGTGGTTTCGTTGACCTGCCACGCGGCCTGAGCGATACGCTTGATGCCATCTTCCGTGAATTCGATATTGACGCCTTCGGTGGCCATCAGCGCTTTATACTGCACGGTGATGGACGCGTTCGGCTCGGTCAGGATGCGCTCGAAGTCATGGGTGGTCAGCGCTTTCAGCTCAACGCGAATCGGCAGACGACCCTGCAGCTCCGGAATTAAGTCAGACGGGCTGGCCACCTGGAACGCGCCGGAAGCGATAAACAGAATATGATCGGTTTTCACCATGCCGTGCTTGGTGGAGACGGTGCAGCCTTCAACCAGCGGCAGCAGATCGCGCTGTACGCCTTCACGGGATACGTCCGGGCCGGAGGAGTTGCCGCCGCGCTTACAGATTTTGTCGATTTCGTCGATAAACACGATACCGTGCTGCTCAACGGCGTCGATGGCATCCTGCTTCAGCTCTTCCGGGTTGACCAGCTTCGCCGCTTCTTCTTCAATCAGCAGCTTCATCGCGTCTTTAATTTTCAGCTTACGCGGTTTTTGCTTCTGGCCGCCCAGGTTCTGGAACATGGACTGTAGCTGGCTGGTCATCTCTTCCATGCCCGGAGGGGACATGATTTCAACGCCCATCGGCGCAGCAGCGAGATCGATCTCAATCTCTTTATCATCAAGCTGCCCTTCGCGCAGTTTTTTACGGAAAGACTGACGCGCGGCGGACGGTTCCTGAGGCTGTTCAGCCTGGCCCCAGTTGTTTTTCGCCGGCGGGATCAGCACGTCAAGGATGCGCTCTTCCGCCAGCTCTTCCGCACGATAGCGGTTTTTGTCGATGGACTGCATGCGCACCATTTTGATCGCCGCATCGGTCAGATCGCGGATGATGGAGTCCACTTCTTTACCAACATAGCCTACTTCGGTGAATTTCGTCGCTTCAACTTTGATGAACGGCGCGTTGGCAAGCTTTGCCAGACGACGGGCGATTTCCGTTTTACCGACGCCGGTCGGGCCGATCATCAGAATGTTTTTCGGCGTGACTTCATGACGCAGCTCTTCATTAAGCTGCATACGACGCCAGCGGTTACGCAGAGCGATGGCGACGGAGCGCTTGGCTGCGTCCTGGCCGATAATGTGTTTGTCCAGTTCGCTGACAATTTCGCGTGGGGTCATTTCAGACATGGGAGATCCTTACGCTTTAGACGGTAATTCTTCGATGGTATGGAAGTGGTTGGTATAAATGCAGATATCACCTGCAATATTCAACGCTTTCTCTGCGATATCGCGTGCGCCCATATCGGTATTTTCCAGCAGGGCGCGAGCCGCGGCCTGGGCGTAAGGACCGCCGGAGCCGATAGCAATCAAATCGTTTTCTGGCTGCACCACGTCACCGTTACCGGTGATGATAAGCGATGCGTTTTCGTCAGCCACGGCCAGCAGCGCTTCCAGCTTGCGCAGCATGCGGTCGGTACGCCAGTCTTTCGCCAGCTCAACGGCGGCCTTCACCAGGTGGCCCTGATGCATTTCCAGCTTACGTTCAAACAGTTCGAACAGCGTGAAGGCGTCAGCGGTGCCGCCCGCAAAGCCGGCGATCACTTTGTCGTTGTACAGGCGGCGCACTTTTTTGACGTTGCCTTTCATTACGGTGTTGCCCAGCGTGGCCTGGCCATCACCGGCAATAACGACATGGCCGTTACGGCGAACACTTACAATTGTAGTCACGAGCAGACCCCTTGGTTGCAAAAGCGGAATAGGGGCCCCGCGGTTACGCGGGGCAGAATGCAATTATAGATGGGGGGGATTTTGAGGGTTTCAACCCCTGGCGGCGAGACGAATACAGTTTGCGTGTCCGGCCATTTTCAGCCGTTCAATCATATTGCTGGCGTTTTCTTTGCCTTTCAGCGGCCCAATCACCACGCGGTTCCAGCCGTTATTGGTGGTGATGTGCGAGGCGAAGCCTTCAAACGCCAGCTGCGCGCGCACGGTTTCCGCCTGCTCAGCGCCTTTAAAGGACCCGCACTGGATCATCCAGCTGCGATCGTCTTTTTTCTCCGTCGCGGCGGTTTTCGGCGCTTCTTCTACGCGGGTTACCGGCGCGGCGGCCTGGGCTTTAGGCTGCGCGGTACTGGTATGCGCCGGCGTTTGCAGCAGATCCTGATACGGCTGCTGATTCGACGCCGTTTGCTTCGGCGGCTGCTGTACCGGCTTTGGCTGCTCGACGACCCGCGGCTGGGTTCGTGGTTGCTGTACTTGCGTCTGTGTCTGCTGCTGCACCTGTGCGAGCTGCTGCTGCTGAACTAAACGCTGACGCTGCAGGGTCTGCTGGCGCTGCGCCGGGGTTTGTTCATTCCACGGCACTTCGGTCAGCTGCGTAGGCTGCTGACGCATATCGGCCTGCATCTGCGCCAACAGCTGGCGCTGCTCGTCCGTCAGCTGCTCCGGCTTCATGACTTCGCCGCCTGCCGTGGGTTCCGTAGGCGCACGTACGCCGGGCTGACGGCTCTCCAGCTCTTTAATATAGCGCCAACGCTCTTCCGGTTTCGGCGGGAGACCGTTGCCAGCGGCCTGGCGGTTTTGCAGCGCTTCAGCCTCTTCTTTCTTGTGGTGCGTGATGAAGTACAGTCCACCGATAAAGGCCACCAGCACTGCCGCAGCGATCGCCACCATAGTCGGTGAAACCGCCGAAAGGCCGCCTTGCTTGTTCCTTGAGCTTCGGGAGTTGCTCTTTTTGCGCCGCGAAGAAGCCGGTTGGCTGCGGCGTACATAATCTCGTTGTGCCACTATCGTTTCGCTGTCTTATTCGTTTTTCAGCCCGCCATGTTACTTAAGCGGCGGGCCTTTGACCAGAAGGGCAGGCCCGAAAGCCTGAAGGTTATGTTCGGATTTTTCGCGTACTGCCGCGAACGATAAGCTCGCAGTCGAGTAATCGTGAACCGCTGCTGACGCTGTGACCGTGCAGTTGATCCAATAAAAGCAGCATTGCTTCGCGGCCAATATCAAAACGTGGTTGCGCGACGGTCGTCAATGGCGGATCGCAAAATTCAGACAAAGAGATGTTATCGAAACCAATAATAGACAGATCTTCAGGAACTTTCAGGCCGCGACGTTTCGCCAGCGATAATGCCCCCAGCGCCATAATATCGCTATGGCAGAAAACAGCCGTCGGCGGTACCGGCAGCGCCAGCAGCTGTTCCAGGGCGTTGGCGCCGGCTTCATAGGTAAAATTGCCGCGGGCGATATAGTGCGGATCGACGGTTATCCCGCTACGACGCAGCGCCTGGACATAGCCCTGCAGGCGATAATGGCACAGCGGCATCTCTTCCGGGCCGGCGATACAGCCGATGCGGCGATGCCCCAGTTCATGCAGATAGTTAACGGCGTTAAAGGCGGCGGTGAGGTTATCGATATGCACCGTCGGCAGCTCAAGCTCGGGAGCGAATTCATTGGCCATGACCATCGGCGGCAGATTGCGCTGCTCCTCTACGCCCGCATCGAAGGGCAAACGGGAGCCAAGCAGCAGCATCCCGTCGATCTGCTTGGTAATGATCAGGTCGATAAAGGTCTTTTCCTGACGGTTTTGGTGGGCGCAATCGCCAATCAGCACCAGGTACTCTTGTTCCGCCGCGGTGACTTCAATACCGCGAATGATCTCGCTGAAAAAGGGGTCGCAGATATCCGGCACAATCACCAGAATGGTGCGTGACTCGTTGCGCTTCATATTGCGCCCGAGCGATTGCGGTAAATAGCCGACTTCCAGCGCGGCCTGCTCGACCCGGTTACGGGTGCTCTGCGAAACCTTATCGGGATTCATTAACGCTCGGGATACGGTTGCCGTGGAAACGTTTGCCTTTTGGGCAACGTCTTTCATAGTGGCGGCAACGACCTGTTTTTTGGGCTTCACCTGATTTCTCCTCGCTGACTGGCGCAGACACATCCCTGGCGTTCTGACATCAGCAACATTTTTAACAGATAGTACATCCAGAGAGTTACAGAATTTTCATGAAAAACGTGACGATGGTTGAATTTTTCGATCCGCCTCGCAAGAGAAGCCTTAACCTTCAATAGGATCGACATCCAGAACCCATTTCACTTTTCGCGCTTCCGGCAGCGTGTTAATCAACGCCAGCGTTCCGCTGACGATATGCTGTAGCTGAACGCGCGACGGATGCTGGAGGAGAATTTGCCAGCGCCAGCGGCCGCCACGCTTTGGCGCCAGCGCCGGAACCGGCCCGAGCACCCACAGTTTCTTATCGGCCAGCGGGCTGGCCTGCAGCAGGTTGCGTAGCTGTTGTAAAAAAAGCGGCGCCTGCTGGTTGTTATGATCTTCGGCGCGAATCAGCACGTGGCTGGTCCACGGCGGCAGCTGCATGCTTTGCCGTTCCGCCAGCGCCTGCTCGGCAAACGCGTCGTATCCTTTATAAAGCAGCGTTTGCAGCAGCGGGTGCTCCGGGTGGTGGGTCTGCAGGATCACCTCGCCCTGTTTGCCCGCCCGGCCTGCGCGGCCTGAAACCTGCGTGTAGAGCTGAGCGAAGCGCTCCGCCGAGCGGAAATCGGCGGAAAACAGCGCGCCGTCAACGTCCAGCAGGGAAACCAGGGTGACATCCGGGAAGTGGTGACCCTTCGCCAGCATTTGGGTGCCGATAAGAATGCGCGCGCCGCCGCGATTAACGTCGGCAAGATATTGCTCAAGCGCGCCTTTGCGGCTGGTGGTATCGCGGTCAATACGGGAAATCGGGATATCGGGGAACAGCGGTCCCAGCGCCTGCTCAAGCTGTTCGGTCCCCAAACCTACCGGCACCAGATGCGTAGAGCCGCAAGAGGGGCACTGGCGCGGGATCGGGCGCTGGCTGTCGCAGTGGTGGCAGCGCAGATGATGCTGAGCCTGGTGCAGCGTGTAGTAGCTGTCGCAGCGCGGACACTCCGCTATCCAGCCGCAGTCGTGGCACAGCAGCGCCGGCGCGAAACCGCGGCGGTTCAAAAACAGAATCACCTGGTTATCGGCCTGCAGATGCTGGCGCATGCGGCCAATGAGCGCCGGAGACAGTCCGGCCTGCAGCTGCTGGCCCTTTAAATCCAGAACGTGCTGCTGAGCCGGGCGCGCATTGCCCGCTCGTTTGGTGAGTTTCAGCTGGCGATACTTGCCCTGGCGGACGTTATGAAGCGTCTCCAGCGCCGGGGTCGCTGAGCCGAGGATAATCGGAATCTGTTCGCTGTGGGCGCGCCAGACCGCCAGATCGCGGGCGTGATAGCGCCAGCCTTCCTGCTGTTTGTAAGAGCTGTCGTGCTCTTCATCGATGACGATGACCCCGAGGTCTTTAAAAGGGGTAAATAGCGACGAGCGGGTACCGATCACAATCGCCGCTTCGCCGTTTTTGGCTTTTAGCCACGCGGAGAGGCGTTCGCTGTCGTTCAGTCCGGAGTGCAGCACTTCCACCGGGGCGCTAAAGCGGTGGCGGAAACGGGCGATAGTCTGCGGCGTCAGGCCGATTTCCGGTACCATCACCAGCGCCTGGCGCCCCTGCGCCAGCACGTTTTCAAGGACGCTCAGATACACTTCCGTTTTGCCCGAGCCGGTGATCCCGGCCAGTAGCCAGGCGGAAAAGCTGTCCGAGGCGCTGTGAATCGCGCCCACGGCGGTGGCCTGTTCGGTATTGAGCCGCAGGCGCTCGCCGGGTACCGAGAAGCCCGTGCGCCAGTCGGCGATAGCGGGCGCTTCGCTGGCGAGTTCGGCCAGGCCTTTACCCCGCAGCGCCTGCAGGGCGGCGTCGTTAAATTCGAGTTCGGCAACCTGATGGCGCCAGATCTTGCCCTGACGCAGCGCCGCCAGCGCCTGCTGCTGTTTCGGTGAGCGCTTAAGGCTGTTGATATCAACCGCTTGCCCCTGTTCGGTGGCAAACCAGTACCACATTGGCGTCGCGCTGGCGGGCTTCCCCTGGCGCAGCACGATCGGTAGCGCGTGAAACAGCACATCGCCGATGGGATGATGGTAGTAGTCCGCCGCCCACAGCAGCAGCCGCCAGACCGAAGCGGAGAAGACCGGCTGGGCGTCGAGGGCTTCGGCCACCGGCTTGAGTTCGTCGAGCGGCAGTTCGCTGCGCTCACTGACCGCCGTTACGATACCTATCCGCTCCTGCTTGCCGAACGGGACGCGTACGCGACAGCCCGCTTTGACCGGCATACCGTCAGGCAGCAAATAGTCAAAAGTGCGGGGCAGCGGAACGGGCAGGGCAACGTGAGCGACGGGCATTTAATCTTCCTGACTTGAAATCTGGCGGGTTAGTATACACATTGTGATAAGGGCTCGCGGATCAGTTTGCATATGCTGGTCAAATTCTGTATGATTCGCCGCCTTTGATGCGCTTTGTGCGCCATCAAAATCTATTACCCGGGAATTTCGCTTCGCGCAATCGCACCGGGAAATTATTAACATCGCGTGGTGTCTGGCGTTAGGGCTGGAAGAGCGACGCGGCCTTAACTGAGGTTCTCCCATGAAAAAAGATATTCATCCGAAATACGAAGAAGTTACTGCTTCCTGCTCTTGCGGTAACGTCATGAAAATCCGTTCTACCGTAGGTCACGACCTGAACCTCGACGTGTGCGGTAAATGCCACCCGTTCTACACTGGCAAACAGCGTGATGTTGCTACCGGTGGCCGTGTTGACCGCTTCAACAAGCGCTTCAGCGTACCGGGTACCAGCAAGTAATTTGCTGAAGAAGCCGCCTCAGGGCGGCTTTTTTGTTTCTCTTGCGCTAAACGCGAGAAAAAAGGGCAGAAGATTTCTTCTGCCCTTTTTTATGGTTTTAGTATTCCCACGTATCCGGGTCGATGCCCAGTTCGCGCATAATCTCTTTCGCCGCTTCCGGGATTTCATCGCTGCGCTCTTTACGCAGGTCTTCATCGTTAGGCAACGGTTGACCAGTAAAGGCATGCAGGAACGCTTCGCACAGCAGTTCGCTGTTAGTCGCGTGCCGCAGGTTATTCACCTGACGACGCGTGCGTTCATCGGTGAGGATTTTTAACACCTTCAGAGGAATGGAAACCGTAATTTTTTTTACTTGCTCACTCTTCTTACCGTGCTCAGCGTATGGGCTGATATATTCGCCGCTCCATTCAGCCATGAGTTACCTTTAATCCTCTATTCATTAGTTAAGGGCCTGAACGCGAGTCCTGGCCATAATTGCGCGTAGTTTACCGTAGAGGGGCGCGTCTGACACCAAACAAGCCGCTACGGATGTGCGCTAATGCATATAATTTTAACGGCTATTTCCAGTTTGCTCAATCTATACGCAAAGAAGTTTAGATGTCCAGATGTATTGACGTCTATTATAACAATGATTACTCTGGAGCCTGACTTTTCACCGACTCAGCCCAGGAACTCCCCAACATGACGCGTAAACAGGCCACCATCGCAGTGCGTAGCGGTTTAAATGACGACGAGCAGTACGGTTGCGTTGTCCCGCCCATTCATCTCTCCAGCACCTATAACTTCACCGGATTTAACGAACCTCGCGCCCACGACTACTCTCGTCGCGGTAACCCGACCCGGGATGTGGTGCAGCGTGCGCTGGCGGAGCTGGAGGGCGGCGCGGGGGCGGTTCTGACCAATACCGGCATGTCGGCCATTTTGCTGGTCACCACCGTATTTCTGAAACCGGGCGATCTGCTGGTGGCACCGCACGACTGCTACGGCGGCAGCTACCGCCTGTTTGACAGCCTGGCGAAGCGCGGCTGCTATCGCGTGCTGTTTGTCGATCAAAACGACGAGCAGGCGTTGAGCGCCGCGCTGGGGGAAAAACCGAAGCTGGTTCTGGTCGAAAGCCCAAGTAATCCATTGCTGAGAGTTGTGGATATTGCGAAAATCTGCGGTCTGGCGCGTGAGGCCGGAGCGGTCAGCGTGGTGGATAACACCTTCCTGAGCCCGGCTTTGCAGAATCCGCTGGCGCTGGGCGCCGATCTGGTGTTGCATTCGTGCACTAAATATTTGAACGGCCACTCTGACGTGGTGGCCGGGGTGGTGATCGCTAAAGATCCGGCGACCGTCACCGAACTGGCATGGTGGGCGAATAATATCGGCGTCACCGGCGGAGCGTTTGATAGCTATCTGCTGCTGCGCGGCTTACGTACGCTCTCTCCGCGTATGGAAGTGGCGCAGCGCAACGCGCTGGCGATTGTCGACTATCTGAAAACCCAGCCGCTAGTGAAAAAACTGTACCATCCGTCCCTGCCGGAAAACCAGGGCCATGAGATTGCGGCGCGTCAGCAAAAAGGTTTTGGGGCGATGTTAAGCTTCGAACTGGATGGCGATGAGCAGACGCTGCGTCGTTTCCTGAGCGGGCTATCGCTGTTTACGCTGGCGGAATCGCTGGGCGGCGTGGAAAGTCTGATTTCCCACGCCGCGACGATGACCCATGCGGGTATGGCGCCTGAAGCGCGTGCGGCCGCCGGGATCTCAGAAACGCTTCTGCGGATTTCGACCGGTATTGAAGATGGTGAAGATTTAATTGCCGACCTGGAAAATGGCTTCCGGGCAGCAAACGAGGAATAAACATGAGTGTGATTGCGCAGGCAGGGGCGAAGGGTCGTCAGCTGCACAAATTTGGTGGGAGTAGTTTAGCGGATGCGAAATGTTACCTGCGCGTCGCGGGTATCATGACGGAGTATTCGCAGGCGGGCGATATGATGGTCGTCTCTGCCGCCGGCAGTACCACCAACCAGTTGATCAGCTGGCTGAAGCTCAGCCAGACCGATCGCCTTTCTGCGCATCAGGTGCAACAATCGCTCCGTCGTTATCAGATGGAGCTCATCTCCGGACTGCTGTCACCAGACGCTGCCGACACGCTGATTGCTATCTTTATTCAGGATCTTGAGCGCCTTGCCGGGCTGCTTGACGGCAGCATCACCGACGCGGTATACGCCGAAGTCGTCGGTCACGGCGAAGTCTGGTCGGCCCGCCTGATGGCGGCGGTGCTGAACCATCTTGGCGTAGAAGCCGCCTGGCTGGATGCGCGTAGCTTCCTGCGCGCCGAGCGCTCCGCGCAGCCGCAGGTGGATGAAGGCTTATCCTATCCGCTTTTGCAGCAGCTGATAGCGCAGCACCCGAACAAGCGTCTGGTGGTGACCGGCTTTATTTCGCGTAACAACGCCGGGGAAACCGTCCTGCTGGGGCGTAACGGTTCCGACTATTCCGCCACCCAAATCGGCGCCCTGGCCGGGGCGTCTCGCGTCACTATCTGGAGCGACGTGGCCGGGGTCTACAGCGCCGATCCGCGTAAAGTGAAAGACGCCTGCCTGCTGCCGCTGCTGCGCCTGGATGAAGCCAGCGAACTGGCCCGCCTGGCGGCGCCGGTGCTGCATGCCCGTACGCTGCAGCCGGTCTCCGGCAGCGATATCGATTTACAATTACGCTGTAGCTACACCCCGGATCAGGGCTCAACGCGCATCGAACGCGTGCTGGCTTCCGGTACCGGGGCGCGTATCGTGACCAGCCATGATGATGTCTGCCTGATTGAGTTCCAGGTACCCGGCGGCCAGGATTTCAAACTGGCGCATAAGGAGCTGGACGCTATTTTAAAACGCGCCCAGCTGCGTCCGCTGGCGGTTGGCGTACACGCCGACCGTAAGCTGCTGCAGTTCTGTTACACCTCTGAAGTGGCCGACAGCGCGCTGAAGCTGCTGGACGAAGCGGGGCTGCCGGGCGAGCTGCGCCTGCGTCAGAAGCTTGCGCTGGTGGCGATGGTTGGCGCTGGCGTGACCCGCAATCCGCTGCACTGCCACCGTTTCTGGCAACAGCTGAAAGGTCAGCCGGTAGAGTTTACCTGGCAATCAGAGGAGGGCATTAGCCTGGTCGCGGTGCTGCGCGCCGGGCCGACGGAAAGCCTTATTCAGGGGCTGCATCAGTCGTTGTTCCGCGCGGAAAAACGCATTGGCCTGGTGCTGTTTGGCAAAGGTAATATCGGGTCCCGCTGGCTGGAGCTGTTCGCTCGCGAGCAGACCACGCTTTCCGCCCGCACCGGGTTTGAATTCATCCTTGCCGGGGTTGTGGATAGTCGCCGTAGCCTGCTTAATTACGAAGGCCTTGACGCCAGTCGCGCGCTGGCTTTCTTTAATGATGAGGCGGTTGAGCAGGATGAAGAGTCGCTATTCCTGTGGATGCGCGCGCATCCGTACGATGATTTAGTGGTGCTGGACGTAACCGCCAGCGCGCAGCTGGCCGACCAGTACCTCGATTTCGCCAGCCATGGTTTCCACGTTATCAGCGCGAATAAGCTGGCTGGCGCCAGCAGCAGCAGTAAGTATCGCCAGATCCACGACGCGTTCGAGAAGACCGGGCGCCACTGGCTGTACAACGCCACCGTCGGCGCCGGTTTACCGGTCAACCATACGGTGCGCGATTTGATTGATAGCGGCGATACCATTCTGGCGCTGAGCGGTATTTTCTCCGGCACCCTCTCATGGCTGTTCCTGCAGTTTGACGGCACCGTGCCGTTTACAGACCTCGTCGATCAGGCCTGGCAGCAGGGGCTGACGGAACCGGACCCGCGCGTCGATCTCTCCGGGAAAGACGTCATGCGCAAGCTGGTGATCCTGGCCCGTGAGGCGGGTTACAACATCGAGCCGGATCAGGTGCGCGTTGAGTCGCTGGTGCCCGCCCACTGCGAAGAGGGGTCTGTCGATCACTTCTTTGAGAACGGCGAAGCGCTGAACGAGCAGATGCTGCAGCGTCTGGAAGCGGCGCGCGAAATGGGCCTGGTGCTGCGCTACGTCGCGCGATTTGACGCTAACGGTAAAGCCCGCGTCGGCGTTGAAGCGGTGCGCGAAGAGCATCCGCTGGCGGCGCTGCTGCCGTGTGATAACGTCTTTGCTATCGAGAGCCGCTGGTATCGCGATAACCCGCTGGTGATCCGCGGTCCGGGCGCCGGTCGTGATGTGACCGCCGGGGCGATTCAGTCGGATATCAACCGTCTGGCGCAGCTGCTGTAGCCATAAATCAAAGACCAGGCAACGCCTGGTCTTTTCACCTTAGTGCGCCGCGAAGACTTCTTTGGCGGCAAACAGGCCATTCAGGGCCGCCGGGAATCCGGCATAGACCGCCATCTGCATGATAACTTCCGTAATCTCTTCCTGCGTCAGCCCGACATTTAACCCGGCGGCAATATGCACTTTTAGCTGCGGCGCGGCGTTGCCGAGCGCCGTGAGCGCGGCGATAGTGGCAATTTCACGGCTGCGTAAATCGAGCCCTGGCCTGGCGTAAATATCGCCGAAGGGGAACTCAATCAGATAGCGGGCAAAATCGGGGGCGATATCCTTCAGGCTGTTGACGACGGCGTCGCCGCCTTTGCCGTCCACGCGCTGTAGCATTTCTCGTCCGATGGTATAACGTTCGCTGGTCATGGCTTTTCCTCAGTGTGATGATGCGTAATGAGGAAGGTTAGGGAAGTTTTCCTGACTTGAGTAATACCCTTTTCGTGATACCTTTTCAGTATGACAAATTCACGTTTACACACTCTGGATATTCGCCTGCTGCGCTACTTTGCGGTGGTGGCGGAGGAAAATAACATCAGCCGGGCCGCGCAGCGGCTATTTATTTCGCAGCCGCCGCTGAGCCGTCATATTCGCCATCTGGAAACGCAGCTGGGGGTAACGCTATTCTTGCGGCATACCAAAGGTCTGATCCTTACCGACGAGGGAAGACGGGTGCTGGATATCATTCGGCCTCTGCTGGCACTTCAGGATCGCACCCTGACGGCGTTGAGCCAGCTCTCTGCGCCCGCGCAGCAGCCTCTGCGTCTGGGATTGACCACCGCCTTTGAGCAAGGCATTTTCGCCGCCGCGGAATCCGCTCTGGGTGAGTACACCGGCGCGTTGCACATCACTCGTCAGTCATCACCGGCGTTGGCCCAACTGGTGCGAAAGGGCAAGCTCGATGCGGCGCTGGTGGCGCTGCCGCTGAATACCGAGGGGCTTCACCTGCATCCGTTGCCGTATGGCGAGCCGCTTATCGCGGCGCTACCCGCATCCTGGCCGGAGGCCGCCAGGGCGGAGCTGACGTTAAGCGCGCTCAATCATCGGCCGCTGTTCTGGTTTAAACGCGAGCGTAATCCCGATTTTTTTGACTATACTCGGCGTATTTTTGACCGGGCAGGCTATGTGCCCACCTACGTGGAGGAGCCTGCCGAGCATGATGTTCTGCTGGCGCGCATTGCGCGCGGAGAAGGCCTGATCCTCCTGCCGGCCTCTTTTTCCGCGATTCAGCGACAGGGGGTGGTCTTTTGTCCTTTGCAGGATGCCAGCCAGCAGCTTCCGCTTAGGCTGGGAATGGTGACGCTGCCCGCAAATGAGAGGGTCCGGGAAAGGGTAACAGCAGTCGTTGAAAAATCATTGCTTTAGCGAAAAAGAGATGAATTAATTTCATCCTGGCTGAATATTCCTCACTGTTTACGCTGATTTTTCTATTGACGCGGATGCCCTTTTCCGTCATTTTTACATCTGGACGTCTAAACGTATAGAAGTTCGCGACACAACAAACAATAAAATGCGATTGATGAGGTAAGGTATGAGCTTTTTTCACGCCAATCAGCGGGAAGCCCTGAATCAGAGCCTGGCGGAAGTGCAGGGCCAGATTAACGTCTCCTTTGAATTCTTTCCGCCGCGCACCAGTGAAATGGAGCAAACCCTCTGGAAATCCATCGATCGCCTGAGCAGCCTGAAGCCGAAGTTTGTCTCCGTGACCTACGGCGCCAACTCCGGTGAACGTGACCGCACCCATAGCATTATCAAAGGTATTAAAGAGCGTACCGGTCTGGAAGCCGCCCCGCATCTGACCTGTATCGATGCCAGCCGCGATGAGCTGTGTACCATTGCTAAAGATTACTGGGATAGCGGGATTCGCCATATCGTTGCGCTGCGTGGCGACCTGCCGCCTGGCAGCGGTAAGCCGGATATGTACGCGGCCGACCTGGTGACTCTGCTGAAAGAGGTCGGGGACTTTGATATTTCCGTTGCGGCTTATCCGGAAGTCCATCCGGAAGCCAAAAGCGCGCAGGCCGATCTGCTTAACCTGAAACGTAAGGTCGAAGCCGGAGCAAATCGCGCGATTACCCAGTTTTTCTTTGATGTTGAAAGCTACCTGCGTTTTCGCGACCGCTGCGTCTCGGCGGGTATCGATGTCGAAATTATTCCGGGCATTCTGCCGGTCTCTAACTTCAGGCAGGCGAAAAAATTTGCCGATATGACCAACGTGCGTATCCCGACGTGGATGGCGAAAATGTTCGAAGGTCTGGACAATGACGCCGAAACCCGCCAGCTGGTGGGGGCGAATATCGCCATGGATATGGTGAAGATTTTGAGCCGTGAAGGGGTGAAGGATTTCCATTTCTATACCCTGAACCGCGCGGAAATGAGCTACGCGATTTGCCACACTTTAGGCGTGCGCCCGGCGTAAGCAGGCTTCAGATTTCCCCGTCCTTCTCTTCTCTCTGCGGCGTCAAAGCAGCTTCGGCGCCGCTTGTTCTGGTTATTTCCTTAATACATCTTTACGGGCGGTAAAACGGGGCGCCTGCGCCATCAGAGGTGACTATCCGCCAGCAGCAGCGGTACGTTTTGCGTTTGCATCAGAGAGAGGATATCGGGGGAGAGGCCGGTCTGGCTGATAACGAGGTCAAGGTCTGCCAGGCGGGCATGGCCTGCAAGGAACGTTTGACCAAATTTACTGCTGTCCGCCAGCAGGATTTTTTGCCGCCCGGCGCGCATCAGCGCTTGTTTGACGTGGGCATCGGTCATTTCAGGAACCGTCAGCTCTCCAAGATCGTTGACGCCCTGAGTGCTGATGAAGACTTTGTCGGCGTGGATGTGACGAAAGAAGTCGGCGGTACTGAAAGAGACCATTCCCTGGCTGGCGTCTTCATATTCACCGGGCGCGACGATCAACTTGATATTTTTTCTTCCTTTCAGGAGATTAACCACCGGAATAGAGTTGGTTATCACCATGATTTTCTTATCGAAAACAAAATTAGCGAGCGCCAGCGGCGTGGTGCCGCAGTCGATAATAATCGTGTCGCCATCTTCAACCTGCTCGGCGGCTTTCTGGCCAATCAGGTGCTTATCATTGGCCATTTGTATCGATTGCAGCTGAAAGCCGGGCTCGACGCTGGCGCCGTGGGTTAAGTAGGCTCCACCGTAGGTTGTTTTTACAATGCCTTGTTTTTCAAAGAAAGAGAGATCGCGACGGATGGTCATTTTGGTGACGCCGAACTTTTCGGCGAG
>NZ_ALNJ01000087.1:0-11767 GCF_000293135.1 Klebsiella sp. OBRC7 | reverse complement strand
CTGACCTGCCCCCACGATTAGATACAACACTCAGTTAGTAACGTCGGAATCTTCATTCTCAGAATGACCCTTTCTCCAGCCCGCTGCAAATTCAGACGGTGTCTGATAATTCAGCGTGGAGTGCGGGCGGCATTCGTTATAATCCTGCCGCCAGTCATTAATAATTTTCCTGGCATGAACGATATCGCTGAACCAGTGCTCATTCAAACATTCATCGCGAAATCGTCCGTTAAAGCTCTCAATAAATCCGTTCTGCGTTGGCTTGCCCGGCTGGATTAAGCGCAACTCAACACCATGCTCAAAGGCCCATTGATCCAGTGCACGGCAAGTGAACTCCGGCCCCTGGTCAGTTCTTATCGTCGCCGGATAGCCTCGAAACAGTGCAATGCTGTCCAGAATACGCGTGACCTGAACGCCTGAAATCCCAAAGGCAACAGTGACCGTCAGGCATTCCTTTGTGAAATCATCGACGCAGGTAAGACACTTGATCCTGCGACCGGTGGAAAGTGCGTCCATGACGAAATCCATCGACCAGGTCAGATTGGGCGCCGCCGGACGGAGCAGCGGCAGACGTTCTGTTGCCAGCCCTTTACGACGTCTTCTGCGTTTTACGCTCAGGCCACTGAGGTGATAAAGCCGGTACACGCGCTTATGATTAACATGAAGCCCTTCACGGCGCAGCAACTGCCAAATACGACGGTAGCCAAAACGCCTGCGCTCCAGTGCCAGCTCAGTGATGCGCCCTGATAAATGCGCATCAGCAGCCGGACGGTGAGCCTCATAGCGGCAGGTCGACAGGGATAAACCTGTAAGCCTGCAGGCACGACGTTGCGACAGACCGGTCGCATCACACATCAACATCACGGCTTCCCGCTTCTGGTCTGTCGTCAGTACTTTCGCCCAAGAGCCACCTGAAGCGCCTCTTTATCCAGCATGGCTTCGGCAAGCAGCTTCTTGAGTCTGGCGTTCTCTTCCTCAAGCGACTTCAGGCGCTTAACTTCAGGCACCTCCATACCGCCATACTTCTTACGCCAGGTGTAAAACGTGGCATCGGAAATGGCATGCTTGCGGCAGAGTTCACGGGCGGGTACCCCAGCTTCGGCTTCGGCTTCGCGGAGAATACTGATGATCTGTTCGTCGGAAAAACGCTTCTTCATGGGGATGTCCTCATGTGGCTTATGAAGACATTACTAACATCGGGGTGTACTAATCAACGGGGAGCAGGTCAATCCAACTCTCCACCTTCTGCCTGCTTCAACAATGTCGGAATGTGCGGTCCATACTCGACCTTGCCTCGTCCTGCTCGAATACCACTGCCAACCTTGCGGGCTTCTTTGGAGTACAACGTCTTTGCACGGATGATCTCATAGCTATAACCCCGACCTAACCGATTGGACATCTTGATCAAGCCGTTGAGCCCTTCTGTATAGCCATTGGTGATTGAGAACGGCGCATCCCAGTAGGCAAAGATGTCGTCGTAATGGTTGTGTACCGTTTTTACCAGTGTTTTGAAAGGCTCCATGCCATAAAGTGGAAGGCTGTTCTCCCAAGCCTCAAAGGCGTTCTGAGCGCTCTGCTTGTCGGGTTCGTCGTAGATGCAGAAGAAGGCTTCCTTGAAGTCATAGGCCATGGCAAGTGCTGGGATCGCCTGCTTTACAACCTCCAGCGCCTTTTGCTCTGCGGGTGTCAAGTTGCCGGGTCGCTTCAGGGTGAGCCAGCGAATCGACTTTTTGACGTAAATGCGATCTTCTTTGCTTAACTGTGCCTGATAGTTCTTGCGCTCCACTTCCAAGGCTTCAGAAGCCATCTTGACGACATGGAACTTGTCGATCACCAGTTTGGCGTTGGGCAGATACTGAGCAAAGGAACGCTTGAAGGGTCGCCACATATCCGTACAGACCCATTCCACCTTGTCAGCATCCGGCAAATCCTTGAAGAAGGGCTTCAAATGCTCTTGAGTTCGATGCTCCAACATATCAAAGACGTTGTTGGTTGCCAGATTGGTGATTACACAGCGATACCCTCCGGCCAGGTTCACTTCGTCAATGCCCATGATGACTGGGGTTTCGTAACGAACGGTTTGGGAGAGTTCCTCAATGAGATCGTGAGCGATGTTCTTGACGGTGTTCACCGCCACACCGGTTTGCTCAGCTAAAGCATGGAAGGTGGTTCCCAGGCACTGTTGCCGAATAACATCGACCAGCCGTTTGGTGGCTCGGCGTTTGTCATCCAGAAAACTCAACTCCGGCATGGACATTTTTCCGCACGACTCACAGCGAAAGCGCGGGCGCTGAACTTCAAGGCGGACGGGCTCCATGTACAACGGCGTGTCCATGAACTTGTTTTTGCGCGTACCGTGTCTGTGCATAGGGATGTTGCAGTCCCCACATAACGGCACCTCGACCGTTACCGGCTCAGCGACTATCACAAGGCACTTGCCTTCGTGGCGCATATCGACCGGCTTGATGCCTGGCAGATTCAGCAGGTCAAGCATCTGCTTAATCCATACCCAGATCGATGTCTTTGCCTTCGCGTAGCAGGTCATACACCATATCAACCAATGCGGTCATGCCCTGACGGTCAGACTTGAGCACCTGGGTTGCCAGCTTCTGATGACTGGACAAAGCACGAACAACAGCTTGCTGCACAGCACCGGGGAGGTTGCCTTTCATAGCCTGCTCACGGGTGTTGCTTTCCACCTGAGCCATGACGACATCGCTTTCACCGGTAATCGCTGAAATCTGATTAACGAAAGCCACCTGATCCTGGATCGGCGTCGCCTCACCAAACAGGCTGTTGAGCCTCTCGATAATCTCTTTGACGAATTTCGGCTTGTCGCCTGCCGCTCCACCACCGCCTGCACCTGCTGGTTGCAATACCGGGGTTTTGCCTTCTTCTTCTACGTCATCGGGTCGAGCATTGATGTCAAAGCCAGTAAGCACCAGGCCTGTCAAGTCCACGGTTTCCGGTGCTTCGTGCTGAAGGCGCTTTTGCAGCAGCTTGGCGAAAGCGGCAAAGTTCTCCAACTCCGGGTCGCCAAAATCAATCAGTTGGGCGATATAGGAATAGGTACGGCAGAAGCGCCCCAGGTCCGACTTGAAGCCCATCAGCGCCTTGATTTGCTCGGCATACTCATCCTGGTGGTGATCGGCAGACTTCATGCCCGCCTCATCACCCCTGGCGCGGGCCTTCTCAAACGCTGCTTCCCAGGTTGCCATGCCATCGCGCAACATTTTCATCTTGTCGTTATACAAGGCCGTCGCTCCAGCTGTAGCGGTATACAGCGCCTTGTGCTGTGGCGATTTAGTATGGGTGATGTCACGTATGGTCTTGAAGCGGGCTTCTTTGAACGCGGCCAAGTCCTTCTCGTCGTACAGGCCGTGCTCGTCCAGTCGCTCCTTGATCTCGTAGACCACATTGAGGTCTTGCACTTCGCTGATGTGAGCGCCTTTGTCATAGGTGGCAAAGGCCTTGCGCACGTTCTCTGGATCGTTCACGAAGTCGATGATAAAGACTTCATCCTTCCCAGGTGCCGTCCGGTTCAGGCGGGCGAAGGTCTGCACAATCTCCACATGGTTGGCGATTTTCTTGTCCACATACATGGCGACCAGTTTGGGCTGGTCAAAGCCAGTCTGGAACTTGTCGGCCACCAACATCACCCGGTATTCCGGGCGGTCAAAGGCAAAGCGCAAATCCTGCCCGTGGACATCCGGGTTCATGCTCTGCTCGGTGAACTCCTCGTTCTCATCGACGATAAACACATCATCCTTGAACTCGCTGTCATCCTGGTGCATCACCTGCTTACCGGTCATCTTGCCGGAGAAGGCCACCAGTGAATGAATAAAGCCGTACTCGCTGTGCTGCTCGATATAGCGGTCAAACGCCTTCTTGTAGCGAATGGCAGCGGCACGGGAGCTGGTCACTACCATCGCCTTGGCCTTGCCATCCAGCCGGTGGGCGACGTTTTTGGTGAAGTGCTCAACGATAAACTGTACCTTCTGGGTCACATTGGTGGGATGCAATGACATCCACTGTGCCAGGGCGCGTTTGGCGGCCTTGCCGCTTACCCGCTTGCTGTCTTCAAGCTGCTTGGAAAGGTTGAAGGCCGTTTTGTAGGGCACATAGCCGTTCAACACATCGAGAATGAATTTCTCCTCAATGGCCTGGCGCATGGTGTACAGGTGGAAGGCTTGCGGCGGGTTATCGTCCGAGATCGGTTGGCTTGGATCTGTCGGGCGACCAAACAGCATCAAAGTGGAGTGCTTGGGCGTGCCGGTAAAGGCGAAGTAGCTGATATTGTCCGGGCGGGCGCGAGACTTTTGCAGTTGCTCCAGTAGTTCATCCACCGTCATGGTGGACATTTTGCCTTGTCCGCTCATCCCCAGCGCGGCTTGCAGCTTAGCGGCGGTAGAGCCAGTCTGCGAGTTATGCGCCTCATCAATGATCACAGCAAAGTTTTTCCCTTTCAGGGCCTTGTCAGTGATGATGGCTTCCATCGCGTAGGGGAAGGTCTGGATCGTTACTACCACAATCGGCGTGCCAGACAACAAGGCATCCGAGAGCTGCTTGCTCTTGGACTTGGATGACTTCTGCCGGTCAATGGCGGCGATCACCCCAAACTGATGGTCAATCTGCTTCACCGCGTCCTGGAGCTGGCCGTCCAGCACATTACGGTCGGTGACAATGATCACGCTGTTAAATACCGCGTCGCCGTTATCTTCGCGCAGTTTCACCAAGTCATGGGCCGTCCAGGAAATGGTGCTGGTCTTGCCGGAACCGGCGCTGTGGTCACACAGGTAGGTCATGCCTGCGCCATTTTCGCGGGCATCGGCCAGCATCTGGTTCACTGCCGTCCATTGGTGAAAGCGCGGGAAAATCAGGGTTTCTTTCTTCGACCAGTTGCCCTGAATATCCACCACGTCCTTTTTCTCGACGTAGACAAAGCTATGGAAAATCCGCAGCCAGGCATCCGGCTGGCAGACCGCCTCCCAGAAGTAGGCTACCGGGTATTCCTGGGTACCATCGGCCTTAATCTCACCTGGCGGGTTACCCGCATGTACAGTGCCGCTTTCGTCATTGCGCCCCTTATTGAACGGCAGGAAAAAGGTGCTTTCTCCATCCAGCTTGGTCGCCATCATGATTTCAGAGTCGGACATGGCGAAATGTACCACTGCCCCACGCTTGAAGGTCAGCAATGGCTCCCGGCGTTTGGTCTGGGCGTCATACGGCAGGCGATCATTGCGGTACTGATCCATGGCCGCTTCGCAGGACTGGGTGAAGTCGGTCTTCAGTTCGACGGTTGCCACCGGCAGACCGTTGATAAACAGCACCAGATCAATGGCAAATTCACGGGCCGGGTGATACTTCAGCTCCGGCACCACGCGCAGTATATTGGCCTGGTAGCGCTCAATGACTGCTGCATTGCGCTTGTCTTCCGGTGCGGCCTCGGTCATCTCGATCAGGCCGCAACCGGCAATGGAAAAGCCCTGGCGCAACACCTGCATGGTGCCTTGTTTCTCCAGTGCTTTATCCAAGCGATCCATCAGCACTTCAAGGGTTTTGGCCCCGTTGAGCCGTTCCAGCTTGTCCCATTTTTCCTGCTGGCCGCTGGTTTTGATCCAGCTTTCCAGGTCTTCGGGATACACCGCCCGCTCGGTGTTGTAGAACTTGGAATCACCCAGCTTCCAGCCCTGATCTACCAACCGGTCGATGATGTATTGCTGGAAGTATTTTTCCTGATGTGCTGCTGATTGCATTTATTGTTTTCCTCGCAAATCAATCTGGCCGGTGACAGCGGCGGTGATAAAGGCGGCGCGGCGTTCTTTGAGCAGGGTGATACTTTGTTCCGACTTGCTAATCAGAGCATCAATGCGGGCGGTTTCAAGGTCGAGGGTGGCTAGAATGGCATCTTGCTCCTTCAGATCTGGAAGAGGTAGACGAGTGTTCGCTACATATTCATGCTCTAAGCTTTCAACAGTAGCTCCTTCTTTTGCCCATATCCCAAGCAACGAGCGGTTAAGACCCTGTACCCACCGAAGTATAAACCGGGGTCTAACCCTAGTTTCATCAAGGCTCAATGCTTTCATGTCCTGATTTAAGCTAACAGGAACATTATTGATCCCAACCGGTATCGTGTGACGAAGAATACCTGATCGAGCAACCAGCAACACCGCTCCCGAGTCAATCAGTTTCGTGGCACTATTTTCCAGTCCTTTGGTAGTTATATGATCTATAGAATCGGTAATCACCTCATGTTTCATATCCTTTGGAGAGACCCAAGGGATGCAGCCGTTCCAATAGTCTGGATTTTCTTTTGATGGCGTACCACCACCAGAGAATGCAGCAACATGCTTTAGTTTTGTCGCCTCCCAGTGCTCCGGCACCTGCCCAATCCACTCAATGCCGGAATCCTTCATCTTGGCGTTGCGGTCTAGTCCCTTGGTGACAGCATGGGTAATCAGCCCCTGCCGCTTTTCCTTCAGTAGCTCGACAAAGCGGTTTTTCTTCTCGATAAGCGCATCAATACGGGCGGTTTCGCGGTCGAGGGTGGCCGCGATGGTGGCTTGTTCGTCAGTGTCGGGAAGCCCGATAGTAAATGACTCAAACAGATCCGTTGGAACTCGCTTTAAGCCTCCAGTGCCTCTCATCTCAGATTTGGCAATTGTTCTGAACTGCTCTTCTTGCAGACGGTAGTAAAGAAACCGGTTATGTCCCTTTCCATTTACCCGAAGAACATTGATTTCAGTAGAGCCAAACCCAATGCCGTTAACCAGACCATTGGCTATCGCTATGTTTCCATTCTCGAAGCAAGGCGTTACCTTGGCGATCAGAATATCGCCATCGCAGAAATAGCTATATCCACCATACACTTCATGAATAGGACGAGTTTCATCAAGTGTTACAGCATTGGTTCTCAGCTTTTCCATAGGGAGAAATGTGCAAAGAGAATCCTTTTCCTCGCTTAAGGTCGATTTCCTGGGATTCAAGGCGGAAATTCGCTTAATCTGCGCAATCTTCCAATGCTCCGGCACCTGCCCAATCCACTCAATGCCGGAATCCTTATACGCGGGATATGCTCTGTACTGGCTCATTCGCTGGCCACCTCCGCCAGTAGCGCGGCAATCTCGGCTTCTACCTGCTTCAGGTCTTCATCAATATCATGCAGCTTGCGCGGCGGCTGGTACTGGTAGAAGAAGCGGTTGAAGTTGATCTCGTAGCCAACGCGGCCCAATTGACCATCCCTGGCATCGGTAAAGCTCTCATCCAGCCAAGCATCCGGCACATGAGGAAGCACTTCGCGGGCAAAGTAGTCGTCGATGTCATCCAGATAGGGGACGTTCTCGTAATCAGTCAAATCTGTGTCTGGCACCAGCTCGCCGTTGGAATCCGTGACTGGCTCGGCTTTCGGGTCTTTGTGACCAAAGGCGCTGATTAGGGCGGTGATCAATGTCTTGTTGGATTTGACCTTGAGCTGCTTTGCTTCATCGGACTTGATCGAGTCCCTAACAAAGGTTTCTGCCCAGCTATAGGGCTGCGTTTGCCCGATCAGCGGCTTGAGGGCTTCACGCCAGAATGTCTGATGCGCATCAGAGAGCTTTTCCCAGGCAGCTTCGGCTTCCAACCGATCCATGCCCACCTTATCCAGCTCCAGGGTCATGCGCAGCGGGCGCAGGACCTTGATACGGCGGTAGCCAAAGGTACGGTAGTCAAGCATCCGGGAAAGCGCTCCGGTTTCGCCTGTGGCGTAGATGTCCAGAATCTGGCGGCGCTGCTCATCGCTGACAATACGGCGCTTGTTGCCCTCGTTGCGGATTGAAGTCCAAAGGTCGGTGGCGTTGATCAACTGCACCTTGCCTTTGCGCTCCTGCGGCTTCTTGTTGGACAGAATCCACAGGTAGGTGGCGATATTGGTGCGGAAGAACAGATCCGTTGGCAGAGCTACAATGGCTTCAATCAGGTCGTCTTCCAGCAACCAACGGCGTATTTCCGATTCGCCAGACGCGGCACCGCCGTTAAACAGTGGCGAACCCGACAGCACGATAGCGGCGCGGCCACCGCCGTTGATCGGCAGTTCTAGCTTGCTCGCCAGGTGCATCAAAAACAGCATGGAGCCATCGCTAATTTTCGGCAGGCCCGGCCCAAAACGGCCCAACTCACCTTTTTTGTGTTCTGCTTCGACGGCGGTTTTGTCCTTCTCCCATTTCTTGCCGAAAGGCGGATTGGACAGGCAGTAGTGGAAACGCTCACCGGCAAACTGGTCGTTGGACAGCGTGCTGCCCTGACGAATGTTCTTCGACAGATCTCGGCCTGGGTCGGACTCCAAACGGCGGATCAGCATACCGGCTACACAAACCGCATGGGTTTCCGGCTCCAACTCCTGCCCGTGCGGCACCAGCACTGGCGGGATCTTGTCGCGGTTACCGTAGTCACCCACATGGTTCATGGCATCGGTGAGGAAGCCACCCGTGCCACAGGTCGGGTCATACAGAGTACGAATCAAACCGGGGCTGGCCTCAAACAGGGCATCATCCGGGTCAAGTAGCAATGCGGTCGCTAGGTGAACGATGTCGCGCGGCGTCATGAAGTCCTCGGCCCCTTCATTGACCTCGGCACCAAAGCGGCGAATTAGGTGTTCGTAGATGTTACTCATCACCCGATCCGGAACCACGTCCGGGTGCAGATCGATCTTGGCGAAGTTCTGGCAAATCTTGTACAGCAAGCCCGCTTTCTCCAGCCGGATCACCGTATTGCCAAACTCAAACTCCTCGAAGATAGCGCGGGCATTATCCGAAAACAGGGCGATGTAGTCTTCCAGATTGCGGCGCGTCTTGGTGCTACCCAAGGTGCCGAGGGAGTATTCAGAGGTGTTGTAGAAGGGGTATTCAGCGGTTGAGCGCAGAATGGTATCCAGCTCGACATCGGCATCCTTGAAAGCGTCATGCGCTTCTCTCACCGCCTCGCGGGTCGGCTCCAGCGCACACTCCAGGCGGCGCAGCAAGGTAAACGGCAAAATGATCTTGCCAAAGTCCGTATGCTTGAAGTCCCCCCAAAGGTCTTCCGCATTCTTCCAAATAAAGTCAGCCTGTGAAGCTGCCGATCCCGTAAATTCGCTCATTCTGGACTCCAACCACTTTTTGCACAGAACGGTACTGGAGTCAATCTGCGAATGTCAACCAGATTTTGCACAAAAGGGGATGGATTTAAATTCTTGGCTAAATTTGCGATCCTACCTCAGAATGCAAATAGCCTTAATTCTGAATGAATGGTGACCATATGGTTTTTAGAAAATTGGCAGCAAAAGGAATGTCCCGATGCGCCAAATTCCAGTGGTGCTTTTTCCTGCTAGCGTCATTAGCTTTATTCTTTCTACATGATGGCCCGTTGGTCATTGCGGGCCTCTTTATTACACAATTGTCTCTCCAGATGTCGATGACCCGTACAGGAAAGGAAGTCTTCGGCGTTATTTTTAATATCCAGTCATGGAGAAACAGTGGTGCTAGCCAGCAAACCTATTTTTTCCGGTGGTATATCGGCTTCCCGATTTCCTGCTTGCTATATATTCTTTCTCTTACTAATTATGTGTACGTTCCAGGCGATTTGTATTATCAGTTTATTGCAAGCAGTACTGATGACCTAGCACTCGTAATGAATCGTTTTGCTGTAGGCGTGAGTAACATACTCCCTGAAATCCTTCGAGGCGCATCTCTAACCCTTTCGATGATGATGTTTGTCGCAACATTGCTAAAAAATGTACAACTTGCTGAAGTACGTCGAATTTACTCCTCCATTCAGGATGGAAATGATTCCCAGAAAATTCTCTCGAATATGACATGGGAGCAATTCGAAAAGATTATAAGACTGCATTTCGAACTCAATGGCTACAAAGCAACTCTGACTAATACAGGAGCTGACGGCGGAGTCGACATTCTGCTGCAAAAAGATGGTCGCCGCGAAATGGTACAGTGCAAATTATGGAAAACCAGCAAAGTAGGAGTCTCGGTAGTCCGCGAAATTTACGGTGTAGTGCAAGCCAATGCATATGAGCGGGGTTATATCATCACCTCTGGGTTCTTTACTCAGGATGCATGGGAATTCGCTCTTAGCGCAAATGTTAAAGGAACATTATCGCTTATCGATGGTTCCAGACTTCTGAAAATAATCAAGGATAAAGAAATCCCCCCGCCTGCCACTGAGATAATAAATGTTGGTCCAGGTGAGAATCAAATATACGATCTTAATGTCATACCTAGCTGTCCCCGTTGCCATAGCAAAATGGTTAGAAGAATGTCGAATGGAAATTATTTCTATGGTTGCTCGGCTTACCCAATTTGTAAAGGAACCCGTAACCTCTAGAAATCTATTTTCAAGAAAACCATCTCATTTTGCGGTCGTTTTCAGGCCGCAAAATTTCGAGAGCTACCTCCCTCAAGATATAATCCGTTTATTATCGCGAGAGCATATTTTCCTAATCAATTCCGGGGCAACCATCTCACGCGATTATGGGGCTTTCCATATCATGCTCACTTTCATATACACCGTGAGTTGGGGCTTCGGCCAGAACGAATAGTGATCAACGAGGTTTTCAATGACGAGTGAAAAACGTGGCACAAGTGCTGAATACGGCCAGGAGAAATTACGCGAACGCGCAGCGCAGAATGCTGGAGATGAAACCCCCAGTGTTAAGGCGCGATTTTCTAAAAAAACCTTGAGTATCCTGGTTGCCGGTATCTTTGCGGTAAGCACATTAGGCGCATTTATTTTAATGAATGGTAAACCAGACAAAGAACCGAACCTATCTATCGTCGAAGTTGCAAAGAGTGGGATCAGCGTTAACCCGGATATTGCAAAACAACATGGTATCGATGTGGATGACGATGACCTTGATACCGATGAGGCTGGGCCTCAGCCAACACTGACACTTCCTATCACAAATAATG
Organism: Klebsiella sp. OBRC7; assembly: GCF_000293135.1. Classification (NCBI taxonomy): domain Bacteria; kingdom Pseudomonadati; phylum Pseudomonadota; class Gammaproteobacteria; order Enterobacterales; family Enterobacteriaceae; genus Klebsiella; species Klebsiella sp. OBRC7. Next base: position 830 of record NZ_ALNJ01000087.1, on the reverse strand, counting down.
AACAGGAACCCGCATCAGCGCCCCCTGATGATGATAAAAGTGAACCTACTGTCACAAAGCAAGATAGCGCCGGTGTTTCCCCTGCATCGTCTGATAATCTTGGCGATCAGATGCTAAAAATGGCCACAACCACGCCACCAGCTAACCCGGATGCAAATTCACCAGTTGTATCTAAGTCAGATCCTGCTACGCAGTCATTGGTTGACTCAATTAAGGCTGAACCTGGGTTTACTGACGGTAGCGAGGTTTCACAAAACGCAGAGCAACCTGGAACGGTTGAGATAACTCCTGCACAGGAAATCGCTAAAAAAGCACTATCTGGGGCCACTAGTGAAGCCCCGGCTTCAGCTCCAGTTACAGCAGAACCAAATCAACACGCTGCGGCGCAGACCAACCCGGTTCAAACACCGCCATCACCTACCACACGTGATATTGCAGGTGTTGAAAACATCACTAAAGATACCTCTGGCCATCAAATTGACCCAGCTGAGTTCGGTTATACGGAACCCACTAAAACTACTGCTACGTCAGACTATAAAGCAGCATCAGAAGGCTATACAGCCCAACAGTTTGTTGTTCAGGAGAAGAATGCGCTTACTGGCGCTGACCTGGACTATAGTGGGCACTTTAAAACTGTTGAATACAATTCGCAGGGACAAAATACGGTATTCGTTTATTCAACCTTTTCATCAAAAGTATTCTTGTTACCATCGAAAGGTAAGGTCAACGTATACCTTTCTGATGAAAAAGGTTGGTCAGTCTCACTCCTCCCAGGAAATATCCTGCGGGTACAGCGTTCTGAAAACAAGGGGGCATGGTCGCAGGCAACC
>NZ_ALNJ01000086.1:0-166946 GCF_000293135.1 Klebsiella sp. OBRC7 | reverse complement strand
ACACTTCATCCTTCAAGCTGCCTCTTTGTTGGCTTCGTTTGCCCGCCCCGGTCACTGACTTATGTCAGCTCCCGGGGACGAACAACCTTGCCGCCTCGATGCAGCATGAATGATTTTGTGTATAAGCATTGCCGCTTTTTTTCTAAAAACGCTTTGTTCTTAGCAAGATGTTTTAATTCCTTTATCAAATTCAGGCGCAACGAAATACTGCCCCCATAACAAGACAGGGGAGCAGACAACATGGTTTTTTCATCGCGTATCACACTCATTGCCGCGCTGGCGCTCGCGGCGTTCCAGGCCCAGGCGGTCAACGTTACCGTGGCGTATCAGACCTCCGCCGAGCCGGCGAAAGTCGCCCAGGCGGACAACACCTTCGCCAAAGCGAGCGGGGCGACCGTCGACTGGCGCAAGTTTGACAGCGGCGCGAGCATCGTGCGGGCGCTGGCTTCCGGCGACGTGCAGATCGGCAACCTCGGCTCCAGCCCGCTGGCGGTCGCCGCCACCCAGCAGGTGCCGATTGAAGTCTTTCTGCTGGCCTCAAAGCTCGGTAACTCCGAAGCGCTGGTAGTGAAGAAGAGCATCACCAAACCGCAGGACCTGATCGGCAAACGCATCGCCGTGCCATTTATCTCCACCACCCACTACAGCCTGCTGTCGGCGCTGAAGCACTGGGGGATTAAACCGGGGCAGGTGCAGATCCTCAACCTGCAGCCGCCGGCGATTATTGCCGCCTGGCAGCGTGGCGACATTGACGGCGCCTACGTCTGGGCGCCGGCGGTTAACGCGCTGGAAAAAGACGGCACGGTTCTCACCGACTCGTCGCAGGTGGGCGAGTGGGGCGCGCCGACGCTGGACGTGTGGGTGGTACGCAAAGACTTTGCCGAAAAGCATCCTGACATCGTCAAAGCCTTCGCCAAAAGCGCCATTGACGCGCAGCAGCCCTATATCGCCAACCCGGATGAGTGGCTGAAGCAGCCGGAAAACATCAGCAAGCTGGCGCGCTTAAGCGGCGTACCGGAAGCCGACGTCCCGGGGCTGGTGAAAGGTAATACCTACCTGACCGCCGCCCAGCAGGCGCAGGAGCTGAACGGACCGGTGAATAAAGCCATCATCGACACCGCTAAATTCCTGAAAGAGCAGGGCAAAGTGCCCGCCGCCGGCAGCGACTACAGCCAGTACGTCACCGACCGTTTTGTGAAGTAAAGGAGGTCTTGATGCTGCAAATCTCGCATCTTTCCGCCGATTACGGCGGTAAACCGGCGCTGGCGGATATCAACCTGACGCTGGACAGCGGCGAACTGCTGGTGGTCCTGGGGCCCTCCGGCTGCGGTAAAACCACGCTGCTGAACCTGATTGCCGGATTCGTGCCTTATCAGCACGGCAGCATCACTCTCGAAGGCCAGCGGGTTGAAGGACCGGGAGCCGATCGCGGCGTGGTGTTTCAGCACGAAGGGTTGCTGCCGTGGCGCAACGTGCAGGATAACGTCGCGCTCGGGCTGCAGCTGGCCGGAGTCGACAAAACGCAGCGCCGGGCCACCGCCGCGCAGATGCTGAAAAAAGTGGGCCTTGAGGGAGCGGAAAAGCGCTTTATCTGGCAGCTCTCCGGCGGCCAGCGTCAGCGGGTAGGGATTGCCCGCGCGCTGGCGGCCAACCCGCAGCTGCTGCTGCTTGATGAACCGTTTGGCGCGCTGGATGCCTTTACCCGCGAGCAGATGCAAACCCTGTTGCTCAGCCTGTGGCATGAGACCGGTAAGAAGGTGCTGCTGATTACTCACGATATCGAAGAGGCGGTGTTTATGGCCACCGAACTGGTACTGCTCTCGCCGGGGCCGGGCCGGGTGCTCGAACGGCTTCCGCTCGATTTTGGCCGCCGCTTCGTCGCCGGTGAATCCTGCCGCAGCATTAAATCGGACCCGCGGTTTATCGAACAGCGCGAATACGTCCTCAGCCGGGTATTTGAACAACGGGAGGCTTTCTCATGAGCGTGGTCATCAATGACAAACCGCGTCAGCGGGGGCTGAAGTGGCGCTGGCCGCTCTCGCGTCAGCTCAGCCTGAGCGTGGCGACCCTGGCGGTACTGCTGGCTATCTGGTGGGCCGTTGCCGCCCTGCAGCTGATTAGTCCGCTGTTTCTGCCGCCGCCGGGACAGGTATTGCAGAAACTTATCGCTATTGCCGGTCCGCAGGGTTTTATGGACGCCACTCTCTGGCAGCACCTGGCGGCGAGCCTGACGCGTATCGTTATCGCGCTGCTGGCGGCGGTACTGCTCGGCGTGCCGGTGGGGATCGCCATGGGGCTGAGCCCCACGGTGCGCGGGATCCTCGACCCGCTGATCGAGCTTTATCGCCCGGTGCCGCCGCTGGCCTATTTACCGCTGATGGTGATCTGGTTCGGCATCGGCGAGACCTCGAAGATCCTGCTGATCTACCTGGCGATATTCGCGCCGGTGGCGATGTCTGCGCTGGCGGGGGTTAAGAGTGCCCAGCAGGTGCGCATTCGCGCCGCGCAATCTTTAGGGGCCAGCCGGGCGCAGGTGCTGTGGCTGGTGATCCTGCCCGGCGCGCTGCCGGAGATCCTCACCGGCCTGCGCATTGGGCTCGGCGTGGGTTGGTCGACGCTGGTGGCCGCGGAGCTGATTGCCGCCACCCGCGGGTTAGGTTTTATGGTGCAGTCCGCCGGTGAGTTCCTTGCCACCGACGTGGTGCTGGCCGGGATCGCGGTGATTGCCATCATCGCCTTTTTACTGGAACTGGGGCTGCGCGCGCTGCAGCGTCGCCTGACGCCCTGGCATGGAGAAGTACAATGAGCGAACGTTTAAGCATTACCCCGCTGGGGCCGTATATTGGCGCGCAGGTATCCGGTGTCGATATTACCCGCCCGCTGAGCGACAACCAGTTTGAGCAGCTGTATCACGCGGTGCTGCGCCATCAGGTGGTGTTCCTGCGCGAGCAGAACATCACTCCCGAGCAGCAGCGGGAGCTCGCCCTGCGCTTTGGCGACCTGCATATTCATCCGGTCTATCCGCACGCGCCCGGCGTGGATGAGATTATCGTGCTCGATACCCATGACGATAATCCGCCGGATAACGATAACTGGCACACCGATGTCACCTTTATTGAGACGCCGCCCGCCGGGGCGATCCTCGCGGCAAAAGAGCTGCCGTCAACCGGCGGCGACACCCTGTGGACCAGCGGCATTGCGGCCTATGAGGCGCTCTCCGCGCCTTTGCGCCAGCTGTTAAGCGGCCTGCGCGCGGAGCATGATTTTCGCAAATCGTTTCAGGAGTATAAATATCGCAAAAGCGAAGAGGAGCATCAGCGCTGGCTGGAGGCGGTGGCGAAAAATCCACCGCTGCTGCATCCGGTGGTGCGCACCCATCCGGTGACCGGGAAGCAGGCGCTGTTTGTCAATGAGGGCTTTACCACCCGCATCGTTGACGTGACGGAGAAAGAGAGCGAGGCGCTGCTCGGCTTCCTGTTTGCCCACATCACCAAACCGGACTTCCAGGTGCGCTGGCGCTGGCAGCCGAACGACGTGGCGATTTGGGATAACCGCGTCACCCAGCACTACGCCAACGCCGATTACCTGCCGCAGCGGCGCATTATGCACCGGGCGACGATTCTCGGGGATAAACCCTATTATCGGGCGGGGTAATGCTTGTAGCCCGGTCGCGCGCCGTGGAGAACATCGGAAGCGGTATTGCACGTGGCTTCCCGGAGGCGGCGCTTAACGCCCCTGTCCGGGCTACCGATCCGCAGAAAGCGGTAAACCCGTAGCCCGGCTAAGGCGCAATGCGCCGCAAGCCGGGAAACAACCTACGATAAACGCGCCGCCTCCGGGAAAAAGCTTTTATGCCGATTTTTGCGCGTCCAGATGTACCCCAATATAGCGCTGATAGCGGTTCGCCTTCAGGTAGGTCAAGTCCACCAGCACCAGACCATCCACGCAGTTGTTGAAATCCGGGTCGCTGCCGAAATCGATAAACTGTACGCCGCCCGGCTCGCAAACTTCCGAGTACTGCTTATACAGCGGCGGGATCGCGCAGCCGAGGTTGCCGAGCAGGGACTTCAGCCGCGCCAGATCGTCGTTGTAATCTTCTCCGCCAAACTGCGCCAGCACATCGGGCAGCGAGGCCGGATAAGGGCGGCGCGACTCCGCCAGCGGATGCGTCGCCGGGAACCACAGTCGATAGAACGCGACCAGCAGATCGCGCGCCGACGGCGGCAGCCCGCCGGAAATCGACACCGGGCCGAACAGATAGCGATAGTGCGGATAGCGCGCCAGATACGCGCCGATGCCGGACCACAGGTAGTCCAGTCCGCGGCGGCCCCAGTAGCGCGGCTGGATAAAGCTGCGCCCCAGCTCAATCCCGTGCTGCAGAATATCGTCCATGCGCGCGTCGTAATGGAACAGGCTGTAGCTATAGACGCCGTTCAGGCCGCGCTTTTCCAACTGCATCGCGGTCGGCATAAAGCGGTAAGCGCCGACGATTTCCAGGTCTTCTTCATCCCACAGAATCAGATGCAGATAGTCGTCGTCGTAACCGTCAACGTCGCGACGTTTGCCGCTGCCTTCGCCCACCGCGCGGAAGGCGATTTCCCGCAGGCGGCCCAGTTCGCGCAGCACCGGCGCATCTTCCTGGCCGCGGCGCTGCCAGAGATAAATCACTTTGCCATCCGCCGTGCGCCCCAGCGTTTCCGCCCGTCCCAGTTCGCGCTTGAGCAGGGCGCGGTCTTCGGGTCGGGCGATAGCGCTTTCGCTTTTAAATACGCCGGGCTGCCCTTTTGCCAGCAGCTCCAGGTGGCGATAGCAGCGTTCGGTCAGCTCGCGAACAGAACGCTGAGGATCGAACCAGCTTGACCAGGCAATCTGTTGGCCGAAATTAACCGGCAGGCTGCCGTTGCGGCGGCGAAACATTTGCTGCATCAGCAGCAGCAGCGGCAGGCTATCGGAAATCAGCGTGCTGGCGTAAAACAGCGCGCTGTTGCGCGCGCGGATCCACGCCGGCAGCAGCGGGGCGCGGTATTTCGCCGCCAGCTTAATAAATCCGGAGTGCCATTTTTTATCGCGAATACCGCGCCGGGTGAGGCGTGAAACTTCACCCGCCGGGAAGAAAATCAGCACGCCGCCGTTTTGCAACTGGAGGTCCATCTGCTGCAGCGCCGCTTTGGCGGTTCGGCCGTTGATATTATCGACCGGAATAAACAGCGAGCTCAGCGGTTCAAGGTGGGTCAGCATGCGGTTGGTGACCACTTTGACGTCGCGGCGCACGCGGGACACCGCGTAGAGCAGGGCCAGGCCGTCAAGCGTACCGGTGGGGTGGTTGGCGATAATGACCAGCGGGCCATGTTCGGGGATTTGTTCGAGATCGTGCGCCGGGATAGCGCAGCGGATATTAAGATGTTCGAGCACCTGTTCGACCGTATCCAGTCCTTTCAGGTGATGATGGCGCGCGGCAAACTGCTGAAACTCTTCCTCATGCAGGAGCTTTTTCAGCACCTTTTTCTGCCAGAGCGCTGGCTTTGCCTGAGGCCACAGGTCATCGATGACATTGTCGAGACTAAACATAGCGGCACCTCCTCCGTCCTGCCCAGACAGTAGAAGGCGCAGATGTCGCTCAGATTACAGTTGAGTGAAGATTTGGGATTGGCGGGAGCTTATTTCCCCGGGTTGCGGCTGACGCCTTGCCCGGGCTACCGGCCCACATACGGTGGTGAACCCGTAGCCCCGGTAAGCGTAGCGCGACCGGGGAACAGTAATAGCCGAATTAACGCAGGATTTTCTTTTCGGCGAGATCGAGGGCGAAGTAGCTGAAGATCAGATCCGCGCCGGCGCGCTTGATTGCGCCGAGGCTTTCCAGCACCACTTTCTCTTCATCGATAGCGCCGGCCTGGGCGGCGAACTTAATCATCGCGTATTCACCGCTCACCTGGTACGCGCCGAGCGGCAGGTTGGTGCGCTCGCGCAGATCGCGCAGGATATCGAGATAGGGACCGGCCGGTTTGACCATCAGGCAGTCGGCGCCCTGGGCTTCGTCCAGCAGCGATTCGCGAATCGCTTCGCGGCGGTTCATCGGGCTCATCTGATAGGTTTTACGATCGCCTTTCAGCGCGGTACCCGCGGCTTCGCGGAACGGACCATAGAACGATGAAGCGAACTTGGTGGAGTAGGACATAATCGCCGTATCGGTAAATCCGGCGGCGTCCAGCGCCTGGCGAATGGCCTGCACCTGGCCGTCCATCGCGGCGGACGGGGCGATAAAATCCGCGCCTGCGGCAGCGGCGACCACCGCCTGCTTACCGAGGTTGGTAAGGGTTAAATCGTTATCGACGCCGTGGTCGCACAGCACGCCGCAGTGGCCGTGGGAGGTGTATTCGCAGAAGCAGGTGTCGGACATCACGATCATCTCCGGCACCGCCTCTTTACAGATGCGGGACATGCGTGCCACCAGGCCGTTTTCATTCCAGGTATCGCTGCCAACGGCATCGGTATGATGGGAAATCCCGAAGGTCATCACCGAACGGATACCGGCGTTGGCAATGCGCTCGATTTCGCGCGCCAGGTGTCTTTCCGGAATACGCATCACGCCGGGCATCGCTTCGATGGCTTTGTAATCGTCGATTTCTTCTTCAACAAAGATCGGCAACACCAGGTCGTTCAAACTCAGTGTTGTCTCTTCAAACATGGCACGTAGCGAAGCGGACTTGCGCAGTCGGCGAGGGCGAGTGATTAAATCTGTCATGGTTTGCCTGATTTTGTGAAATGAAAAAAGCGAGTTTACCTCAATTGGCGGCGGGATGTTTCGCCAAAACGATCCTTATCTATCGTCGGCAAAACATCCCAACAGGTTACTGGCTGGCGGTCTCAATTCCGGTGCGGACGCCGCTTAATTCACTGACCAGCTCGTTGATCCCGTCGCTCATGTTGTTGAAACGCGTCAATGAAGAGCGGGTCACCACCACGAAGGCGCCGACGTTAGCCTGCGGGTTCATCGCCATGTAGGTGATAAAACCGCCGCCGCCGCCGGTCTTCTGAATAATGCCCGGCTGGCCGTTTTTCGGCTTCATGTAGACCCAGCCGAGACCCAGCGCATCGGCTTTGCCCGGCACGTCCATCCCGATCACCCTCGTCAGCTGGCTGCGTTGATAAATGAGCGTCTGCATCCGGTCCGCCTGCTGACCGCGGGTGAAGAAATCGGAAGAGAGGAACTGCTGCATCCAGCGCATCATATCGCCAGGCGTGGAGTAAACGCCGCCGCTGCCGATGGCCGCCAGGGTATTGTTGCACGGGCTGGCCCCTTTCTCCGGGATCATCAGGCGCCGGCACTGATCGGGCGAAGGCGTAAAGGTGGTGTCTTTCATCCCCAGCGGACGGGTAATCTGCTCTTCAAACAGCTGTGGCCAGGGCTTGCCCGCGGCGGTAGAGAGCGCATCGGCGAGTAAATCGAACGCCAGATTGGAATAGGCGGCCTGCGAACCCGGCGCGGCTTTTAACGTTGCCGTGGAGAGCCAGTTCCAGCGCTGCTGGCGCGTCGGCCAGACGAACACCGGACGATGCGCCGCGCCGCCGGGCTGCTCGCGCGGCAGGGCGCTGGTATGGGTCGCCAGATTCACCAGCGTAATGGGCGCTCCCTGATATGTCGGCACGCGCGCGCCCGGCGGGGCGTATTTGCTCAGCGGATCGTTGAGCTTCACCACGCCCTGGTCGAGAAGTTTGACCAGCATTTCGCTGGTCATCAGCTTGCTCAGGGAGGCGATGCGAATCACCGAATCGAGCTGCGGGTGCTCATTATTGCCCGGGCGCGTCTCGCCGAAACTGCGGAATACGCGCTGGTTACCATCGATAACCACCAGCGCCATGCCTATCGCGCCGCTGCCGTAGTAGATATGGTTAGCGTAACGGTCGACAACATCCGCAGCGAATTCCGGGTCGACGCTCGGCTGCGCGGCCTGGGCCGATGTCAACGACGCCGCGCACAGCGCAGCAAAAATGAGCAGACTACGTTTCAACGGGGGCATCCATCATGGTGAAGAAAAATATAGAGCGTATTTATACTACGAAGCGCCGCCGAGCAAAGTGCTAATAACGCCATTCTGTGCGGAAAAACGTAACCTGGCGTAAAAAATCCTTTTTTTGCTTTCGGATAGCGGCTTTCGCCTGCGGGCGCGTATGATACTCGTTTTGGCTAAACATGGGTGGCAAGAGGCGATGGCGGCGAAACGGGTAGTGATGGTAGTGGATATGCAAAACGGCGTTTTCGCGACGCCGCGTATTGAGCGCGAGCGCTGCGCGGCGCAAATTAACCGCCTGATAAACGCCGCGGATACCGTTATCTTCATTCAGCACTGCGAAGAGGGTGGTCTGGAAGAGGGGAGCGAAGGTTTTGCTTTGCTGCCTGAACTGCACCAGCCGGCAGGCGCGTTGTTCGTGACCAAGACCGCCTGCGACGCCTTTTACCGCACCCGCCTGGAAGAGGTGCTGCGCGAACATCACATCACTCAGTTTGTGATTTGCGGCTGCGCCACCGACTACTGCGTAGATACCACCATCAAAAACGGCGCCAGCCGGGGCTATGCGATTACCGTCGCTGAAGATGCCCATACCACAGCCAACCGCCCGGCGGCGCAGGCCGTCACGCTGATCGCCCACTACAACGAGGTGTGGCGTACGCTGACCGTTCCGGGCAATCCTTTACAGGTGAAATCGACAGAAACAATTCTGAACGGATGGTCGGCGAACTAAGCTGCTGATATCCGGTCTCATCATCCGCCCACTTTGCTTCGCTGCGACGGCTTTGCGGCGGGCGTCTTTGTGGTACACAGCACAGCAAAACGAAAAAGAAGTTAGCAGGAGAGCATGATGTTTAAATCCTTTTTCCCCAAACCGGGGCCGTTTTTTATTTCTGCCTTTATCTGGTCGCTGCTGGCGGTGATCTTTTGGCAGGCGGGCGGCGGCGACTGGCTGCTGCGGGTCACCGGCGCATCCCAGGAAGTGGCGATTAGCGCGGCGCGCTTTTGGTCGCTCAACTACCTGGTGTTCTACGCGTTCTACGTATTCTGCGTGGGCGTTTTCGCCCTCTTTTGGTTTATTTACAGCCCCCACCGCTGGCAGTACTGGTCGATCCTCGGCACCTCGCTGATTATTTTCGTCACCTGGTTTCTGGTCGAGGTCGGGGTGGCGATAAACGCCTGGTACGCCCCGTTCTACGATCTTATTCAGGCCGCGCTGGCGACGCCGCATAAGGTCAGCATTAACCAGTTTTATCAGGAGATTGGCATCTTTCTCGGCATCGCGCTTATCGCGGTGGTCATCGGGGTAATGAACAACTTCTTCGTCAGCCACTACGTTTTCCGCTGGCGTACCGCCATGAACGAACACTATATGGCGCACTGGCAGCATCTGCGCCATATCGAAGGCGCCGCGCAGCGTGTGCAGGAAGATACCATGCGCTTTGCTTCCACCCTGGAGAGCATGGGCGTCAGCTTCCTTAACGCGGTGATGACCCTTATCGCCTTCCTGCCGGTGCTGGTGACGCTCTCCGCGCACGTCCCGGATTTACCGATTGTCGGCCACCTGCCTTACGGCCTGGTGATTGCCGCCATCATCTGGTCGTTAATGGGTACCGGCTTGCTGGCGGTGGTGGGGATCAAGCTGCCCGGCCTGGAGTTCAAAAACCAGCGCGTTGAGGCCGCCTATCGTAAAGAGCTGGTGTACGGCGAAGATGACGCCAACCGCGCGACGCCGCCGACGGTGCGTGAGCTGTTTGGCGCCGTGCGCCGCAACTATTTCCGCCTCTATTTCCACTACATGTATTTCAATATCGCCCGTATTCTGTATCTGCAGGTGGATAACGTTTTCGGTTTGTTCCTGCTGTTTCCGTCGATTGTTGCCGGTACGATTACGCTGGGCCTGATGACCCAGATCACCAACGTCTTTGGCCAGGTTCGCGGTTCGTTCCAGTATCTGATTAGCTCATGGACTACACTGGTTGAGCTGATGTCTATCTACAAACGTCTGCGCAGCTTCGAGCGCGAGCTGGATGGCATAGAGCTGCAGACCGTGACGCAAACATTAAGTTGATCAACACAAGGATGAACCATGCCGGTAGCGCAATCCAGAATCACTTCTCTCACCCTGACGCTACTGGCAGGGATTGTCCTCACCGCCTGCTCCAGCAAGCCGGAGCCGGTGCTGAAAAAGGGCGAAAAGGCGATTGATGTTGCCGCGGTGGTGCGGCAGAAAATGCCCGCCAGCGTGAAAGATCGCGAGGCCTGGGCGCAGGCCATCGCCAAAACCTTTGCCAGCCAGAAGCTGGCGCCGACGGAAGAGAACGTCTGTTCGGTGCTGGCGGTGGCGCAGCAGGAATCCAACTATCAGGCCGACCCGGCGGTGCCCGGGCTAAACAAAATCGCCTGGCAGGAGATTGACCGCCGGGCGGAGAAAATGCATATCCCGGTTTTTCTGGTGCATACCGCGCTGAAAATCAAATCGCCCAACGGCAAAAGCTATAGCGAACGCCTCGATAGCGTGAAAACCGAAAAGCAGCTGAGCGCGATTTTCGATGATTTTATCGGCATGGTGCCGATGGGGCAGAAGCTGTTCGGCTCGCTGAACCCGGTGCATACCGGCGGCCCGATGCAGGTCAGCATCGCCTTCGCCGAGCAGCATACCGACGGCTACCCGTGGAAAATCGACGGTACCGTGCGCCAGGAGGTGTTCAGCCTGCGCGGCGGTCTGTGGTTCGGCACATATCATCTGTTGAACTATCCGGCGAACTACAGCGTACCGCTGTACCGTTTTGCCGATTTCAACGCCGGATGGTACGCCAGCCGCAACGCCGCCTTCCAGAACGCCGTTGCAAAAGCGACGGGCGTGAAGCTGGCGCTGGATGGCGATTTGATTCGCTACGATAGCGACGAGGCCGGAACCACCGAACTGGCGGTGCGCCGGTTATCCTCACAGCTGGCAATGAGCGATGATGATATCCATCGTCAGTTAAAGAAGGGCGATACTCTGGCGTTTGAAGAGAGCGATCTCTATAAGCAGGTGTTTCGCATCGCCGATAAGAAAGCCGGCAAAGCGCTCCCGCGGGAGGTGCTGCCGGGCATTCAGCTTGAGAGCCCGAAAATCACCCGTAACCTGACGACCGCCTGGTTTGCCAAACGCGTTGACGACCGGCGGGCCAGCTGTATGGCGCGCCGTTAGCGGCGGCTGCGCCAGCGGAATATCAGCCCAGGTATACCAATGAGCACGCAGCCCGCCAGGAAGGGAATCAGGCCGAACAGGGTACCGACCACCAGGCTAATCTCGACCCGCGGGCGGCTGCTGTCCTGCATTTGAATCAGATGCTCAAAAACGCCGGGCGCGTGGATCAGCATACTCAGCATTTGCGCACCGGCCCAGAAGCAAAACAGCACAAACAGAGCGTAAGCGATGTTGCTGCCGGTGAGAGAGCCCCTCTTTTTGCCGCCGTTGACGGTCTTTGCAAAGGTGAACTCTGCCATCTTGACCTCCGTACTTCACTTTCTTGCCGTTTTTTCCACGGCGACGTAGAGGGTAATTCTGGCAACGAAGGGGGGATTTCAGTATCAGATTGCTGGTAATTTCCGCCCAGGAATATTCCTGATTTCATCGGGTTGTGAGTTTGCTACAAATTTGTGAAATTTAGACCGATATCGCAATGTGCGACAATTCTCAACGCCGCTACAGACCCGCGGTGGCGGCTATGCGAAGATGCTTTTTTTGTTGTCGGAGTGGTTATGAAACTCACGGAAAAAATCCGCCGCGATTGGCACTACTACGCGGTAGCGCTGGGGTTAATTTTTATTATGAATGGCGTGCTCGGGCTGCTCGGGTATGAAACCGAAGGCTGGCGTTCTTACGCGGTTGGGCTGGTGACGTGGGTCATTAGCTTCTGGATTGCCGGGTTTATTATTCGCCGCCGCCCGGCAGAGGAAGCGTGAACCGGAGGGGGGTGAACTCGTAGCCCGGCTAAGCGCAGCGCGAGCCGGGAAGATGCCGGGATGATACATCAACCCCGGCGGACTCCCCGGGTCGCGGCGTAAACGCTTACCCGGGCTACCGCCGGCAGACGGTGGTGAACCCGTTTCAGGGATTAATTCATCGATGTTTTCAGCGCCCGATCGGCGGCGTGACGCTCAAGCGCCAGCTCAATCAGGCGGCTAATCAGGCTGGTATAGTCCAGACCGCTGGCCTGCCATAGCTTCGGATACATGCTGATGTTGGTGAAGCCCGGCAGCGTATTGATTTCGTTAATCACCACGTCGTTATCGGCGGTCAGGAACACATCGACGCGCGCCATGCCGCTGCAGCCGAGGGTCTGGTAGGCGCGAACGGCGATATCGCGAATTTTATCGTTTACATCGCTGTCGATGGCCGCCGGAACCACCACTTTCGCGCCCTGATCGTCAATGTACTTGGTGTCATAGGCGTAGAATTCGCTGTTGAGGACGATTTCACCGCAGGTGCTGGCCTGGGGATTATCGTTGCCCAATACCGCGCACTCGATCTCACGCCCTTTAATCCCCTGTTCAACCACCACTTTATGGTCAAATTCGAAGGCCAGTGCGACGGCCTGCTGATACTGCTCTTCGCTGTTGACCTTGCTGACGCCCACCGAGGAGCCCTGGTTCGCCGGTTTGACGAACAGCGGCAGGCCCAGCTTCGCCTGCACCTCGGCAAAGCTCACCTGATGACGGTTGGCGCGGGTCAGGGTAATAAAAGGCGCAATCGACAGCCCGGCATCGCGCAGCAGACGCTTGGTCACGTCTTTGTCCATGCAGGCGGCGGAGCCGAGGACGTCGGAGCCGACGAAGGGCAGGTTAGCCATCCGCAGCATACCCTGCAGAGAACCATCTTCCCCCAGGGTGCCGTGAACAATCGGGAAAATGACGTCGATGGCCGCCAGCGGCTGGCCGCTATCGGCGTTAATCAGCTGCTGCGCTTCGCGTCCGGGAATTTGCGCCAGGGTAATATCGGATGGGCGCAGGGCAATATGGGCGGGGTCCTGCGGATTGAGCAGATAGTTGCTGGCGTCGTTGATATGCCACTGCCCCTGCTTATCAATCCCCAGCAAAACGACGTCGAAGCGCGTTTTGTCGATGGCTTCCACGATATTTTTCGCTGACTGTAGCGATACTTCATGTTCTGCCGACTTACCGCCGAAAACGATCCCAACCCTCATCTTAGCCATTTCAACTTCCATCATGATTACATCAAAGGGCATAACATAGCATGTGAAACGGCCGCCTGGCTGCCATAATATTCACCGGGTAAAGCATTGGGAGGCAGCGCGTGAAAGGAAAAGGGCTTATCGTTCTGTTGGCGCTGCTGGCGGCCGGATATTACGGCTATCGTTATCTTCCCGCGCACTATAACCCGCTGGCGCCGCTGCGTCTGGAGGATCCGCCGGGGTTCATCACCCACTATAAGCTGCGGCGATTGACGCCGGGACAGTGCGCCAGGCTGCTGAAGGAAGCGAATCAGCGAAATCTCATCACCAGCCGGGCGGTGACCGATAGCGGGGGAGAGTGCCCCCTGCAAAACGTGGTTCGGGTACGCGATTTTGGCGCGGTAAAGCTCAGCAGCAGCTTCCTCGCCAGCTGCCCGCTGGCGTTAAGCAGCGCGCTGTATGTGCAACAGCAGGCGAAACCGCTGACTCGGCGAATGCTTGGGCAAGAGCTCCGCCAGGTCGACCATTTTGGCAGCTATGCCTGCCGTAATATTTACCATCGTCAGAACGCGCGGCGCAGCGAGCACGCTACCGCGGAGGCGCTGGATATTAGCGGCTTTCGTTTGGCCGATGGCCGACGCATCAGCGTGCTGAAAGGGTGGCCCGATGCGCAGTATCACCCCTGGCTGCAGGCGTTACTGGCCGGCGGCTGTGGCTATTACGGCAACGCTTTAGGGCCGGACTATAACGCGGCCCATGCGAACCATTTTCACCTCGGTATGCGCGGCCAGGGGTTCTGTTTCTGAGCATAACTCGCTGTATATCACGCTTTTCACCACGAAATTATTCGCAACAGGGCAATCTGGTGTCATAAAACACTAAACTCGCCGTCAGCGCATCTCTGGTAGTACGTCGGACAGGGGAAGTTGCTAAGCTAGTTAATAATTGCCAAAAAATTAATGAATACGCGTAGTTATGGAATCCTGGAAGGTTAATCTTATCTCCGTCTGGTTTGGCTGTTTTTTTACCGGCCTGGCCATCAGCCAAATTCTTCCCTTTTTGCCGCTGTACGTTTCCCAACTGGGCGTGACCTCACATGAAGCGTTATCCATGTGGTCGGGCCTGACGTTTAGCGTCACTTTTCTGGTGTCGGCGATTGTCTCGCCGATGTGGGGGAGCCTCGCCGACCGCAAAGGGCGCAAGCTGATGCTGCTGCGCGCCTCGCTGGGGATGGCCATCGCCATTTTACTTCAGGCGTTCGCTACCAACGTCTGGCAGCTGTTTATCCTGCGCGCGGTGATGGGACTGACTTCCGGCTATATTCCCAACGCCATGGCGCTGGTGGCGTCTCAGGTTCCGCGCGAGCGTAGCGGCTGGGCGCTGAGCACGCTGTCTACGGCGCAGATAAGCGGCGTGATTGGCGGGCCGCTGCTCGGCGGTTTCCTGGCTGACCATGTCGGTTTGCGCGCCGTATTTATCATCACCGCGATTTTGCTGACCGTAAGTTTCCTGGTCACGCTGTTTTTGATTAAAGAGGGCGCCCGGCCGCAGGTCAGCAAGGCGGAGCGGCTGAGCGGCAAGGCGGTATTTGCCTCGCTGCCCTATCCGGGACTGGTGATCAGCCTGTTTTTCACCACTCTGGTGATCCAACTGTGCAACGGCTCAATCGGCCCGATTCTGGCGCTGTTTATCAAGTCGATGGCGCCGGATAGCAATAACATCGCCTTTCTCGCCGGCATGATCGCCGCCGTGCCGGGCGTGTCGGCGCTGATTTCGGCTCCCCGTCTGGGGAAACTGGGCGACAGGATTGGCACCTCGCGGATACTGCTGGCGACGCTGTGCTGCGCGGTGGTGATGTTCTTTGCCATGTCGTTCGTTACGACCCCATTCCAGCTTGGCGTCCTGCGGTTCCTGCTCGGTTTTGCCGATGGGGCGATGCTGCCGGCGGTGCAAACCCTTCTGCTCAAATACTGCAGCGACAGCGTCACCGGGCGTATTTTCGGCTATAACCAGTCGTTTATGTATCTTGGCAACGTGGCCGGGCCGCTGATCGGCGCGTCGGTCTCGGCCATGGCCGGCTTCCGCTGGGTGTTTATCGCCACGGCGGTTATTGTGCTGATCAATATCTGGCAGCTGGCCATTATGCTGCGCCGCAGCCGCCGTTCTGCGGCTTAATTCCGCTCTTTCTCCTCGGCCGCGATGGATGCGACAGCGTCAGTAGCGGCCTCGGTGTTCCCGAAACTTTAAATGTATCACCGATCACAAAACGATCATTTTCCCTTCTCATCCTCTTCTATTCCTGACTGTTACGCGTATACAGTTACGCGTAACAGTTACTGAAAAAGAGGTTTTATGCGAAATTTATTTGATTTGTCAGGGAAGCGCGCGCTGATCACCGGCTCCGCTCAGGGGATTGGCCATCTACTGGCCGGCGGCCTCGCCGAGTACGGCGCGGAGATCATCATCAACGACCGAACGCAGGCGCGCGCGGACCAGGCGGCGCAGGCGCTGGTGGCGCAGGGCTTTCGCGCGGTAGGGTATGCATTTGATGTCACCCAGGCGGCGCAGGTCGAGCAGGCGATAGCCCGCATCGAAGAGGAGGTCGGCGCCATTGATATTTTAATTAATAACGCCGGGATCCAGCGGCGTTTCCCTTTTATCGAATTTCCGGAGGAGGAGTGGGATAACGTTATTGAGGTCAATCAGAAGGGCGTTTTCCTGGTTTCTCAGCAGGTGGCGAAATATATGATGGGCCGCCGCGCGGGGAAAATAATTAATATTTGCTCAATGCAGAGCGAGCTGGGGCGTAAAACCATTACGCCTTATGCGGCCTCGAAAGGGGCGGTTAAAATGCTGACCCGCGGCATGTGCGTTGAGCTGGCCGAATATAATATTCAGGTTAACGGCATCGCGCCGGGATATTTTGCCACCGACATGACGGCCGCCCTGGTCAACGATGAGGCGTTTTCCGCCTGGCTGTACCAGCGTACCCCTGCGGCGCGCTGGGGAAAACCAGAAGAACTGATTGGCGCCGCGGTATACCTGGCCTCGTCGGGGGCAAACTTTGTTAATGGTCATTTGCTGTTTGTGGACGGCGGAATGCTCGCCGCTGTCTGAATCACTTCGCGTCCTTCGGACAGCAGCGTGCCCGCACTGCCTGAAGGACGGAGTATTAAACCCGTGTGATGATATTGATATCTGAGGAGTGCTTATGCACATGCTCGCGAAATTACCCGCGCGTCGCTGGTGGTATTTAATGCCGATTATATTTATTACCTATAGTCTGGCCTACCTTGACCGTGCGAATTATGGTTTTGCCGCTGCGGCGGGAATTGAAAGCGATTTGGGTATTACCAAAGGAACGGCATCGCTTATTGGTGCGTTATTTTTTCTCGGCTATTTCTTTTTCCAGGTACCCGGCGCGATATATGCGGTAAAACGCAGCGTGCGAAAAATGATTTTCTTTAGCCTGATTTTATGGGGATTCTGCGCAGCGGCGACCGGGTTCGTCAGCAATATTCCGATGCTGATGGCGATTCGCTTTACCCTTGGCGTGGTTGAGGCGGCGGTGATGCCGGCGATGCTGATTTATATCAGCAACTGGTTTACTAAAACCGAGCGTTCGCGCGCCAACACGTTCCTGATCCTCGGAAACCCGGTAACGGTGCTGTGGATGTCAATCGTTTCCGGCTACCTGATTCAGGCGTGGGGCTGGCGCGAAATGTTTATCATCGAAGGCATTCCGGCGCTACTGTGGGCGGTATGCTGGTGGATACTGGTGCGCGATAAACCGTCCGAGGTTTCCTGGCTGAACGAGCAGGAAAAAGAGACCCTGCAGAAGGTGATGGACAGCGAGCAGAGTCATATCAAGCCGGTGCGCAACTACGGTGAAGCACTGCGCTCGCGTAATGTGATCATGCTCTGCGCCGTGCACGCGCTGTGGAGCATCGGCGTGTACGGCTTTATGATGTGGATGCCGTCGATTCTGAAGAACGCCGCGCAGATGGATATCGTGGCGGTGGGCTGGCTGGCGGCGGTGCCGTACCTGGCGGCAATTATCCTGATGCTGACGGTCTCCTGGCTGTCGGATAAGTTCCAGAATCGTAAACTGTTTATTTGGCCGTTATTGCTGATTGCCGCTATCGCTTTCTTTGGCTCCTGGCTGGTGGGCAACCAGGCGTTCTGGCTCTCCTATGCGCTACTGGTCATTGCCGCGGCCTGCATGTATGCGCCCTATGGGCCGTTCTTCGCGCTTATTCCTGAACTGCTGCCGCGCAACGTTTCCGGCGTATCGATGGGTTTAATCAACAGCTTTGGCGCGCTCGGCGCTTTCCTTGGCGCGTGGCTGGTGGGGTATCTCAACGGGATTACCGGCGGGCCGGGGGTTTCCTATACCTTTATGGCTGTCGCGCTGCTGTCCTCCGTCGTGCTGATGTACAACGTGCGCGCTAACCCGCAACCCGTTTCCCCGGTGACGGCAAAAAAGGTCGCCGGCTAACATAAACCGCCGCTGCTGTGGTAAGGTTCTCTGCGAGCATAAAAGTCGCTTGTCGTAGAGAACCTGATGAAAAACAACCGGATGACATTGCAGGATATCGCCAACCTGGCGGGGCTGAATAAAATGACGGTCAGCCGTTATTTACGTGACCCCGGCCAGGTTTCTGAGCGCAGCCGTGAGCTGATTTCAAAGGTCATGGAAGAGAACAACTATATCCCTAACCGCGCCCCGGAAATCCTGCTTAACGCCCGGAGTAAAACGATTGGCGTGCTTATTCCCTCCTTCCGCAACCAGATTTTTGCCGATGTGCTGGCCGGCATTGAGTCGGTGACCTCCGCGCACCAGTATCAGACCCTGATTGCCAACTACGAATATGACCCGCAGCGCGAAGAGCGCGAAGTGCTCAATCTGCTCTCTTATAATATCGATGGGCTGATTTTGACCGGGAAGCAGCACAGCGATCGCATGGTGCAGTACGTGCGCGCCAGCGGTATCCCCGTCGCTGAACTGATGGACTACGGCGGCCAGCAGCTGGATATCCAGGTGGGGTTCGATAACGAAAAGGCGGCGTGGGATATGACCCATGCTTTTCTTGAGAGCGGCAAACGGGCGATCGCCTTTTTTGGTTCAATGGACGATCCCCGCGATTTGAGCCGCTTCCGCGGCACCGAGCTGGCGCTGGCGGAGCACGGCCTGAAGGCGTATCACATGGCGCCGCGAACCATCTCCTCGGTTGCGCTTGGCCGGCAGATGTTCCTCCAGATGCAGCAGACGCGCCCGGATATTGACGCCATTTTTTGTACCAACGACGATCTGGCGGTGGGGGTGCTGCTCGAGTGCCAGGCGCAGGGGAAAGCCGTCCCGCAGGCGATCGCCATCGCCGGTTTTCACGGGCTGGAAATTGGCCGTGCGCGGCTGCAAAAAATAGCCAGCGTCATTACTCCACGTTATGAAATCGGTAAAACGGCGAGCGAAATACTTATTGCGCGCCTGACCGGTAAAGACGCGCCGGACAGCGTGAATCTGGCCTACCAGATATATTATGGCGATACGTTATAGTTATCGATAGAATAGCGATATTCCATTTTATTCTTATTTGTTAAAGTTGGTTATGATGCTTATTAATCCGCATTGAGTAAATTCCTGGCGGGTGGCATGCAAAGAGCAAAACGTTTCGCTTGTTATTCACCGGCGTGGCGAACTTTTTTAAAAAATAATAGTGGCAACCGACGGCTAATGTATGACATAAATAGCAGACTACGGACCTCGCATAAGGATAAAGTGCTGTGAAGAATCTCATTGCTGAGCTACTGGTAAAACTCGCCCAAAAGGAAGAAGAATCGAAGGAGCTGACGGCCCAGGTTGAGGCGCTGGAAGTGGTGGTGACCGCTCTGCTACGTCATATGGAGCAGGACGCCCAGCAGGCGCTCATCACCGATATTGAGCAGGCCATCGATGAGGCCAGCCCCGGCCCGCTGGTGGATGACCGCGATACCCAGCTACTGCAGCAATATATAAAGAAGCTGTTACGGCATCCTCGTAGTTAGTTTTGTGACAGGGTATGGATGCTGTCATTTTACTGTCACATCGCTTTTATACAGTCTCCCTCGTTTTGTTTTTTAAAGTAATTTTTACATGGAGACGATAAAAGTGAAATTAAGCGCCCTGTTTATTGCCCTGCTGCCTCTGCTGGGCTCCCCGATTATTCATGCAGAAACAACAACCGCACCGGTTCTGGAAAATCGTGCCGCGCAGGGCGATATCACCACGCCGGGCGGCGCGCGTCGTTTAAGCGGTGACCAGACCGAGGCGCTGCGCGCTTCGTTAATCAATAAACCGGCTAAAAATATTATTTTGCTGATTGGCGATGGAATGGGCGATTCTGAAATCACCGCCGCGCGAAATTATGCAGAAGGGGCGGGCGGCTTCTTTAAAGGCATTGACGCGCTGCCGCTGACCGGCCAGTACACCCATTATTCTCTGGATAAGAAAACCGGCAAGCCGGATTATGTCACCGACTCCGCCGCTTCCGCAACGGCCTGGGCCACCGGCGTGAAAAGCTATAACGGCGCGCTGGGCGTGGATATCCATGAAAAAGATCATCAGACCATCCTGGAGCTGGCGAAAGCGGCGGGTTTAGCCACCGGTAACGTCTCCACGGCCGAACTGCAGGACGCCACTCCCGCTGCGCTGGTGGCGCATGTGACGTCGCGTAAATGCTACGGCCCGAGCGTGACCAGCGAAAAATGCGCCAGCAACGCGCTGGAAAAGGGCGGTAAAGGTTCGATTACCGAACAGCTGCTGAACGCCCGTCCCGACGTAACCCTGGGCGGCGGCGCGAAAACCTTCGCGGAAAGCGCGACGGCCGGTGAATGGCAGGGCAAAACGCTGCACGATCAGGCGGTAGCCCGCGGCTACCAGATCGTCACCGACGCCAGCTCGCTGGCCGCCATTAGCCAGGCTAATCAGGACAAACCGCTGCTCGGTCTCTTCGCGGAAGGTAATATGCCGGTGCGTTGGGAAGGCCCAAAGGCGTCTTATCACGGCAATATCGATAAGGCGGCGGTGACCTGTACGCCGAACCCGAAACGCGATGCATCGGTGCCGACGCTGGCGCAGATGACCGAAAAAGCCATCGATCTGCTGAGCAGCAGTGAGAAGGGGTTCTTCCTGCAGGTGGAAGGCGCTTCTATCGATAAACAGGATCACGCGGCGAATCCGTGCGGTCAGATTGGCGAGACCGTCGATCTGGACGAAGCGGTACAGAAGGCGCTGGAATTTGCCAAAAAAGAGGGCAATACCCTGGTTATCGTCACCGCCGACCACGCTCACGCCAGCCAGATTATCCCGGCAGATACCAAAGCGCCGGGCCTGACGCAGGCGCTGAACACCAAAGATGGTTCGGTGATGGTGATGAGCTACGGCAACTCTGAAGAAGAGTCGATGGAACATACCGGCACCCAGCTGCGTATTGCCGCCTACGGGCCGCACGCGGCCAACGTGGTGGGTTTAACCGACCAGACCGATCTGTTCTACACCATGAAAGCCGCACTTAATCTGAAATAACCGGGCGCCGGTGATGAATTTTCGTTACCGGCTGGTTTTTTCTCCATCAGCGACCAGACTTACAGAGATCCACTCATAGAGGATGGTGCGATGAAAATAACATTACTTGTGACCCTACTTTTTGGCCTGGTATTTATGACAGCGGTGAGTGCCGCGGAAAAAGAGTTGACCCCTCAGCAGCAAAAGATGAGCGTCTGTAATAAAGAAGCGTCATCGAAGTCGCTGAAAGGGGATGAGCGTAAAACGTTTATGAGTAGCTGCCTGAAGAAAGATGGCGCCGCGCAGGACGGTAAGGGGCTAACGCCTCAGCAGCAGAAAATGCGCGAGTGTAACGCTCAGGCGACCCAGCAGTCCCTGAAAGGGGACGATCGCAGCAAATTTATGAGCGCCTGCCTGAAAAAACAGGTGTAAGAAATGGGCGGGTGAGGGAAACCTCACCCGCTATTCGCTATTGCAATCAGGAACGGCTCAGCTTCTCTGATTTCTCCATGCATTTCACCATCGCTTCGATGACGGCGGAACGGAAGCCTTTCTCTTCCAGCACGCGCACGGCTTCGATGGTGGTGCCGCCGGGCGAACACACCATATCCTTCAGCGTTCCCGGATGCTCGCCGCTTTCGAGTACCATTTTGGCCGAGCCCATCACCGCCTGCGCCGCGAATTTATAAGCTTGCGCGCGGGGCATTCCGCCAAGAACAGCGGCGTCGGCCATCGCTTCGATAAACATAAAGACGTAAGCCGGCGCGGAGCCGCTGACGCCGACCACCGGATGAATCATCGGCTCAGCAATGATTTCCGCCTGACCAAAGCAGCGGAATATGGTCAGGATCTCTGCGGTTTCTTCGGCGCTGACCAGCGCATTCGGCGTGACCGACGTCATCCCCGCGTTGACCAGCGAAGGCGTGTTGGGCATCGCGCGGACTATTTTGCGGTCATGGCCTAAGGCGCGCGCCAGCTGGTCGAGCGTCACGCCCGCGGCGATAGAAACCACCAGAGAGTCCTTATTCAGGCTGGAGGCGACGTCGCTGAGCACTTTTACCATCACGCCCGGCTTTACGGCGCCAAAAACGATATCCGCCACCTGAGCCACTTCCTGCGCGCTTTGCGCCGCATTAATGCCGTATTGGTCGTGCAGGGCCGCCACTTTATCCGGCGACGGGGTGTAGACCCAGATTTGACCCGGCTGCACCTGCCCGCTGGCGATCAGGCCGCCCAGGATGGCCTTGCCCATGTTGCCGCAGCCGATAAAGCCGATTTTCTTCTCCATCACCAATCCCCTTTGTTTGTTTTATCGTTAGCGATATAGCTTAACATCTTGTTGCTTTCGCGGAAGGCAAAAGCAGGCGACAATACGGCATCTCTTTTTCATCGACAGGAGCCGCAATGGCTATTTGGGTTGATGCGGACGCGTGTCCGAACGTCATTAAAGATATTTTGTTCCGCGCCGCCGAGCGCGCGCAAATCTCGCTGACGCTGGTTGCAAACCAGCCGCTGCGCGTCCCGCCGTCGCGCTTTATCCGCACGCTGCGCGTGGCGCAGGGGTTTGACGTGGCGGATAACGAAATCGTACGTTTATGCGAGCCGGGAGATCTGGTGATTACCGCCGATATCCCGCTGGCGGCGGAAGTGCTGGAGAAAGGCGGGGCGGCGCTGAATCCACGCGGTGAACGCTACAGCGAGGCGACCATTCGCGAGCGCCTGACGATGCGCGACTTTATGGAAACGATGCGGGCCAGCGGCGTGCAGACAGGCGGCCCGGATAGCTTATCCCAGCGCGATCGGCAGCAGTTTGCCGCCGCGCTGGAGAAATGGCTGTTAGACGTTAAGCGCCAGCAGGGTTAAACCCAGCTGTCGTCGTCGCTGCCGAAATCATCATTGCCGAAACCGGCGTCAAAGTCGGCGTCATAATCGTTGTTGTTGGCGAGAAACTGCCCGTCATCCTGGCGGAAGGTATCGTCAGCGACGCTATTATCCTGCGCCTGGCTGAGATCCGGCTGCGGTTTCTCTTCGATGATATTGACGATCTCCTGCGGATGCGAGCCGCTAAACATATTGGTCAACATGTTTCCCAGCACCACGCCGCCCGCGACGCCTGCCGCCGTTTGCAGCGCGCCGGCCATAAAACCGCCGCCGCTGCGCGACGCCTGAGGGGCATAGTTCTGCTGCTGCGCCTGCGGAGCATACTGAGGCTGGGCGCCAGCCTGCGGTCGGCCATACTGCTCGGCGCCAGGAATCGGGTCGGAACCGCGCGACTGACCGCCGCCAAACAGGCCTGAGAGAAACCCGCCGCTGCTCGGCTTCGCGGCCTGAAGCTGGGTGACCTGGCTCTCCAGCGCCTGAATACGGTCGTTGAGCTGTTTGATCGCCGCTTCCTGAATCAGAATCGTTTGCGCCATATAGTAAGGGGCGAACGGCTGCTCTTTAATGTGCCCGGCAATCCGCTCCTCAGCGCTGGCATCCCGTGATGCGCTGTGGCTCTCGGCCTCTTTTAATCGGGAAAACAGTCCATCGATAAGGCGTTGTTCTTCAGATTGCATACTACATACCTCTGTCATACTGATTGATTAGCTTCAGATTCGCTCCGAACCACGCATGTTGTAAATATGCGGCAGCGTAAAGCTGTGCGGAAATGTGTTACTGTTTACGCCAGACTGCGAACAAAAAATAACTTCTGTACAAAAGTAAAGCTGGCATAACACCAAATGCAATGATAAGTTTACATTAAATATCCTTTCTAATACTAAGGTGAAAGGGTCCGCAGATGGTGTGTAACGTTTATTTTACGATTTGCGTCGGGGAAGTTTGCGGTACCATTGTTTCTCTTTTCGCTTTCATTTATCCGCAAAATGCGGAACCAAGGGGTCTTCGGTAATGACACAGCTAATATTTCTTGTCGGGCCTCGCGGCTGCGGTAAAACGACCATCGGACACGCGCTGGCGAAAGCTCGCAGCTTTAAGTTCGCCGACACGGACCATGAGCTGCAGGAGCATGAGCAGCGCACGGTAGCGGCTATCGTCCAGCAGGAAGGCTGGGAACGCTTTCGTGCGCTGGAAACGCAGGCTTTAGAACGCGTCGCTCAACCCGCGACGATCATCGCCACCGGCGGCGGCATTATCCTCAGCGAATACAACCGACAGTTTATGCGGGAAAATGGCATCGTTATCTATCTCGAGGCCTCGGTTTCCGCACTGATTGACCGCCTTGAAGCCTATCCGAAGGCGGAACAGCGCCCGACGCTGACCGGAAAGCCCATCCGCGATGAAGTGGGTGAGGTGCTGGCGCAGAGGGAAGCGCTGTATCGCGCGGCCGCGCATCATATTATTAATGCGACCGCCACGCCGGATGAGGTCGTGGAACAGATTATGACCACCGTCTGCGGCGAAACCTATACCAGTTAAGACTTTGCCTGGGGTAAACGGATCGGCAGCGCCTATACTTTAAAGCTCTTAAGGTAAAAAAAGGAAACGCTATGCCGACCAGACCTCCATATCCAAGGGAAGCGCGTGTTGTCGCCGTTGAAAAGGGCCCGCAGGGCCAAACGGTCACCTGGTATGAACTGCGCGCCGATCACCCGACGCCAAACTCACTCATCAGCGAACATCCTACAGAACAGGAAGCGCTGGACGCCAAACGGCGTTACGAAGATCCTGATAAGTCTTAATTCCTCTTAAATGTCCGGGATTCGTTCTGAAAAGATCGCTACCGGACATGTATCACATTTTTAATCTATTAACGGTACTAATGATTACCTAAGGTACGGATTTTCAGGAGCGTTTTTGACGCTTCTGGAATCTTTACATTCCATATCAGCCGTAACCTGCTACGCTTCTCGACGGTTGCTTTGGGTCACCAGGGGGCAGAAGTTGTAAATAAAAGCCTGTTTTGAAACAGCGGTTGTGAAAAGGTAAACGATATGAGTAGTGCATCGATGGCAATCTTGACCATTGGGGTCGTACCCGTGGCGGAGATGCTGCCGCTTTTAACTGAACATATCAGGGAAGACGAGATCGCCCACATTAGCCTGCTCGGCAAAATGACGCGCGAAGACGTTATGCGGGACTACAGCATAGAGCCCGGCGAGGAGATGCTATTGACCTTGCTTAACGATAATCAAATTGCGCAGGTCTCACGGCAGAAGGTTGAGCGTGATTTACGTAGCGTCATTGCGATGCTCGATAAACAAAATTACGACCTTATTTTACTCATGAGCACTCATCCCTTTAGCGGATTTACGGCGAATAATGCGATCCTGCTTGAGCCGCAAAGAATTATTCCGCCGCTGGTTGCGTCGATTGTCGACGGCCATCAGGTGGGGGTGATTGTTCCGGTTGAAGAGATTTTGCCGCTGCAGCGGAATAAATGGCAGGTATTAGAAAATACTCCGTTTTACGCCATTTCCAATCCGGTGAGCGGCGGTAAAGAGGAGTTAATCGCTGCGGGCAGGGAGTTGATTGAACAGGGCGCAGACGTATTAATGCTGGATTGCCTTTGCTACCACCAGCAGCATCGCGACATATTACAAAAGGCGCTGGATATCCCGGTTCTGTTGTCAAATGTGCTGGTTTCACGGCTGGCGGCAGAACTATTAGTTTAACCTGATGTAACGCGTTAATTTTGCGTGACAGGGGCAAGGAGCGCCCCCTATATTGTGCCTTCAACACAAGATCATAAGGGCGAGTTTATGCTTCAAAGCAATGAATACTTTGACGGAAAAGTAAAATCTATCGGCTTCACCAGCAGCAGCACCGGTCGTGCGAGCGTGGGCGTGATGGCGGAAGGGGAATATACCTTTGGTACCGCGCAGCCGGAAGAGATGACCGTAGTCAGCGGCGCGCTGAACGTACTTCTGCCGGGAGAAACCGAGTGGAAAGTCTATGCCGCCGGGGAAGTATTCAACGTTCCGGGGAATAGCGAGTTTAATCTGCAGGTGGCTGAGCCGACGTCTTATCTGTGCCGCTACCTGTAATGTTCGTTTCCTTCCTGCGCTGGCAGGAAGGAATTCACGAGATTAACGCTGCGCTTCACCGCCTAACCCTTCCACCAGATTCTGAATCAGCGCGGCCAGCTCGCCGGTCATCAGAATAAAGTCCGCGTCAAAACGCTGGGCGAAATCTTCCCGATCGATATCTTCATTCCGATCGCGCAGTTCGTCGCAGAACTTCAGGCGTTTAATCGAACCATCATCGCACATTAAGAACTGAATGCGCTGCTGCCAGTCGAGCGCCAGCTTGGTGACGACCTTACCGGCTTCAATGTGCACGGCGATCTCGTCGCTCACCAGATCCTGTTTTTTCGCGCGGATCACGCCGCCGTCTTCCAGCATCGCTTTCAGCTCGGCTTCATCCAGCAGCTGGAAGCCCTGAGCCACGGTACCGGAACGCACCCACTCGGTCAGCGTCAGTTCGATCGGGGTTTCCAGCGCCAGCGGGACCACCGGCAGCGAGCCGAGGGTTTTACGCAGCAGCGCCAGCGTATCTTCCGCTTTTTTGGCGCTGGCGCAGTCCACCATGATCAACCCGTTGACGGTATCGATCCACATCATGGTCTGGCTGAAGCGGCTGAAGGCTCGCGGCAGCAGGGAATGCAGCACTTCATCCTTCAGAGAATCTTTTTCGGTTTTTTTCAGCTTACGGCCCTGCTCGGCTTCCAGCTTGAAGATCTTTGCTTCCAGCGCCTGTTTGATCACCGGAGACGGCAGGATCTTCTCTTCTTTACGCGCGCAGATAACGATCTGGCCGTTTGACGTATGCGTCAACGCGTCGCTGTGCGATCCCATCGGCGGTACCCAACCGGTTTTGGCCATATCCTGGCTGCCGCAAGGGGTGAAGGTCAGCTCGGCCAGCTGTTTTTCCATCTCCTCGGCGCGCAGGGAAATGTCGCGGCTGAGACGATAAACCATTAAATTTTTGAACCACAGCATGATAATTTCCACGGCTTAGTCGTTAAATCCAGCGGGCATGATAGCGAATTGTCGCTATGCTTGCATTGTTAATCGGGAGAGGAATTCACGGTGCGCATTGGCATTGATTTAGGCGGAACCAAAACGGAAGTCATCGCGCTGAGCGACCAGGGAGCGCAGCTATTTCGTCATCGCCTGCCTACGCCAGGGGGCGATTATCGCCAGACGATAGAGACGGTAGCCTCGCTGGTCGAGATGGCCGAGCAGGCTACCGGGCAGAGCGGCACGGTCGGCATCGGCATCCCCGGGTCGATTTCGCCCTATACCGGCGTGGTCAAAAACGCTAACTCAACCTGGCTCAACGGTCAGCCGTTTGATAAAGACCTTAGCCAGCGTCTGCAACGGGAAGTGCGTCTGGCCAACGATGCCAACTGCCTCGCGGTGTCGGAAGCGGTCGACGGCGCGGCGGCCGGGGCGCAAACGGTATTTGCGGTGATTATCGGCACCGGCTGCGGTTCAGGCGTGGCACTTAACGGACGCGCCCATATTGGCGGCAACGGTACAGCGGGCGAGTGGGGGCACAACCCGCTGCCGTGGATGGATGAAGATGAACTTCGCTATCGCGCTGAAGTACCGTGCTACTGCGGCAAGCAGGGCTGTATTGAAACCTTTATCTCCGGTACCGGCTTTGCGACCGATTACCGGCGGTTAAGCGGTCATTCGCTAAAAGGCAGCGAGATTATGCAGCGCGTGGGCGAGCGGGATCCGGTGGCGGAGCTGGCGCTGAGCCGCTATGAGATGCGGCTGGCGAAGTCGTTGGCGCACGTGATCAACATCCTCGACCCGGACGTTATTGTGCTTGGCGGCGGAATGAGCAACGTTGACCGGCTGTATCAGACGGTGCCGAATCTGCTAAAACCGTGGGTCTTTGGCGGCGAATGCGAGACGCCGATTCGCAAAGCGGTCCACGGCGATTCCAGCGGCGTACGCGGCGCCGCCTGGCTGTGGCCGCTGTAATCATCAACCGCTGCGCGGCCTGAACGGCGCAGCGGGTAGCGGTTGATTACCGCTCCGGGATCTCCTCCAGGCCGTAGTAAATCGACAATCCCCTTTTTTTGCCTTCCTCGATATCCAGGTCCGCTCCGCGGGATTCGCCCGGTATGCGCAAAATAGCGTCGCAGCGGCTAATTAAACGGTGAGCGACGGGGTAGAGATACTCTTCGCTAATCGCATCGCCAATTGCTTTGGAGCCCGCCGCTTTAGCAACGGGTAACGCCAGCCATTCGCCGACCACGGGAATATGCCCTTTCTGGTAAACGCGTAGCGCAACCTGGGCCATATTGTGCAGATTAGCCTCGATAAGTTCCGCGCGATTGTCGGTGCCGCTGCGTACCGGGCCGGCAATCAAAATAAGTAAGCTTTTCATGGTTAAGACCTTCTTAATGGGCCAGAGGGGATGGGACGATGCTGCCGGAGGCTGCTGCACGCCCGTCAGAAAAAGTCATGAATGCACGTTTTTGCACGAAATGATGTGATTAAGATACGAATCTCGTTTTTTTATGCATTATTTCGCCTGTTATTCATCGCTTAAGCAATGAATTTAAATTTATCATGCAAATTCGTGCAATATCAAGATTTATCGTGAATGCTGAGCCCGGGAAACGGCGCGACCTCTCCCGTGGGGGAGAGGCTTGAAGACAGGTGCGGAGGGAGAAAATTATTCGACGGCGAAAGCTTTATCGAGACGGCTATAGCCCAGCCCGTTGATTTTTTTAACTTTAATTTGCACAGGAATGCGCTCTTTCATCGCCTCAACGTGGCTGATGACGCCGATAATCTTGCCGCTGGCGTTGAGCGCGTCCAGCGCATCCAGCGCGGTATCCAGGGTTTCGCTGTCCAGCGTGCCGAAGCCCTCATCGAGAAACAGCGAGTCTATCCGCGTTTTATGGCTCACCAGGTCGGAGAGCGCCAGCGCCAGCGCGAGGCTCACGAGGAAGCTCTCGCCGCCAGAAAGCGTCCGGGTGTCGCGCACCGCGTCCGCCTGCCAGGTATCGACCACCTCCAGCTCCAGGGCGTCGCTGGCTTTGCGTTGCAGCAGATAGCGGCCGTGCAGGCGGTTAAGCTGGTGGTTGGCCAGCCATACCAGGTTATCCAGCGTCAGGCCTTGCGCAAACTTACGGAATTTGTCGCCCTCTCTGGAACCGATAAGCGCATTCAGCCATCCCCAGTCTTCCACTTCCTGCGCAGCGCGTTCCATCTGCTGGCGTAACGACTGCTGACGCTGCTGGTTTTCTGCATTCTGCTTCAGCTGCTGGCGAATCTCTCCCTGACGGGCGCTGTTTTCCCGCAGCAGCGTCGTCAGCTGCTGAAGCTGTTCCTGTACCCGCTCAAGAGGCTGGCTGATATCTGTTTCCGCCGGCGGCTGCTGGCGATGGCTATCCAGCGCCTCGCGGGCCCGCATCGCCAGCGCCTGATTCTGCTGTAGCGTACTTTCCAGCGTCTGCTTCAGGCGTTCAAGACGCTGGCGCGTCTCCTCATCGAGCAGCGCGGCGAGAAACGCCCGCTGGTCAGCGAACGGGCTGGCGGCCAGCGCCACGCTGAACTGCGCTTCGCTCTCTTTCAACTGAGCCTGCTGCTGGCTCTCCTGCTGCCCCAGGGTTTGCCACTGGCTCTGAAGCGCGAGACAGTCGTCGTGCACCTGGCGCCAGCCGTCCAGCGGCGCGGGTTCCGCCGCTAAGTCCGTTTCCGGCAAGGACTCCAGCAGCGGGGTCAGCTGCTGAAGCTGTTCCTGCAGGGCGATCAGTTCGTTCTGTTTGGCCTGCCAGCCGCGGGTCTCGTCTTCCCGCTGCGCCAGCCAGCCTGCGGCCTGCTCTGCTGCCGGTAAACTCAGCGCAAATGCGGCCAGTTCAGCCGCCAGCGCGGCGCTGCGCTGCGCTTGTTCCTGCTGGAGCTGCTGGAGCTGCTGCTGGCACTCCTGCTGCTGGGCCTGCCAGGCCAGACGCTGCTGATGCTGATACAGCCGCTGTTCATGCTCCTGCTGCGCGTTTAGCCAGCCGGGAATGTCATCCTTTGGCGTCAGATCGATATTTAATCCGGCGATCGTCGCCTGCCAGCGTGAGGTAAGCGCTTGCTCCTGCTGCAGAAGCGATGCTTTCTCGGTGGCCTCTTTTTGCTGCTGCTTAAGCAGGGCGTCCAGCTCGCCGCGCACCAGGGCGCCGGCCTCCGCCAGCTGTTTAACTTCGCGCTCAAGCGCATCGCGCCGCGCCTGATTTACGCCGGGAACCAGCGCCTGATACTCGGCGACGGCCGGATGCTGCGCGGAACCGCAGAGCGGACAGGGGGAACCGGGCTGCAGGCGGGCTCGCTCGGCCTCCAGGCCGGCAATGCGCGCTTCCATTTCGCACAGGGCTTTGACATCGCTAAACTGCTGATTCTTCTCTTTATAGGCCTGACGGCGCTGGGCCAGGGTGGTTTCCAGCCGCTCCTGCTCCTGCTTACTGGCCTGCCCGGCGGCATGAAGCTGTGATAATCGCTGGCTCAGCGGCTGCAGCTGGCCATGCAGGGCCGCGAGCTGCTGGCGCAGAGCGCGCGCCGCGGCGTGCTGCGCGAGGCCGGCGCTGACCTGCTCAGCATCCAGCGCCAGCCCGTCGGGCGGCAGTTCGCCCAGCCGGCGGCTGGTTTCCGCCAGACGCTGCTGCAGAGCGGCTTGCTGCTGCGTATCGCGGGCCTGCTGCTGGAAAGCGGCCCGCCAGCCCGCCAGCGCATTGCCCCATCGCTGGTAGCGGTCGTGCTCTTTTAGCCATGCGGCGAGCGTTTGCTGGTGGTTCTGCAGGCGTTCAGATTGCTGCCGGGCGGCGAGGCGAATCCCCGCCCGCAGCCGCAGTCGTTCATGTAAGCGAGTATTTACTTCTTCTCTCAGATTGCGGGTTTGCGCCAGCGCGGCGATTTGCTCCTGTTGACGCGTCCACTGCGGGCGTAGCTGCTCCGCGGGCTGGGCATTCAGCAATACGGTAAGCTGCGGTTGCGCCTGCTCCAGCGCAGCCTGCGCTTCGCGTAGCGCGGTTTGAGCCTGCCGATCTTCTGTTGTCAGCTCTGCGCCGCGTACCAGCCACTGACGGGCATTTTGCAGGCGGGTTTGTTCGCTAACCTGCTGTTTTTCTTCATCAGTAAGCGCTTGCAAACTTTGTTGGAGCACCTGCTGCTGTTCGTCGCTCAGCAGCAGCACGCCGGAGGCCTGGGCCTGAATTTTCTCCAGCTCGACGCGGGCCTGCTTATGCTTTTCAAAGACCTGTGCCGAAATCTGGCCGTAAATCTCGGTGCCGGTCAACTCCTCCAGCAGCTCGGCGCGTTCTTTCGGTTTCGCGTTCAGGAAGGCGGCGAACTGCCCCTGCGACAGCAGCATCGAGCGGGTGAAGCGGCCATAGTCCAGGCCGGTGAGCGAGGCGGTCAGTTCCAGCTTATCTTTGACCTTATCGGCGAGGATTTTGCCGTCCTCGCAGCGCGCCAGCTCGACGCGCGGAACCTGCAGGTTGCCGTCCGGCTGGTTTCGCGCCCGGTTCTGGCTCCAGAAGGCGCGGTAGGCGATGCCTTTTACCTCAAACTCCACTTCCGCCAGGCATTCGGCAGTGTCGCGGGTCATCAGATCGTTCTGCGATTGCGACACGCTGCTCAGGCGCGGGGTTTCGTGATACAGCGCCAGACAGATAGCATCCAGCAGGGTGGTTTTTCCGGCGCCGGTTGGCCCGGTAATCGCGAACAGTCCGTTGCTGGCGAAGGGCTCAGCGGTGAAATCAATTTTCCATTCGCCTTTGAGTGAATTGAGGTTTTTCAGGCGTAAGCTGAGTATTTTCACAGGCGATCCTCACCGTTCAGGCTATGCAGCGTTTCATTAAAGAGCTGTTCCAGGCGCTGCTGCTGCGTCGCTTCCAGCGTTTCCAGCGCCAGACGGCGGGCGAAGACGTCCTCCACCTGCAGTTCGCTGAGGGTCTCTCGCTGAGCGCCGGCCAGAATGCGATCGCGCTGGGCGCGGCTGCGGCGCACCAGCAGCACTTCTACCGGCAGCGTTTCGGTCTGCACCTGGATTTTACGTTGGATATCATGCATATATTCGTCGCTGGTGACTTCGATATCCAGCCACGCTGAGGGCTGCTGGTCGTTATTCTGCCATTGGTTTAGCTGTGCGCTAATGCTGGCGAAATCGCCCTTCAGGACCGCCAGCGGCTGGGTGACGGGGACGATAAGCGGCGTGACGTCCTTCAGGCAGCCGTTAGCGAAAGTGACCAGATTGACGCTCTTATTTTTCCCGGTTTCGTCAAAGCTCAGCGGGATGGGCGAACCGCTGTAGCGGATATGTTCGCAGCCGCCGACCACCTGCGCCCGGTGAATGTGGCCGAGGGCGATATAGTCTGCGGGCGGAAAGCGGTTCGCCGGGAAGGCGTCCAGCGTACCGATATAGATTTCGCGAACCGCCTCGCTTTTGCTGGCACCGACGGTGGTTAAATGGCCGCTGGCGATAATCGGCAGCGCCCGGTCGCCGCGCAGTTCGCAGGCCAGCTGGTACTGCTGCTGGTAGTAGTCGCTGATGGCGCTGAGCAGCAGCTGCTGCTTTTCGCCGCCAGAGTGCCCGGCCTGGCTGGTCACCAGCTCACGCGGGCGCAGGAACGGTACCGGACAAAAAATCGCCCCCGGCGTACCATCGCGCAGCGGCAGGATAAAAGGGGCGTGGCCGGCATTGGCCACCACCGTCGTATTCAGGAAGGCGAGAATGTCTCGCGACTCGTTGAGGGTGGCGACCGAATCGTGGTTTCCCGCCAGCACCACCAGCCGGCAGCGGGTCTGCTGCAGCTGAACGACAAAGCGGTTATACAGCTCGCGCGCGTAGCTCGGCGGTGAGCCGGTATCAAAAATATCGCCCGCAACAATAATGGCATCGACGTCATGCTCCTGCGCGCTGGCCAGCAGCCAGTCGAGAAACGCCTGATGTTCGGCGGCGCGACTTTTGCTGTAAAAATTTTGCCCAAGGTGCCAGTCAGAGGTGTGAAGGATGCGCATAGTTGTTCCCTGGAGAAAAAGCGTAAGCGGCATTATATACCCGTCATCCTTCAAGTTGCTTATGCGTTGGCTACGTCCAGCCACCTGGTTACCTGTACT
This sequence comes from Klebsiella sp. OBRC7, assembly GCF_000293135.1. Lineage (NCBI taxonomy): Bacteria > Pseudomonadati > Pseudomonadota > Gammaproteobacteria > Enterobacterales > Enterobacteriaceae > Klebsiella > Klebsiella sp. OBRC7. Next base: position 134,140 of record NZ_ALNJ01000086.1, on the reverse strand, counting down.
TGTGGGGAGTGAAACCTGAATTATTGGGGGGGACAACGCCGCTCTTCGCTGAGTTAAGTCCGTGTCACAATTCGAAATCCGCGTTCATCTGGCGGTCATTTTTTTCATAAATCTGTCATAAATCTGACGCATAATGGCCGCGCACTTCTATACTGATGGCTAAAAAATACAGGGTAAATAATGGCGAGAAGAATTCTGGTCGTTGAAGATGAAGCTCCAATCCGCGAAATGGTTTGCTTTGTTCTGGAGCAAAACGGCTTTCAGCCCGTCGAGGCGGAAGATTTTGACAGCGCGGTCAATCAGCTCAATGAACCCTGGCCTGATTTGATCCTCCTTGACTGGATGCTGCCGGGCGGGTCGGGTCTGCAGTTTATTAAACAGCTCAAGCGTGAAGCGATGACCCGCGATATTCCGGTGGTGATGCTGACCGCCCGCGGCGAAGAGGAAGATCGCGTCCGCGGCCTGGAGACCGGCGCCGATGACTACATCACTAAGCCGTTTTCCCCGAAAGAGCTGGTGGCGCGAATTAAAGCCGTGATGCGGCGCATTTCGCCGATGGCGGTGGAGGAAGTGATTGAAATGCAGGGGCTGAGCCTCGACCCCTCTTCGCATCGCGTCATGACCGGCGAAAATCCGCTGGATATGGGGCCTACGGAGTTTAAATTACTCCACTTCTTCATGACGCACCCGGAGCGAGTCTATAGCCGCGAACAGCTGCTGAATCACGTCTGGGGAACCAACGTTTATGTCGAAGACAGAACGGTAGACGTGCATATTCGCCGTCTGCGCAAAGCGCTGGAACATAGCGGCCATGACCGGATGGTACAAACGGTTCGCGGTACGGGATATCGTTTCTCCGCCCGTTTCTGAATGCTGACAGGAGTGTGAACCGTGCTGGAACGGCTGTCATGGAAAAGGCTGGCGCTTGAGCTTTTCTTGTGTTGTATCCCGGCCCTGATCCTCGGGGCGTTTTTAGGTTACCTGCCGTGGTTTTTATTGGCGGCAGTGACCGGTCTTCTTGTCTGGCATTTCTGGAATCTGATGCGCCTGTCGTGGTGGCTGTGGGTTGATCGCAGCATGACGCCGCCGCCGGGCAGCGGCAGCTGGGAGCCGCTGCTTTACGGACTGCACCAGATGCAGATGCGTAATAAAAAGCGCCGCCGTGAGCTGGGAAGCCTGATTAAGCGCTTTCGCAGCGGGGCGGAGTCTCTGCCCGATGCGGTGGTGCTGACCACCGAAGAAGGGGTGATGTTCTGGTGCAACGGTCTGGCCCAGCAGATCCTGAATCTGCGCTGGCCTGACGATAACGGGCAGAACATCCTTAACCTCTTGCGCTACCCTGAATTTGCCAATTATCTGAAATACCGCGATTTTTCCAAACCGCTCAATCTGGTGCTGAATAACGGCCGTCATCTTGAAATTCGCGTGATGCCCTATAGCGATAAACAGCTGCTGATGGTGGCGCGCGATGTCACGCAGATGCACCAGCTGGAAGGGGCGCGGCGAAACTTTTTCGCCAACGTCAGCCACGAACTGCGCACGCCGTTGACGGTGCTGCAGGGGTATCTGGAGATGATGCAGGAGCAGGTGCTGGAAGGGGGAACGCGCGAAAAAGCGTTGCACACCATGCGTGAACAAACCCAGCGCATGGAAGGCCTGGTTAAGCAACTGCTGACGCTGTCGCGAATCGAAGCCGCGCCGGTACTGGCGATGAACGATAAAATCGATGTGCCGATGATGCTGCGCGTGGTCGAGCGCGAGGCGCAAACGCTAAGCCAGCAGAGGCAGGTGCTGCATTTTTCGGTCGATGAATCGCTGAAAGTACTGGGTAATGAAGAACAGCTGCGCAGCGCCATTTCCAACCTGGTCTATAACGCGGTCAACCATACGCCGCCGGGAACGGACATTACCGTAAGCTGGCAGCGCGCGCCGCACGGAGCGTTGTTCAGCGTCGAAGATAACGGGCCGGGCATCGCGCCGGAACATATTCCGCGTCTGACCGAGCGTTTCTACCGGGTGGATAAAGCGCGTTCAAGACAGACCGGCGGCAGCGGTCTGGGGCTGGCGATCGTCAAACACGCCGTCAGCCATCACGATAGCCGCCTCGAAATTGAGAGTACGCTGGGGAAAGGCACTCGCTTTAGCTTCCTGTTACCGGAACGTTTAATTGCCAAAAATTGAGCCCGAGCGGCCGGGTGTCAGAATAACTTGCCAATGACCAGCTTCGGCTGGTCATTTTCCTTTGCAGCGCAATCCCAGCTGCGTAATTAACGAACGCTCGCTGCTTTTTTGTTCGCATGATAAGCCAGATGTTTTCTATCCATCAGGTAAATAATTCTACACATCAAAATAGAGTCAGCATAATCATCTGCTTTTGCGATCCCTCCTTGCTTTAAAACGTTATAAGCGTTTAAATTGCCCCCCTACGGTCGCAGACAGACTGTTTTTGCGTGGTAATTCAAAAAACAATTCTTTTCCACGCCGCTTTGGGAGCATATCCCGCTGAGTTTACTGACAATGGCCGCTGTATCATCCCCAGGGGAAAGGCGCGGTATTAATCCGTTTTTACAACACCACATCCACAGGCTGTAATGAATTTATGACCCATCAGTTAAAATCTCGCGACATCATTGCGTTGGGCTTTATGACCTTCGCGCTGTTCGTCGGCGCAGGCAATATTATCTTTCCTCCGATGGTTGGCTTACAGGCCGGCGAGCACGTCTGGACCGCGGCTATTGGCTTTCTGATTACCGCTGTGGGTCTGCCGGTGCTAACGGTCGTGGCGCTGGCTAAGGTCGGCGGCGGCGTAGAGAGCCTGAGCACGCCGATTGGTAAAGTCGCCGGTATCCTGCTGGCGGTCGTCTGCTACCTGGCCGTTGGGCCGCTGTTCGCGACCCCGCGTACCGCGACCGTCTCTTTTGAAGTGGGGATTGCGCCGCTGACCGGCGACGGTCCGCTGCCGCTGCTGATTTATAGCGTTATCTATTTTGCGCTGGTGATCCTCGTTTCGCTCTATCCGGGCAAGCTGCTGGACACCGTGGGGAATTTCCTCGCGCCGCTGAAAATTATCGCCCTGATTATTCTCGCCGTGGCGGCAATCGTCTGGCCTGCCGGTCCGCTGAGCCACGCGATGGAAGCCTACCGTACCGCGCCGTTCTCTAACGGCTTCGTCAACGGCTATCTGACCATGGACACCCTCGGGGCAATGGTCTTCGGTATCGTGATTGTCAACGCTGCGCGTTCTCGCGGGGTGAGCGAAGCCCGCCTGCTGACCCGCTACACCGTCTGGGCTGGCCTGATGGCCGGCGTGGGCCTGACGCTGCTGTACCTGGCGCTGTTCCGTTTAGGTTCCGATAGCGGCGCGCTGGTGGAGCAGTCCGCTAACGGCGCGGCGATTCTGCATGCTTACGTCCAGCACACCTTTGGCGGCGCGGGAAGCTTCCTGCTGGCGGCGCTGATCTTTATCGCCTGTCTGGTGACGGCGGTGGGCCTGACCTGCGCCTGCGCGGAGTTCTTTGCCCAGTACCTGCCGTTCTCCTACCGTACGCTGGTGTTTATCCTCGGCCTGTTTTCGATGGCGGTCTCCAACCTCGGCCTGAGCCACCTGATTCAGATTTCGATTCCGGTGCTGACGGCTATCTATCCGCCGTGTATCGCACTGGTTGTATTAAGCTTTACCCGCGGTTGGTGGCATAATTCGTCCCGCGTTATCGCCCCGGCAATGTTTATCAGCCTGATGTTTGGTATCATTGACGGCATTAAAGCGTCGGCGTTTGCAGATATTATGCCGGCCTGGACCGCGCGTCTGCCGCTGGCGGAGCAGGGCCTGGCCTGGCTGATGCCAACCGCCGTTATGGTGGTGCTGGCGGTTATCTGGGATCGCGCAGCGGGACGTCAGGTGACATCCAGCGCGCACTAACCAACGCTTTACACAGGTGTTTAACCACGGGACTTCAGGTCCCGTGGTTTTTTGTTTTTTTGGTCACCCTCCTTTGTTCTTTGCCCCCGCGAAGGCCAGAGGAGAAAAACGGCATGGAACACGATGGAAAGTAGTAACAAGCTTAAGCGCGGGCTAAGTACCCGGCATATTCGCTTTATGGCGCTGGGGTCGGCAATCGGTACCGGCCTTTTCTATGGTTCGGCTGACGCGATTAAAATGGCGGGTCCGAGCGTTCTGTTGGCTTATATTATCGGCGGCGTCGCGGCCTACATTATTATGCGCGCGCTGGGCGAGATGTCGGTGCATAACCCGGCCGCCAGTTCATTCTCGCGCTACGCGCAGGATTATCTTGGCCCGCTGGCGGGCTATATCACCGGCTGGACCTACTGTTTCGAAATTCTGATTGTCGCCATCGCCGACGTCACGGCCTTCGGTATCTATATGGGCGTCTGGTTCCCGGCGGTACCGCACTGGATCTGGGTACTCAGCGTGGTGCTGATTATCTGCGCCGTCAACCTGATGAGCGTGAAGGTCTTCGGCGAGCTGGAGTTCTGGTTCTCCTTCTTCAAAGTCGCCACGATTATCATCATGATCCTCGCCGGTTTCGGCATCATCATCTGGGGTATTGGCAACGGCGGGCAGCCGACGGGTATCCACAACCTCTGGAGTAACGGCGGTTTCTTCAGCAACGGCTGGCTGGGGATGGTGATGTCGCTGCAGATGGTAATGTTCGCCTATGGTGGGATCGAAATCATCGGTATCACCGCCGGCGAAGCGAAAGATCCGGAGAAATCCATTCCGCGCGCCATTAACTCGGTGCCGATGCGTATCCTGGTGTTTTACGTCGGGACGCTGTTTGTGATTATGTCTATCTATCCGTGGAACCAGGTGGGGACCAACGGCAGCCCGTTCGTACTGACCTTCCAGCATCTCGGCATCACCTTTGCCGCCAGCATCCTGAACTTTGTGGTGCTGACCGCTTCGCTGTCGGCGATTAACTCCGACGTCTTTGGCGTGGGGCGTATGCTGCACGGCATGGCGGAACAGGGCAGCGCGCCAAAGATGTTCGCGAAAACCTCCCGTCGCGGGGTGCCGTGGGTGACGGTGACGGTGATGACGATTGCCCTGCTGTTCGCGGTCTATCTTAACTACATTATGCCGGAGAACGTCTTCCTGGTGATCGCCTCGCTGGCGACCTTCGCCACCGTCTGGGTGTGGATTATGATCCTGCTGTCGCAGATCGCCTTCCGTCGCCGCCTGCCGCCGGAAGAGGCAAAGGCGCTGAAGTTCAGGGTGCCTGGCGGGGTCGCGACCACGGTGATTGGCCTGCTGTTCCTGGTCTTTATTATCGGTCTGATCGGCTACCATCCTGATACCCGCATCTCGCTGTACGTTGGCTTTGCGTGGATTCTCCTGCTGCTGATTGGCTGGCAGTTTAAAACTCGCCGCGAGCGAAAACTGGCGAAAGCCTAGTCATTTTCGTTCTCTTCTTGCCGGATACGCACGGGCTATCCGGCAAGCTATCCCTCCACCCCCGCCATCCTCCCCCAATAATTCTGCCGATGATGAGTCATACGCCAGTACGCTGTGGCAAGGTGTGCCCATTCTGCAAAGAGAGGAATAATGATGTTGAAGGCATGGCACCTCCCGGTTGCTCCGTTTATTAAGGAACAGCAGGAACGACTGATTATTACGCTATGGTTAAGCGGCGACGATCTGCCGCCGCGGGTCACGCTGCGCGCGGAAGAGGATAACGAAGAGCTGTCGCTGCCGATGCACCGCCTGCGGCAGGAGCCGCATCCGGGCGTGGTGGCGTGGCGCGGGGAAATCAGCCTCGTCAATGGGCAGCCGCGTCGGCGTTACAGCTTCAAGCTGCTGTGGGCCGATCGCCAGCTGTGGTTCACGCCGCAGGGGTTCAACCGCTTTCCGCCGGCGAGGCTGGAGCAGTTTGCGGTCGATCTGCCGGACAGCGGACCGCAGTGGGTGGCCGATCAGGTGTTTTATCAAATTTTCCCTGACCGTTTTGCCCGCAGCCAGTCCCGCGAAGCGGAGCAGGATGTGACTTACTACCACCACGCCGCCGGTCACGATATTGTGCGTAAAGCGTGGGATGAACCGCTAACCGCCGAGGCGGGTGGCTCCACCTTTTACGGCGGCGATCTTGATGGTATCAGCGAGAAGCTGCTGTATCTGAAGCAGCTTGGCGTCACGGCGCTGTATCTCAACCCGGTGTTTGTCGCCCCCAGCGTGCATAAATATGATACCGAGGATTACCGCCGCGTTGATCCGCAGTTTGGCGGCGATGCGGCGCTGCTGCGCCTGCGTCACAACACGCAAAAAGAGGGGATGCGTCTGATCCTCGATGGCGTGTTCAACCATAGCGGCGATTCGCATGCCTGGTTCGACCGCCACCAGCGCGGTAGCGGCGGCGCCTGCCATAACGCCGATTCGCCGTGGCGCGACTGGTATAATTTTTCCCCCGAGGGCGTTGCCCACGACTGGCTGGGATACGCCAGCCTGCCGAAGCTGGACTACCGGTCGTCGACGCTGATCGATGAAATCTATGGCGGGGAAGATAGTATCGTGCGCCACTGGCTGAAAGCGCCATGGAGCATGGACGGCTGGCGCCTGGACGTGGTGCATATGCTGGGCGAAGAGGGCGGAGCGCGCAATAACCTGCGCCATATCGCCGGCATTACCCAGGCGGCGAAGCTGGAGCGGCCGGACGCTTTCGTGTTCGGTGAGCATTTCGGCGACGCGCGCCAGTGGCTACAGGCCGACGTTGAAGACTCGGCGATGAACTACCGCGGCTTTACCTTTCCGCTGTGGGGCTTTCTCGCGAACACCGATATCTCCTACGATCCGCAGAAAATCGATGCGCAGACCTGTATGGCGTGGATGGATAACTATCGCGCCGGACTGTCGCACCAGCAGCAGCTGAGGATGTTTAACCAGCTCGATAGCCACGATACCGCGCGCTTTAAGTCTCTGCTGGGTAAAGATGTCGCGCGCCTGCCGCTGGCGGTGGTGTGGCTATTTAGCTGGCCGGGCGTGCCGTGCATTTACTACGGCGATGAAGTGGGCGTGGACGGCAATAACGATCCGTTCTGCCGTAAGCCGTTCCCGTGGGATCCGGCTTTGCAGGATAGCGCTCTGCTCGAACTGTACAAGCGGATGAGCAAGCTGCGTAAGGCCAATCAGGCGCTGCGCTACGGCGGCTGTCAGGTGATTTATGCCGAAGATAACGTGGTGGTGTTCGTGCGCGTCTATAAACAGCAGCGCGTGCTGGTGGCGATCAACCGCGGCGAAGCCTGCGAGGTGGTGGTGGAGAATTCGCCGCTGCTCGACGTTAACGGCTGGCAGCTGAAAGAGGGCGCCGGGGCGCTACACGACGGCGTGCTGACGCTACCGGCGATCTCCGCCAGCGTCTGGTTTAGCCGCTAGTCGTAGAGCTGGCCCAGGCTTTCACTTTGCAAAATGGCCTCGCGCCACCAGCGCTGGGCCAGCCCGTCGTTGCCGCTGCGCCAGGCCATATAGGTGATATCTTTCTCGCGGCAGGAGATGACGGCCTTTTCGACCAGCTCGCCTTTTTCCAGCCACGGCCGGGCAATATGGCGCGGTAAAAAGCCGCAGCCCAGCCCGGCGCGCAAGAGTTCGACTTTACTGGCGAAATCATCGACGCGGATTTGCGGCTGCTCGTCGAGCAGGTTGCTGTTGAGCGGATGGCAGTAGCGGGCGCTGTCGCTGATAACCACCGCGCGATGCAGGCTGAGCTGCTTGTTGGTCAGCGGTTGGGTTGTTTCCGCCAGCGGATGCCCCGGCGCGATGACGAAAATATTGTCCATGGCGCCGAGCATTTTCCACGACCATTCGGCGGAGGTCGGCGGTTCATTGATAGCCCCGAGAATAATATCTGCGCCGTTGTGGGTGAGCTCTTCCCACGAGCCCGCAAGGGTATGGTGGGTAAAGTTAAGGCGGGTTTGCGGGTGCTGGGCGTAGAACGCGTCGATCAGCGGCAGCAGCGCGCTAAACGGGAAAGAGTCATCCAGGGCGATAGCCAGATCCCGTTCCCAACCGGCGCTGAGCTGTACCGCCTGCTTTTCCAGATCTTTGGCGGCATTCAGCAGCAATCGGCCTTTCTCCAGCATCATTCTGCCGGTATCGGTAAATTTCGCCCGGTGTCCGGAGCGATCCAGCAGGGTGATATTCAGATCGTTTTCCAGCTTTTGAATCATGTAGCTCAACGCGGCAGGAGTTTTAAATAGCGATTCTGCGGCGGTGGCAAAAGAGCCATGTTTGTCCAGCGCGTCGAGAATCAACAGGACATCAAGGTTCAGGCGCATGCGTCAGCTTCCGGTAAAAAAAGAGTGCCCCCGTTTTACCGGAGCATCCTGTTCAATTCCAGTGAATAATTTAGAACGGTTAACCGTAAAAATTTGATAAACATAATTTCGCGCATCTTGTAATGGTTAATTGAATAACCATAACTTTTCGCTTTTGAAATAAATCAGAAAAAAATCTTTAATAACTCGTTAGAAATTACTGACTATACTCATCATGCTTTATCAGTCAGGATCCAGACAGCACAACGGAAACGGTAGTATCTTTTTAACTCATTGATTAACAGGATATGTTATGTCTATTCGTGAACTGATCGATCCCTCAAACTCAGCGCTTATTTTTATTGACCACCAGCCGCAAATGTCTTTTGGCGTGGCCAATATTGACCGTCAGACCCTGAAAAATAATACGGTGGCATTAGCCAAAGCGGGCAAAATTTTTAATGTTCCGGTGATTTATACTTCCGTAGAAACTAAAAGCTTCAGCGGTTATATCTGGCCGGAACTGCTGGCCGTGCATCCTGATGTGAAACCTATTGAACGTACCTCGATGAACTCCTGGGAAGACGCGGCTTTTGTTGAAGCGGTAAAGGCGACCGGACGCAAGAAACTGATTATTTCCGCACTGTGGACGGAAGTCTGCCTGACCTTCCCGGCGCTGATGGCGCTGGACGCAGGCTATGAAGTTTACGTGGTGACCGATACCTCCGGCGGCACCTCGGTTGATGCCCACGAACGCTCAATTGACCGTATGGTGCAGGCCGGCGCGGTGCCGGTGACCTGGCAGCAGGTGCTGCTTGAGTACCAGCGCGACTGGTCGCGTAAAGAGACCTATGACGCGGTGATGGACCTGGTGCGCGAACACAGCGGTGCCTACGGGATGGGCGTGGATTACGCTTATACCATGGTGCACGGCGCGCCAGAGCGTAAAGCTTAAATACACTTCATCCTTCAAGCTGCCTCTTTGTTGGCTTCGTTTGCCCGCCCCGGTCACTGACTCATGTCAGCTCCCGGGGACGAACAACCTTGCCGCCTCGACGCAGCGTGAATGATTTTGTGTATGGTCATGTATAGCGAATGGCGGCGGACAACCCGCCATTCCCTGAAGCAAGGAACTCTTAATGGCGCAACAGAAATCGGTGACCCTGGTGATCAGCCATGTGCTCGACCCGGAGCATGGCCAGCGGTATGAAGCGTGGCTGGGCAAAATTATGCCGATTGCGGCAGAGTTTCCCGGCCATCTTGGCGCAAACGTCATTCGTCCGGCCCCCGGGCAGAATTTATGGAGCGTGATTATTCGCTTCGACACCATTGAGCATCTTTATGCCTGGACCCAGTCTGAGACCCGTCGCCAGCTGGTGGCGGAAATCGCGCCGCTGCTAAGCGAAGGCGATCGTACCGAAGTCCGGACTGAACCGGCTTTCTGGTTTACGCCGCCCGCGGCGAACGTGCGCCAGCCGCGACGCTGGAAGCAATTTTTAATCACCCTGCTGGTGATTTTCCCCAGTACGAATCTGGTGCCGTCAATAACCGGAATACTGTTGCCCTCGCTGAAGGGAAGCCTGTTGCTGCATCTGATCAATGATGCCTGTGTGGTCGCGCTGGTGGTCTGGTTATGGATGCCCATCGTGACCCGTCTGTTTGCTGGCTGGTTAAAGAAAAACTGAGCCAGCCTCCTGAAGGAGTGCGTTATGTCGCAAACTGCCACACTGATCCTGACCCACGGTCGGGTTCATACTCTCGATCGTCAACATCCCCTGGCCGATGCGGTGGCGATCGCTGACGGTAAAATTCTCGCCGCCGGTAGCCACGATCGGATCATGAGCTTTGCCGCGGACGGGACGCAAATTATCGATCTTAAAGGCCATACGGTGATCCCCGGCCTGAACGACTCCCATCTGCACTTGATCCGCGGCGGTCTGAACTACAATCTGGAGCTTCGCTGGGAGGGGGTTCCCTCGCTGGCGGACGCGCTGCGGATGCTAAAAGATCAGGCCGACCGTACGCCGTCGCCGCAGTGGGTGCGGGTGGTCGGCGGCTGGAGCGAATTCCAGTTCGCTGAACGGCGGATGCCGACGCTGGAAGAGCTTAACGATGCGGCGCCGGATACGCCGGTATTTGTCCTGCATCTGTACGATCGCGCATTGCTAAACCGCGCGGCGCTGAAGGCGGTGGGCTACACCAAAGAGACCCCGGATCCGGCGGGCGGCGAGATCGTTCGCGACGGTAACGGCAACCCGACCGGGATGCTGATCGCCAAACCCAATGCGATGATCCTCTACTCGACGCTGGCCAAAGGGCCGAAGCTGCCGCTGGAACTTCAGGTCAACTCAACGCGACAGTTTATGCGCGAGCTTAATCGTCTGGGGCTGACCAGCGCTATTGATGCCGGGGGCGGTTTCCAGAACTACCCGGAAGATTATGAAATTATTGAACAGCTGCACGCCAAAGGGCAGATGACCGTACGTATCGCCTATAACCTGTTTACCCAGCGGCCTAAGCAGGAGCTGGAAGATTTTGAGCGCTGGACCGATATGCTCAAGCCGGGACAGGGCACCGATTTTTACCGCGCCAACGGCGCCGGGGAGATGCTGGTTTTCTCGGCGGCGGATTTCGAAGACTTCCTCCAGCCGCGTCCGGATCTGCCGGAAGGGATGGAAGATGAACTGGAGCGGGTGGTGCGCCATCTGGTTGAACACCGCTGGCCGTTCCGCCTGCATGCCACCTATGATGAATCCATCAGCCGGATGCTCGATGTCTTCGAGAAAGTGAATCGCGATATTCCGTTCAACGGGCTGCACTGGTTCTTCGATCATGCGGAAACTATCACCGAGCGCAATATCGAACGCGTTAAAGCGCTGGGCGGCGGCATTGCCGTGCAGCACCGTATGGCTTTCCAGGGCGAATATTTTGTTGACCGCTACGGTAAAGATGCGGTCAAACATACGCCGCCGGTCGCGAAAATGCTCGAGCTGGAGGTTCCGGTGGGTCTGGGGACGGATGCCACCCGCGTGGCGAGCTACAATCCGTGGACCGCGCTTTACTGGCTGGTATCAGGGCGTACCGTTGGTGGGATGGCGATGTACGACGACAGCAACCGCCTGCCGCGCGACGTGGCGCTGGAGCTGTGGACGGCGGGAAGCGCGTGGTTTTCCAGCGAGCAGGGCAAGAAAGGGCGCATTGAGCAAGGCCAGCTTGCTGACCTGGTGGTGCTATCGAAAGACTATTTCAGCGTCGCGGAAGAGGAAATTAAGGGGATCGAGTCGGTGCTGACGGTGGTGGACGGCAAGGTGGTGTACGCAGCGGGACACTTTTCGCCGCTGGCGCCGCCGCCCATTCCGGTGCTGCCCGAGTGGTCGCCGGTGGTGAAAGTTCCGGGCCATTACCGTTCCGCGCCGCCGACGGCCGCGAAAATCGGCGCGATAGTTCAGATGCACCAGTGCTGCGGCAGCTGCGGCGTACACGGGCATCAGCATGATATTGCGCGCAAATCGGCGATTCCGGTTGCCGATGAGCAGGCGTTCTGGGGCGTACTCGGCTGCTCCTGCTTTGCTTTTTAGCGCGACGGGCGCTTATTAGTACCGGTAGGCCAATGAGAGCATCAACGCCCTCATTGGCCTTTTTCATTTTCTCGGATAGCGCTGGTAAGACAATGTGTGTCATTCTGCTCCCTCTTCAAACAGTGAAGGTGAGAACATGGATGATCTACTGATCTTTGGCGCTGTGATTTTATTCTGCGGGCTGGTGGTTGGGCCGCTCGTGGCGATTGCCGCACTCAGGCGCAGCGCGGCGGTCCGTGTGGAACTGGCGGCTTTGCAGCGTCGGGTTGAGGAGCTTGAGCTGCGCGGTGTTGCGCAGGCGCCTGCGGCAGAGGCCACCGCCGTCGTGCCGACAACGTCAGCGGCCGCTATCGCGGCTGACGCGATGACGGCGGAGCCCAGTGAGCCGCGACCGGAGCCGGTGGCTGAAGCCATCGATCCGTGGCGCGCGCAGCCAACGCCGCAACCGCAGCCAGAGCCAACGGCAAAATCACCTCCCGAAAGCGAGCCGCCTTCTGCGTTTGGCGGAATGATATCGTCACTGACAGGCTGGTTCATGCAGGGCAACCCGCTGGCGAAGCTCGGGATCCTGCTGCTGTTTCTTGGCCTCTCCTTTCTGCTGCGCTATACCGTGGAGCACGCGCTGTTCCCCCTCGAGTTACGTCTGATCGCGGCGTCGTTGTTCGCCATTGTCCTGCTGGCTGTCGGATGGCGATTGCGGCATAAGCAACCGATGTACGCTCTGATCTTACAGGGTGGGGCAACGGGGGCGCTCTATCTCACCGTTTTTGGCGCCTTTCGCCTGTGGCAGATGCTGCCGATGACCCTGGCGTTTGCGCTGCTGGTGGTGATTTGCGCGGCGAGCGTAGGACTGGCGATTGTGCAAAAAGCGCTCAGTCTGGCCATGTTGGCGAGTCTTGGCGGTTATCTTGCGCCGCTGCTGCTCTCTACCGGCGGCGGCAGTCATGTGGCGTTGTTCTCATTCTATCTTCTGCTGTCGGTGGGCATTCTTGCCATCAGCATCCGCCAGCACTGGCGGGAGCTTAATCTGCTTGGCCTGCTGTTTACCTTTGGCGTCGGTGGCCTGTGGGGGCTGAATGATTATCGGCCAGAGTATTACCTGAGCTGCCAGCTGTTCTTAATCGCCAATACGATTATTTTTGGCGTGTTAAGCGTGGCGCTGTCGCTGCGGGCGCAGGAAAAGGGTAAGCAGATTATTGACGGTGTTCTGCTGTTTGCACCGCCGCTGGTCGGCTTTGGTATGCAGTACGCGATTACCCGGCACATGGCATACGGTCCGGCGCTCAGCGCGCTGGGCTACGGTGGCTTCTATCTGGCTTTAGCCTGGCTGGCACTGCGTCGCTACCCCTCTTTAGGGAAGCCGCTGGTGCTGGCGGCGCTGGCGCTCGGCGGCGCATTTACCACCCTCGCTATTCCCCTTGCGCTTTCGGCTCGCTGGACCGCGATGGCCTGGTCGCTGGAGGGGCTTGGGATCCTCTGGCTGGGCGTGCAGCAGCAGCAGCGGCGTATGAGCTACAGCGGTACGGGGTTGCTCGTGCTGGCGGTTGGCAGTGCGCTCTGGGCGCAGGCAAATGACGCCACGCCGCTCTCTTTGCTGCTGATTTTCGCTGTACTCAGCCTTAGCTGGCTGGTTGCCGCCTGGCTGTGGCGAACCATTCGGATACAGGCCAGTGGCGGGCTGCTTATCGGCGGGCTGTTGTTCTGGGTGGTGGCGCTGGTTGGCGCATCGCAGCTGGCGTTGAGTAAAGACTCGCAGATTATATTTGGCGTGCTGGCGACGCTGGCCGCGTCGGTATGGTGCTGGCGCACGGTCGCTGCGCGTTTAGTCTGGCAAGAGCTGGATGCCAGCAAATGGTTGTTGTGGCCAATGATGCTGATTGCGCTGTGTTACCAGCTATCCCGGCAGCAGATTTTCGCTGCTGGCTGGCAAAAATCTGGCCTGGTGCGCGGCGCTGCCCGCGGCGGTGGCGCTGCTCTGGCGTGATGGGTCTTCGCTCCCGCCGCGCATAAACAGGCTCGCCCACCTGTCGCTGTTCTGGATGGTGTTGCTGGCGCTGGCGATGGAGCTGTTTTGGTTTACCCGGGATTTGCCGTGGGGCATGTCGGCCTGGGCGAGCGGATTAATGATGGCGGCGGGCGGGATGCTGATTTTCCTCGTCTCGGAAGCCGTTCATCGGCAAATATGGCCATTCCGGGTATGGCCTGGGATGTATGCCTCTCAGGCCATGATACCGGTGGTGGTTGCGCTGGGATGTCTGCTAACGCTGACGAACTTGCAGGATGGCACGGTCTACGGTCAGACCTATTTGCCATTGATTAACCCGCTGGAAGAGGGCGCCGCTTTTGCGCTGCTTGGGTTGACGATATTTTGTCGCGTTTCGCGGCGTTATTTTCCGCTGCAGCTATCGGTATGCCACCCCTGGCCCGCGGTTGCGCTGCTGGCGCTCGGCTTCTGGTGGCTGAATGGCCTGCTGCTGCGCGCCCTGGCCTGGTACGGCGAGGTGGCCTGGAATATAGAGGCGCTGTGGCATTCGCGCTTAATTCAGACCACTTTCGCGCTGGTCTGGACGCTGGCGGCACTGGCGGTCATGCTGCGCGCGACGCGGCGACACTCCCGCCGCGAATGGCTGTGCGGCGCGGCGTTGTTAGGCGTTGTCATTGTGAAACTCATGCTGGTGGACAGCGCGCGCGGCGGCGGGCTGGCGCGCGCTGTCGCGTTTATCGGCGTGGCTATTTTGGTGTTGATCGTTGGGTATTTTTCCCCGTTACCGCCCAAAGCAGGAGAAGAAAAATGAAATGGATGAAAGCGGTGTTATGCGGCGTGCTGCTGGGCGTGACGGGCGCGGCTGTCAGCGGCGATGAAGCGCGAGAAAAACCACTGGACTATATGCAGGGGGTGATGCTGGAAACCACCGGCGCGTCGCCCTGGTATCGCGTCGAGCTTTCCCCGCTGCTCTATCAGGGGACGGCGTGGCCTGACCTGCGCGATGTGCGGGTATTTAACCATCAGGGAGAGAGCGTACCGTTCGCGCTGCAGGTGCAGAAGGCGCAACCCGTTACGCCTGAAGCGATGACGCTGCGGCTTTTCCCTCTGCAGATGTCGCCGGTTCCGCCGCGCGAAGAGGGGCGACGCGGCGGAGAATCGCTGGTCCTGCGTTCAACAACGGGGATCGAAATTCATCTGGAAACCGATGATGCCAGAGCGCTCGGGCAGAGCTATTTACTGACGCTGCCGGCGGATAAGACGGACGCTTTCGCGCTGGCTCAGCTGCGGCTGAACTGGGAATCGTTGGCGGCTAACTGGCAGGGGAAAGCGTCGCTGTATTCCAGCCGCGATTTGAAGTACTGGCGCTCTGTTCAGGAGGATGCGCCTCTTATGGATCTGGCGCGCGATAGCGATCGTTTGAAAATGGACACCATTAGCGCTGACCTGACGCTCTCCGCGGACGGGAATCGTTATCTGCTGCTGATCCTCGATGCGCAAAGCAAGGCGCCGGCGTTAAATAGCGTGACGGCCCTGGCCGAACGCAGAGAGCCCGAGTCTACGCGCATTGAGCTTGATGCGCAGGCGAACAAGATTTCAGATGAGGAAGCCGTTTGGCGCTGGGCCCGGCCTCAGCCGCTGACTTCGCTCAGGATATCGATGGCCAGCGAAGGGGTTCTGCCGGTCGCGCTCTCCTGGCGCAGCGGCGAAAAAGAAGCCTGGCAGCCGCTGACCAAAACCGTGCTTTATCGACTGGACGGCAAGCGTTCGGAGGATATTCAACTTTCAGGCCAGCCGGTTGAAGCGGTGCGGATCACAACGATTAACGCCAGATTACCGACGTCGCTGCCCGCGATAAGCGGCGCGCGCGATAAATACCAGCTGGTCTTTAATACCCAGGGAAAAGGGCCTTATATGCTGGCCTGGGGAAACCGGGCGGCGCTAAAGGCAGATGTCGCCCTGGACATGCTGATCCCGCCGTCGCTGCGTAAGACGCAGTCTGTGAATGATCTCCCTCTGGCGGTCGCGCAAGAAGACGTCATGCTGGGCGGCGAAGCGCGGTTGACGGCGACGTCGGCTACCGAGCAGCAAAGCAGCTGGAAAACGCTGCTGGTATGGGGAGCGCTAATAGTGGGCGTCCTGGTGCTGGCGCTGATGGCGTGGCGCATCTGGCGCGAAGTGAAAAAAAGCGGCTCCGTATAAAACAAAAAAGGCTCGCATCTGCGAGCCTTTTGCCGAACGTACGCCAATTACAGGCTGGATACGTTCTCGGTCAGATATTTAGCGACGCCTTCCGGAGAAGCGGCCATACCTTCTTTTCCTTTTTCCCACTGCGCCGGGCAAACTTCGCCGTGCTCTTCGTGGAACTGCAGCGCGTCAACCATACGCAGCATTTCGTCGATGTTACGGCCCAGCGGCAGGTCGTTAACCACCTGGTGACGAACAACGCCGTTGGCGTCGATCAGGAAGGAACCACGCAGGGCAACGCCTTCGTCCGGGTGCTCAATACCGTACGCTTTCTGGATTTCGCGTTTGATGTCAGCAACCATGGCGTATTTAACCGGGCCGATGCCGCCCTGGTCTACCGGGGTGTTACGCCATGCGTTGTGGACGAACTCGGAGTCAAAAGAAACGCCAACCACTTCTACGCCGCGTTTCTGGAATTCTTCGTAGCGCTTGTCAAAAGCGATCAGTTCAGACGGGCAAACGAAGGTGAAGTCCATCGGCCAGAAGAACAGAACGGTGGCTTTACCGCTGGTGTGCTGTTTGAAATTGAATTTCTCAACGATTTCGCCGTTACCTAAAACCGCTGCCGCGGTGAAGTCCGGAGCCTGACGAGTAACCAGAACCATATGATTCTCCTGTTAATACTAAGGTTAATTGGAACGCAACGCGGGCAAGTATAGGGAGCGGCGCGGAGGAACTCAACGTGACGCTGACAATCGATGAGATAGTTTTTGCCTATCAATCGTTATTTAAAAGCGCTTTTCAGAATAGCGTTTTCTGAAAAAAGCGCAATCTTTTACAGTTCGCGTTTTTTCGCCTGCGCCATCATCTGCGGGTAGAAGCGCCAGAACTGCTCCTCCAGCCGGTCGTAGTGGGTATCCAGATCCTGCCAGGAGTCGCGCAGGGCGTCCAGTCGCGGACGGCGGCTGGCCATCCCGTTCAGCACGCGCTGAATAAACGCCATATCCCGATAGCGCTCAAGCCAGCGCTCTGACCACAGGTATTCGTTGAGATTGACAAAACGCGGCGGAGAATCGGGCAAAATAAACGTGACCTGGGCGTGGGCGTAGCGGACAAACTCCGGCAGCGGCAGTTCGGGCGACAGCTGCGTCCAGTGGCGTGACAAGAAATGGTCCCACATCACATCCAGCGTAATCGGCGCGACCCGGCGCGTTTCGGGACGAAACCACCCTTTGGCTTCGGTGACTTCGGGCAGGTTATCCGTCAGTACATCGATCCGGCGGTGCATAAAAATGCCTTCCACGACGTCAGCGGGCCACTCGCCGGCAGGGTCGCCGCGAACGAAATCGGCCAGTAAATTACCGGAAAGGGAGCTGTCAGCGAGATGGGCGAGGTGCAGGTGTGCGAGAAAATTCATGCGATTCGTTATCCGGATACGGCTAGTTGTTGCAGCGAAGAGGTGTGAGCACTAGACTAAGCCGCCTGTTTTTAAGTCATGAGTATATGCCATGCGCGTCGCCGATTTCTCCTTTGAATTACCCGAATCCCTGATTGCCCACTATCCCATGCCCGAGCGCAGCAGCTGCCGCTTGCTGTCATTAGACGGGCCGACGGGCGCGCTGACGCACGGTACTTTCACCGATTTACTCGACAAGCTCAACCCAGGCGACCTGCTGGTTTTTAATAATACCCGCGTGATCCCGGCCCGCCTGTTTGGCCGTAAAGCCAGCGGTGGCAAGATTGAGGTACTGGTCGAGCGTATGCTCGATGATAAACGTATTCTGGCACATATTCGCGCGTCTAAAGCGCCGAAACCCGGCGCCGAGCTGCTGCTTGGCGACGATGAGAGCATTAAAGCGACCATGGTTGCACGCCACGACGCGCTGTTTGAAGTGGCGTTCGACGACGCGCGCAGCGTACTGGATATTCTCAACGCTATCGGCCATATGCCGCTGCCGCCGTACATTGAGCGTCCGGACGAAGAGGCCGACCGCGAGCTGTATCAGACCGTGTATAGCGAAAAACCGGGCGCCGTTGCGGCGCCAACCGCCGGCCTGCACTTTGACGAGCCGCTGCTGGCGAAGCTGCGCGAAAAAGGCGTTGAGATGGCGTTTGTTACGCTACACGTCGGAGCGGGGACCTTCCAGCCGGTACGCGTAGACAGCATTGAAGAGCACATTATGCACTCTGAATATGCGGAAGTGCCGCAGGAGGTGGTCGATGCGGTGCTGGCGGCAAAAGCGCGCGGCAGCCGGGTGATTGCGGTCGGGACGACCTCTGTGCGTTCGCTGGAAAGCGCGGCGCAGGCGGCGAAAAACGACCTGATCGAGCCTTTCTTCGGCGATACGCAGATTTTCATCTACCCGGGCTATCAGTACAAAGTCATTGATGCGCTGGTGACCAACTTCCATCTGCCTGAATCCACGCTGATTATGCTGGTTTCCGCATTTGCCGGCTATCAGCACACCATGAACGCCTATAAGGCTGCGGTAGAACAAAAATATCGCTTTTTTAGCTACGGGGACGCGATGTTTATCACGTACAATCCGCAGGCTATTTTTGAACGTGTCGGGGAATAAGTCCGCGATGCGCGTGTTTAACGTCAGACTGTTTTTCTGACGCAGGAGTGATAATGAAATTTGAGTTAGATACTACCGATGGTCGCGCGCGTCGCGGCCGTCTTGTGTTTGAGCGCGGCGTCGTTGAAACGCCAGCCTTTATGCCGGTCGGCACCTACGGTACCGTAAAAGGAATGACGCCGGAGGAAGTTGAAGCGACCGGCGCGCAAATCATCCTCGGCAATACCTTCCACCTGTGGCTGCGTCCGGGCCAGGAAATTATGAAGCTGCACGGCGACCTGCACGACTTTATGCAGTGGAAAGGACCGATCCTCACCGACTCAGGCGGCTTCCAGGTCTTCAGCCTCGGCGATATTCGCAAAATCACCGAGCAGGGCGTGCACTTCCGCAACCCGATCAACGGCGATCCGATTTTTCTCGATCCGGAAAAATCCATGGAGATTCAGTACGATCTCGGTTCCGATATCGTGATGATCTTCGACGAATGTACGCCGTATCCGGCGGACTGGGATTACGCTAAGCGCTCAATGGAAATGTCCCTGCGCTGGGCGAAGCGCAGCCGCGACCGTTTTGACGGTCTGGGCAACAAAAACGCGCTGTTTGGCATCATTCAGGGCAGCGTTTACGAAGATTTACGTGATATCTCTGTTAAAGGTCTGGTAGAGATTGGCTTTGATGGCTACGCTGTCGGCGGTTTGGCTGTCGGCGAGCCGAAGGAAGATATGCACCGTATTCTGGAGCACGTCTGCCCGCAGATCCCGACCGACAAGCCGCGATACCTGATGGGCGTCGGTAAGCCGGAAGATCTGGTTGAAGGGGTGCGTCGCGGGATCGATATGTTCGACTGCGTCATGCCGACGCGCAATGCGCGCAACGGCCACCTGTTCGTCACCGACGGCGTGGTGAAAATCCGCAACGCGAAGCACAAGAGCGATACTTCGCCGCTGGATGCAGAATGTGATTGCTACACCTGTCGCAACTATTCACGCGCTTACTTGCATCATCTTGATCGTTGCAACGAAATATTGGGCGCGCGACTCAATACCATTCATAACCTGCGATACTATCAGCGCTTAATGGCTGGTTTACGCAAGGCTATTGAAGAGGGTAAATTAGAGAGCTTCGTGACCGATTTTTACCAACGTCAGGGTCGAACCGTTCCACCTTTGAACGTTGACTAATTTTAATAATGAGGGAATTTCAATGAGCTTTTTTATTTCTGATGCGGTAGCAGCAACCGGTGGCGCGGCGCAGGGCAGCCCGATGTCTCTGATCCTGATGCTGGTGGTGTTTGGTCTGATTTTTTACTTCATGATCCTGCGCCCACAGCAGAAACGCACCAAGGAACATAAAAACCTGATGAACTCCATTGCCAAAGGCGATGAAGTACTGACCAACGGTGGTCTGGTTGGGCGCGTCACTAAAGTCGCGGAAAGTGGCTACATCGCTATCGCGCTGAACGATACCACTGAAGTGGTTATCAAACGTGACTTCGTAGCTGCCGTTCTGCCGAAAGGCACCATGAAGGCGCTGTAATTACCCATTTTCCCTAAGGGAACTGCCGTGTTAAACCGTTATCCTTTGTGGAAGTACGTCATGCTGGTCGTCGTCATTGTCGTCGGCTTAGTGTATGCGCTTCCCAACCTGTATGGTGAGGATCCGGCCGTTCAAATCACTGGCGCGCGCGGCGTCGCCGCCAGTGAGCAAACGCTGATCCAGGTCCAGAAAACACTACAAGAAGAAAAAATTACCGCGAAGTCTGTGGCACTGGAAGAGGGCGCAATTCTTGCGCGCTTCGACACCACTGATATCCAGCTGCGCGCGCGCGAAGCGCTGATGGGCGTGCTGGGTGACAAATACGTCGTGGCGCTTAACCTTGCTCCGGCAACCCCGCGATGGCTGGCGGCCCTGTATGCCGAGCCGATGAAGCTGGGTCTTGATTTGCGCGGCGGCGTGCACTTCCTGATGGAAGTCGACATGGATACCGCGCTGGGCAAACTGCAGGAACAAAATATTGACAGCCTGCGCAGCGAACTGCGTGATAAAGGCATTCCTTACGCGACCGTGCGTAAAGAAGACAACTACGGCCTGAGCATCGCTTTCCGCGACAGCGCCGCGCGCGACCAGGCTATCTCCTACCTTAGCCCTCGTCACCGCGATCTGGTTATCTCCACTCAGGGCAGCACTGGCCTGAAAGCCGTGATGACCGACGACCGTCTGAAAGAAGCCCGCGAATATGCCGTTCAGCAGAACATCAATATCCTGCGTAATCGTGTAAACCAGCTGGGCGTTGCCGAACCTCTGGTTCAGCGTCAGGGCGCCGACCGTATTGTGGTTGAACTGCCGGGTATCCAGGACACCGCGCGTGCGAAAGAGATCCTCGGCGCGACCGCGACCCTGGAATTCCGTCTGGTTAACACTAACGTTGATAGCGCCGCGGCGGCCTCCGGTCGCGTTCCGGGCGACTCTGAAGTGAAATATACCCGCGAAGGCCAGCCGGTTGTGCTGTACAAGCGCGTCATCCTCACCGGTGACCACATCACCGACTCGACGTCGAGCATGGATGAGTATAACCAGGCGCAGGTTAATATCTCCCTGGATAGCGCTGGCGGCAACATCATGTCTAACTTCACCAAGGACAACATTGGTAAACCGATGGCGACCCTGTTTGTGGAGTACAAAGACAGCGGGAAGAAAGATGCCAATGGGCGCGCGATTCTGGCGAAAGAGGAAGAGGTGATTAACATCGCCAACATCCAGTCTCGTCTGGGTAACAGCTTCCGTATTACCGGCATCAGCAACCCGACCGAAGCGCGCCAGCTCTCCCTGCTGCTGCGTGCAGGCGCGCTGATTGCGCCGATTCAGATTGTTGAAGAACGGACCATCGGTCCAACCCTCGGTATGCAGAACATCAAGCAGGGCCTGGAAGCGTGTCTGGCCGGTCTGGTGGTCTCCATCCTGTTTATGATCTTCTTCTACAAGAAGTTCGGCCTGATTGCGACCTCTGCGCTGGTGGCTAACCTGGTGCTGATTGTCGGCATTATGTCCCTGATTCCGGGGGCGACGCTGACCATGCCGGGGATTGCGGGGATCGTGTTAACCCTTGCGGTGGCGGTCGATGCGAACGTTCTGATTAACGAACGTATTAAAGAAGAGCTGAGCAACGGGCGCTCCGTGCAGCAGGCGATTGACGAAGGTTATCGCGGCGCGTTCAGCTCCATCTTTGATGCCAACATTACGACGCTTATCAAAGTCATTATCCTGTACGCGGTCGGTACCGGTGCCATTAAAGGGTTTGCGATTACCACCGGTATCGGTATTGCGACCTCAATGTTTACCGCTATCGTCGGCACCCGTGCCATCGTGAACCTGCTGTACGGCGGCAAGCGCGTTAAAAAGCTGTCTATCTGAGGAGTGCGTTGTGGCACAGGAATATACTGTTGAACAATTGAACCACGGCCGTAAAGTCTGGGACTTTATGCGCTGGGACTACTGGGCTTTCGGCATTTCAGGTTTTCTGCTGATTTTGTCCATCGCTATTATTGGCGTGCGCGGGTTTAACTGGGGTCTGGATTTCACCGGCGGTACGGTGATTGAGATCACCCTCGAAAAACCTGTCGATATGGACCAGGTGCGTCAGTCGCTGCAGAAGGCGGGCTTTGAAGAGCCGCAGCTGCAAAACTTCGGCAGCAGCCGCGACATCATGGTGCGTATGCCGCCGGTGCATGACGCCAACGGCAGCCAGGAGCTGGGCAGCAAGGTCGTTAGCGTGATTAACGATTCGACCAGCCAGAACGCGACGGTCAAACGTATTGAGTTTGTGGGGCCGAGCGTTGGCGCAGACCTTGCGCAGACCGGCGCGCTGGCGCTGATAGCCGCGCTGGTGTGTATCCTGATCTACGTCGGCTTCCGCTTTGAGTGGCGTCTGGCGGCAGGGGTGGTTATCGCGCTGGCGCACGACGTGGTGATCACCATGGGCGTGCTGTCGCTACTGCATATCGAGATCGACCTGACCATTGTGGCCTCGTTGATGTCGGTTATCGGCTACTCGCTGAACGACAGTATCGTGGTATCCGACCGTATTCGTGAAAACTTCCGCAAGATTCGCCGCGGTACGCCGTACGAAATCTTTAACGTGTCGTTGACGCAAACGCTGCACCGTACCTTGATCACCTCCGGGACAACCTTGATGGTTATCCTGATGCTGTACCTCTTCGGCGGTCCGATTCTGGAAGGCTTCTCGCTGACCATGCTGATCGGTGTCTCTATCGGTACGGCTTCTTCTATCTACGTCGCGTCCGCGCTGGCGCTGAAGCTGGGCATGAAGCGCGAGCACATGCTGCAGCAGAAAGTCGAGAAAGAAGGGGCGGATCAGCCGTCAATTCTGCCGTAAGGCAATCGCGTAGCGATAAAACGAATCCCGGTCGCAAGGCCGGGATTTTTTTATTACAGCCGCCCGGATTTTGGTTACTCTCCCGTATCAGCACGCAATGACATGGAGAAATGCCGATGGCTGCCGTAACGCTTTCCACCGTTCCTCAACCCCCGCTCTGGCACGATGTGCCTTCCGTTACGCTTAACGACGGCACGCTGCGGCTGCGCAAGTCCAGGGTGCTGGCAAATATGCGTCAGTCCGGCGTAGACACGCTTATCGTCTATGCCGACAAAGAGCACGGCGGCAACTTTGAGTATCTCACCGGCTTTATTCCCCGTTTCGAAGAGGCGCTGCTGGTGCTGCATCGGGACGGCGAGGCGGTGCTGGTTCTGGGTAACGAGAATCTCAAGCTGGCAGGCCATGCCCGGCTGGAAAACCGTGTGATTCACGCCCCGTGGTTTTCACTGCCCAATCAGCCGATGGATACCCGCAAAACCCTGGCTCAACTGCTCCAGGAGGCCGGCGTCGCCGCGGGAAAAAGTATCGGCCTGGCGGGCTGGAAGCTCTTTACCAGCGCTGCGGATGACCGCGCGCAGATGTTCGATCTGCCTGCCTTTATCGTGGACGCTATTCGCCAGGCCGCCGGCCCGCAGGCAAGATTAACTAACGCCACCGGCATTTTTATCGACCCGGCAAGCGGAGCGCGAGTCACCAATAATGCCAACGAGCTGGCGCACTATGAGTACGGCGCAAATCTGGCTTCCACCGCGATTCTCACCGCGCTTAACGCCGTTGCGCCGGGTAAAACGGAAAAGCAAATCGGCGCGCTGCTGGCGGCGGAAGGGCAGCCTAATAGCGTGGTGATGATTGCCGCTACCGGCGATCGCTTTACCTGGGCGAATCTCTATCCGGGCGATAAGGTGATTCAGCGCGGAGATAAATTCTCGCTGACCACCGGCTTTAAAGGCGGCCTGAGCAGCCGCGCCGCCTACGTGGTGTCCGATGAGGGCGAACTGGCGCCCGAGGTGGCTGATTACCTCGAGGTTGTGGCGAAGCCCTATTTCAACGCGGTGGTGAACTGGCTGGAAAATCTGCGCATCGGCATGCGCGGCGGCGATATGTATGCGCTGATAGAGCAAGCGTTGCCGAAGGCGGAATATCACTGGCACCTGAATCCGGGGCATCTGGTCGCGGATGAGGAGTGGCTCTGTTCGCCCATTGGCCCCCATTCAACCGCCTGCCTGCAAAGCGGGATGATACTGCAAATCGACATCATTCCTTCCCGCCCGGGCTACGGCGGGGCAAGCATTGAAGATACCGTGGCGCTTGCCGATAGCGCGATGCGTCGGGAGCTGGCGCAGCGCTATCCTGAACTCTGGCAGCGTATCGTTGCCCGGCGCTTGTACATCGGCGAGCAGCTTGGCATTGTGCTTCCTGAAGAGGTGCTGCCATTTTCCAGTACCGTGGGATACCTGCGTCCGTGGCTGCTGAGTCCCGAGCGCGCGCTGGTGTGCGCACCATACTGACACAATGCTGTCAGTAGGCCTGTCTTACACTCCTCCTGAACCCAAACAATGGACAGGAGGATGTATGAACAACGTAATTAACTGGTTTGAGATCCCGGTTGCGGAGATGGATCGTGCCGTGGCGTTTTACGAGCCGGTGATGCAGGTGACGCTGCGTCGGGAAAAAATGGATTGCATCGAGATGGCCGTTTTCCCGCATGAGGATCCGGCTCCCGGCGGCGCGCTGGCAAAGTTCGATGACGTTAAGCCCTCCGATCAGGGATGTATTATCTATCTGCATACTGACAATCTGGCGGCCACGCTCGATCGCGTCAACTCGGCGGGCGGAAGCTGCGTGTTTGGCCCCCTTGAGCTGGCGGACGATATCGGCACGATTGCCCTGTTTATTGACAGCGAGGGTAATCGGATTGGCCTTCACCAACCAGCGTAAATGAGACAACAGAAATGAGCCGACGCGCCGACCGCCTTTTTCAAATCGTCCAGATCCTGCGCGGGCGGAGATTAACCACCGCCGGGCTGCTGGCCGAGCGGCTCGGCGTGTCAGAGCGCACCATCTACCGCGATATTCGCGACCTCTCGCTCTCCGGCGTCCCGGTTGAGGGGGAGGCAGGGAGCGGCTACCGACTGCTGGCGGGCTATGACCTACCGCCGCTGATGCTGACAACTCAGGAATCGGAAGCGCTGATAGCCGCTATACGGCTGCTGCAAACCTGGGGCGGCGCCTCGCTGTCCCAGGCGCTGGAGTCGGCGCAGGAAAAAGTGCTGGCTATTTTGCCTGCCGAGAGCCGGCGTAAGGCTGAGCAGTCGCGCGTGTTCGCGCCGGACTTTGGTGCGCAGGGCTATAGTAAAGATCAGTTTGATATAGTGCATCGGGCAGTCTCCGCCCAGCAGGCGCTGGGGCTGCGCTATCGCGATGAAGCGGGAAACGTGTCGCAGCGTGACGTACTGCCGCTGGGGCTTTTTTTCTGGGGCGAGCGCTGGCTGCTGGTGACCTGGTGCGAACTGCGGGAAGATTATCGCTGTTTTCGCCTCGACCGCTGTCTGGAGATTTCCGCCACCGGGCGTCATTTCAGCGAACGAGCCGATCGCTCATTGAGTGATTTCTTGCGTAAGGTGAGATGCGAAGAGCATTAGTTTTTATGATCCCCGACGTAGTTGCCGGGGATCATCGAGCCGATTAGAAGTTGTAGCCGACCACGAAGTAACCACCCCAGCCGGTAGAACGGACGTTAAAGTCGCCGTCGCCGAAGTTCAGCTTCGCGTCGTCAGCCCATTGGCCGCCGTTGTGGAAGTAACGCGCCACGACGGAGTAGTGCCAGTGATCGTAGTTCAGCGCCAGGATATGGCTGGACGCGATGGAGTTGCTGGTGCGTGAATGCTTACCGTTCAAATCATAAGCGTTGTCATCGCCCAGATCGGAGCCCCAGTCGAAGTTGGTGAAGCCGATATAGCTCAGTGAACCGCCCCACAGGTCGGTCAGCGGCACGAAGTATTTCACTTTGAAGCGGTAGCCGTCCCACTCGTTCTCGTTTGATGCGCCATAGTTTTGCCACTGATATTTTGCATAGACGTTGAGCGAGAGGCTCATCGGCAGGCCGGTATCGATATCGGTACCCAGACCCATATACCAGGTGCTCTGACGACCGGACTTGTTGCGGCCCATGTCGTAGATATAGTTGTTAGCGAAATACCACTCTTTGAACGGGCCGAAGCTGAGGTCGGTACCGGTCAGTTTGTCGATGGAGAAGCGCGGCTCAATTTCCATAAACAGCGGAGAACCGTGGTTCCAGATACCTTTCGCGTTGGTGTTACCGCCGAAGAATACCGGCGCATCCATATAGCCATAGAAATCAAACCAGTCTTTCTTGGCGAACGCTTCATATTCCAGATAAGTATCGTTACGGATCTGCGGCCCAAAACGAGTGTGGTAGCTACCCACCACGTTTACACTCTGGTGCCACCAATCAGACAGGTATTGCGGTTTGTCGTTTTCTGCCGCGCTGGCAGAGAAAGATGCGGAGAGCGCCAGAGCTGCGCCGGCTGCCAGTAATGTTTTTTTCATAATGATGCCACTGTTTAAATTAAGCCTGAAGGCGTTAAAAGAAGCGCCGAAGCGTTTCTAAATATTTCGTATTTCTGTGGCGTCTATTATAGGAATCATTGCTCACAAAAATATGTGTTGTTTCACATAACGAACATATACGTAATCGATTGCGTTCACGATTTTATGCATTTCCTGCGGGAATGCCACCGAAATTCATAAATTCTGGCAATTTTTAGTGAACTGAATGGAAAATCTGTAAGTGGATTACCACGAGGGGAGGGGAGCCGGATGTTCTGGGCATCCGGCTGAGGGCGTTACGGCGTGTTTGCGGGCTGGATATCGTGGATGCGGACAAAGCCAACCTGCTCGGGCGTTACGCCATTAAGGCGTAGCGGAATATCGACGTCGCTCGGCGCCAGAACGCTTGCCGGCGCGCTAATTAGCTGATTTTGTACGTTAACTTCCTGATAGCTATCGGTGGTGCCGCTGATCTGCCCGGAGGCGACCGTCGCACTAAAGGCCGGCAGCGGATCGTTTGATTCACCCTGAATACGCAGCGTCAGGCGGGTACCGTCGCCATCCGGCGCGATATTGAGCAGCGACATGCGCAGGGTACCAATCTGACTTTTGAGACGGGCCGGCGTTTTCGCTTCCGGCAGCAGGTATACGCCGCTGCTCGATTTCGCATTCAGCACGTTTTGCTGGGTAATTTTGACCGTTTGCTGGTTGAGCTGGGTCATCTCTTTGCTCAGCGTGCTCACGCTCTGGTTCATCTGGCGGATTTCGCTTTGCTGCGCGCAGGCGCTGAGGGTGAAAATGCTACCCACAATGGCCAGCTTTAAATAACGTCTTGTCATAGTTGGGATTCCGTTAACAGAGGATGCTTAATGGTAGACCGATCGGATAATCGCACTATAGATCCTTTGTCTCAAAAGCTCTTTCTTTGTTGTCGGGTCACTTCGCGGTAAACTACCCGTTAGTTTAACTACATGTCAGGACGCGCCATGCATTGCCCTTTCTGTTTCGCCGTAGATACCAAAGTTATCGACTCTCGTCTGGTGGGCGAGGGCTCTTCCGTGCGTCGTCGTCGTCAGTGTCTGGTCTGTAATGAACGTTTTACGACGTTTGAAGTGGCGGAACTGGTGATGCCGCGAGTCGTAAAAAGCAACGACGTGCGCGAGCCTTTTAATGAGGACAAACTGCGCAGCGGTATGCTGAAAGCGCTGGAGAAGCGCCCGGTCAGCTCAGACGATGTCGAAATGGCGCTTAACCATATAAAAACCCACCTGCGCGGGACCGGCGAGCGGGAAGTGCCGAGCAAAATGATCGGCAACCTGGTGATGGAGCAGCTGAAAAAGCTCGATAAAGTCGCCTACATCCGCTTTGCTTCCGTCTATCGCAGCTTCGAAGATATCAAAGAGTTTGGCGAAGAGATCGCCCGCTTACAGGACTGAGCCCATGCAGGATGAAATATACATGGCGCGAGCGCTGAAGCTGGCCGCGCGCGGACGCTTCACCACGCACCCAAACCCGAATGTCGGCTGCGTGATCGTTAAAGATGGCCAGATCGTCGGCGAAGGTTTTCACTATCGCGCCGGTGAACCGCACGCGGAAGTGCACGCGCTACGCATGGCGGGCGAAAAAGCGAAAGGCGCGACGGCGTACGTCACGCTGGAGCCCTGCAGCCATCACGGGCGCACGCCGCCGTGCTGCGAGGCACTGATTGCCGCAGGAGTGTCCCGCGTGGTTGCGGCGATGCAGGACCCGAACCCGCAGGTCGCGGGTCGCGGTTTGTACCGTTTGCAGCAGGAAGGGGTCGACGTCGGTCACGGGCTGATGATGAACGAAGCCGAGGCGCTGAATAAAGGCTTTCTTAAGCGGATGCGCACCGGTTTTCCCTGGATTCAGTTAAAAATGGGCGCATCGCTGGATGGGCGCACGGCGATGGCCAGCGGAGAGAGCCAGTGGATCACCTCACCGCAGGCGCGGCGCGATGTGCAGCGCCTGCGCGCGCAAAGCCACGCCATCCTGACCAGCAGCGCGACGGTGCTGGCGGATGACCCGGCGCTAACCGTACGCTGGGACGAGCTCAACGCCGACACCCAGGCGCTGTACCCGCAGGAAAACCTGCGTCAGCCTTTGCGCATCGTTATCGATAGTCAGAATCGCGTCACGCCGCAGCATCGTATCGTGGAGCAGGCGGGTGAAACGCTGTTTGCCCGTACCCGTGCAGATGAACGACAGTGGCCGGAGAACGTACGCGCGCTGCTGGTGCCGGAGCATAACGGTCGCCTGGATCTGGTGGTCCTGATGATGCTGCTGGGCAAACAGCAAATTAACTCGATCTGGGTGGAAGCTGGCCCCACCCTTGCCGGCGCGCTGCTGGAGGCCGGGCTGGTGGACGAGCTTATCGTCTATATTGCGCCTAAACTGTTAGGCAGCGATGCGCGCGGATTATGTGTACTGCCGGGGCTTGAGAAACTTGAGCAAGCACCCCATTTCAAATTCAATGAGATACGTCATGTAGGCCCGGATATTTGCCTGCATTTAGTGAACGCTTGATTTCCCCGGACAAAAGGGAAAGCAGTGCGCCGATTATTATGATAGAATCCGCCCCCCTTGCGGGGCCAAATGAACTGAACCCGAAGGAAGAGTATGAACATTATTGAAGCTAACGTTGCTACCCCGGACGCTCGCGTCGCCATCACCATCGCGCGTTTCAACAACTTTATCAACGACAGCCTGCTGGATGGCGCGATTGACGCCCTGAAGCGTATTGGCCAGGTCAAAGATGAAAACATTACCGTGGTTTGGGTTCCAGGCGCGTATGAGCTGCCGCTGGCGGCTGACGCACTGGCGAAAACCGGTAAGTATGACGCAGTGATCGCGCTGGGTACCGTTATCCGTGGCGGCACCGCGCACTTTGAATATGTGGCTGGCGGTGCAAGCAATGGCCTGGCGCACGTCGCTCAGGACAGCGGAATCCCGGTAGCCTTCGGTGTTCTGACCACAGAAAGTATTGAACAAGCCATCGAACGCGCTGGCACCAAAGCCGGTAACAAAGGCGCTGAAGCCGCGTTGACCGCGCTGGAAATGATTAACGTATTGAAAGCCATCAAGGCCTGATTTTTGTAAGGGGAATTCCGTGAAACCTGCTGCTCGTCGCCGCGCCCGTGAGTGTGCTGTCCAGGCGCTTTACTCCTGGCAGTTGTCCAAAAACGACATCGCTGATGTCGAATACCAGTTCCTGGCGGAACAGGATGTGAAAGATGTAGACGTTCTGTATTTCCGCGAACTGCTGTCCGGAGTGGCGACTAACAGCGCGTATCTCGACGGCCTGATGAAGCCGTATCTTTCTCGTCTGCTGGACGAGCTGGGTCAGGTGGAAAAAGCGGTGCTGCGTATTGCACTGTTTGAGCTGTCAAAGCGTAGCGATGTACCGTACAAAGTTGCGATTAACGAAGCCATCGAACTGGCGAAAACCTTTGGCGCTGAAGATAGCCATAAGTTTGTCAACGGCGTGCTGGACAAAGCTGCCCCGGTAATTCGTCCCAACAAAAAGTAAATTCCAGGGCCGGTTTTTGCAGAGTCTCACTTCTGCAAACCGGCCTTATTCTTTTCTTTTTCTGAGGCATAACGTATGGCATGCGGCGAATTTTCCCTGATTGCCCGTTATTTTGATCGCGTAAAAAGCGCACGTCTTGATGTTGAAACCGGCATTGGCGACGACTGCGCGCTCCTGAACATCCCCGAGAAAAAAACGCTGGCAATCAGCACCGACACCCTGGTGGCGGGAAACCATTTTTTACCCGATATCGACCCTGCCGACCTCGCCTATAAAGCGCTGGCGGTCAACCTGAGCGACCTGGCGGCAATGGGCGCTGAACCGGCGTGGCTAACCCTGGCCCTGACCCTGCCGGAAGCGGACGAAGACTGGCTTGAGGCCTTTAGCGATAGCCTGTTCGTGCAGCTCAATTATTATGATATGCAGCTCATTGGCGGCGATACCACGCGCGGACCGCTGTCGATGACGCTGGGTATTCACGGCTATGTGCCGACGGGACGCGCTTTGAAGCGCTCCGGGGCAAAGCATGGCGACTGGATTTACGTCACCGGCACGCCGGGAGACAGCGCCGCGGGTCTGGCGATTTTGCAGGATCGGCTGCAGGTTGAAGATGACGCCGACGCGGATTATCTCCTGGCGCGCCATCTGCGTCCGCTGCCGCGGGTTCTGCAGGGGCAGGCGCTGCGCGATTTGGCGAACGCCGCCATCGATCTCTCCGACGGCCTGATTTCTGACCTGGGGCATATTCTCAAGGCCAGCAGCTGCGGCGCGCGCGTCGATCTTGATGCGATGCCGTTCTCGGATGCGATGCTGCGCCAGGTTGAGCCTGAGCAGGCGCTGCGCTGGGCGCTCTCCGGCGGTGAAGATTACGAGCTGTGCTTTACCGTACCTGAACTCAATCGCGGGGCGCTGGACGTGGCCCTTGCCAATCTCGGCGCGCGTTTTACCTGCATTGGGCAGATCCTGCCGGAATCGGAAGGTCTGCAGTTCACACGCGAAGGTAAGCCCGTCACGTTCGATTTTAAGGGATACGATCATTTTGGCGCGTAGTAGAGATGTGGCGAAAAGCCGACTGAAGATGAGCAACCCCTGGCATCTGCTGGCCACGGGGTTTGGCAGCGGCCTTAGCCCCGTGGTTCCCGGCACCATGGGATCGCTGGCGTCGATCCCCTTCTGGTATTTGCTGACCTTACTCCCCTGGCAGCTCTATTCGCTGGCGGTGATGATGAGCATCTGCATTGGCGTCTATATTTGCCACCGTACGGCGAAAGATATGGGTACCCACGATCATGGCAGCATTGTCTGGGATGAGTTTGTCGGGATGTGGATCACCCTGATGGCTCTACCGACAATGGACTGGCAGTGGGTCGCCGCCGGGTTTGTGATTTTCCGCATCTTTGATATGTGGAAGCCGTGGCCCATCCGCTGGTTCGACCGCAATATTCACGGCGGGATGGGGATCATGGTGGACGATATTGTCGCCGGGGTGATTTCAGCCGGGGTGTTGTACGTGATTGGCCACCACTGGCCGATTGGGCTTTTTTAAACCAGTCTGGCCCGGCTGGCCTGGCGCCCCTGGGAAATGGAGCAGGCAGGCTTTTCCCGGAGGCGGTGCTGCGCACCTGTCCGGGCTACCGGCCTGCAGGCGTTGGTGAACCCGTCGTCCGCAGATGCTGGTGAAACTGTAGCCCGGCTAAGCGCAGCGCGAGCCGGGAATCGGCAGGGAACCGCGCGTTACTTGAACCCCACAATCGGATGCGGTTTATACGGCATCTCCAGCTTTTCAATCTGATCCGGCGTCAGCGTTAAATCGACCGCATGCAGCAGCTCATCCAGCTGCTCCTGCCTTGAGGCGCCGATAATCGGCGCGGCCACGCCGGGTTTGCTCAATAGCCAGGCCAGCGCCACCTGCGCGCGGTTGGCGTCAAGCTCTTCCGCGACTTCGGCCAGGTTTGTCGCGATCAGTTCATCATTCTCATCAGTGGCATTGTAAAGCGCCTTACCGACTTCATCGGATACCAGACGGGCGGTGGTTTCCCCCCACGGACGGGTCAGGCGACCGCGTGCCAGCGGACTCCACGGCATCACCGCGACGCCTTCACGGCTGCACAGCGGCAGCATTTCGTTTTCTTCTTCACGATAAATCAGATTGTAGTGATCCTGCATGGTGACGAAGCGGGCCCAGTTATTCTGCCGCTGTAGCGCTAACGCCTGGGCAAACTGACGGGCATGCATTGACGATGCGCCGATATAGCGGGCTTTACCCGCCTTGACGACGTCGTTTAGCGCCTCGAGAGTTTCTTCAATGGGCGTGGTGTAATCCCAGCGATGGATTTGCAGCAGATCGACATACTCCATGCCGAGGCGGCGCAGGCTGTCGTCAATGGAGCGCAGGATCTGCGCGCGCGACAGTCCCTGCGGCAGATCGCCCACCTGATGGTAAACCTTGGTGGCGACGATCACGGAATCGCGACGAGCATACTCACGCAGCGCGCGCCCGAGGATCTCTTCGCTGCTGCCGTCAGAGTAGTTATTCGAGGTGTCGAAGAAGTTAATGCCGCCCTCGAGGGCATATTTTATCAGCGGGCGGCTGCTCTCTTCCGGTAAGGTCCATGCGTGGTTACCGCGGTCCGGTTCGCCAAAGGTCATACAGCCGAGGCAGAGTCGGGAAACGCGGAGATCGGTATCGCCAAGAGGGATATAGTGCATAGTGCGCTCCTGCTACGGGTAAAGGGTATCCTTTAAGCATAGCAGGAGCGGTGGCGGCAATTATGCCAGCCAGGCGTGGATTTTGGCTTCTATTCCGGCGGCGTCCAGGCCGAGGTCGGCGTGCGCTTCTTCCTGGGTTCCCTGCGGGATAAAGAAATCAGGCAGGCCGAGATTGAGCACAGGAACCGCGCGGCGGCGGGACATCAGCAGCTCATTCACGCCGCTGCCCGCACCGCCCATAATGGCATTCTCTTCCAGGGTGACCAGCACTTCGTGTTCTGCGGCCAGCTGTAGCACCAGCGCTTCATCCAGCGGTTTGGCAAAGCGCATATCCACCAGGGTGGCGTTAAGCTTTTCCGCAACTTTTGCCGCCTGCGGCAGCAGCGTGCCGAAGTTCAGAATCGCGATTTTTTCACCTTCGCGTTTCACTACGCCTTTACCGATAGGCAGCGAGGCCAGCGGTTCAAACGCCGCGCCGGTACCGGAGCCGCGCGGATAGCGCACCGCGCTCGGGCCGTCGTTGTAGTGATAACCGGTATACAGCATCTGGCGGCACTCGTTCTCATCGCTGGGGGTCATGATGACCATGTCAGGAATGCAGCGCAGGAAGGAGATATCAAACGCGCCCTGATGGGTTTGCCCATCGGCGCCGACGATACCCGCACGGTCGATAGCGAACAGCACCGGCAGCTTCTGGATGGCGACATCGTGAATCACCTGATCGTAGGCGCGCTGCAGGAAGGTGGAGTAGATCGCCACCACCGGCTTATAGCCGCCGATCGCCAGGCCGGCGGCAAAGGTCACCGCGTGCTGCTCGGCAATGGCCACGTCGAAATACTGGCCGGGGTATTTTTTCGAGAACTCGACCATCCCGGAACCTTCGCGCATCGCTGGCGTGACGGCCATCAGCTTGTCATCTTTCGCGGCGGTTTCGCACAGCCAGTCGCCAAAGATTTTCGAGTAAGAGGGCAGGCCGCCGCTGCTTTTCGGCAGCACGCCGCTGGTGTGATCGAATTTTGGCACCGCGTGGAAGGTGATCGGGTCTTTTTCGGCGGGCTCATAGCCGCGGCCTTTTTTGGTCATAATATGCAGGAACTGCGGCCCTTTCAGGTCGCGCATATTCTTCAGCGTATTTACCAGACCGATAACATCATGACCGTCCACCGGCCCAATGTAGTTAAAGCCCAGCTCTTCAAACAGCGTCCCCGGAACCACCATCCCTTTGATATGTTCCTCGGTGCGTTTGAGCAGCTCTTTAATCGGCGGCACGCCAGAGAAGACCTTTTTGCCGCCTTCGCGCAGCGTGGAGTAGAGCTTGCCGGAGAGCAGCTGCGCCAGATGATTGTTTAGCGCGCCGACGTTCTCGGAGATCGACATTTCGTTGTCGTTGAGCACCACCAGCAGATCGGGTTTGATATCACCAGCGTGGTTCATCGCTTCAAACGCCATCCCGGCGGTTATCGCCCCGTCGCCGATAACGCAAACCGCGCGGCGCTGCTTATCCTCTTTGGCTGCGGCGATAGCTATGCCG
The DNA here is from genome assembly GCF_000293135.1 of Klebsiella sp. OBRC7. Classification (NCBI taxonomy): domain Bacteria; kingdom Pseudomonadati; phylum Pseudomonadota; class Gammaproteobacteria; order Enterobacterales; family Enterobacteriaceae; genus Klebsiella; species Klebsiella sp. OBRC7. Next base: position 99,800 of record NZ_ALNJ01000086.1, on the reverse strand, counting down.
ATTCCGGCAGAGATGGAGGTCGACGAGTGGCCGACGCTCAGGACGTCATACTCGCTTTCTCCACGCCACGGGAAGGGGTGCAGCCCGCCTTTCTGGCGGATGGTGCCGATCCGATCGCGGCGTCCGGTCAGAATTTTATGCGGGTAAGCCTGGTGGCCGACGTCCCAGATTAGGCGATCGAAAGGCGTGTTGTAGACGTAGTGCAGCGCCACGGTTAGTTCTACCGTACCGAGCCCGGAGGCAAAGTGTCCGCTGGAGCGGCTGACGCTGTCCAGCAGATAACGCCGCAGTTCGTCGCACAGTTTCGGCAGGCTATCTTTCGGCAACAAACGCAACTCCTGGGTGGAATCCACCAGCGCCAGGGTCGGGTATTTGGCAATATCAAAACTCATCAGAGACTCATTTATTGTTTATTTATCACGCTGAATTATGTAATTCGCGAGCGCTTCCAGTGCCGTGGTATCCAGAGATTGCGCGGCCAGCTCAGTTAACGACCGGCGGGCGTCGGTAATCAGGTCAAAGGCCTTTTTCCGGGCTTGCTCGAGTCCCAAAAGGGCGGGGTAGGTACTTTTGCCCAGCTGCTGGTCGGCTCCCTGACGTTTGCCAAGTGTGGCAGTATCCCCTACCACGTCGAGAATGTCATCCTGGACCTGGAAGGCGAGACCGATGTTCTCGGCGTATCGATCGAGAGCGGGTAGCGCCCTGCGTCCGGCTTCACCTGCGCTCAGCGCGCCCATTCGTACCGCGGCGCGAATCAACGCGCCGGTCTTATGGCGGTGAATTCGTTCCAGCGACGTCAGATCAACCTGATGGCCTTCCGCTTCCAGATCCAGCGCCTGACCGCCGCACATACCGGCGATGCCGCTGGCCTGGGCCAGCTCAGAAATCATCGCCAGCCGATCGCGATCCGGCACTTCCGGCATCGGCGCATCACTCAGTATAGAAAACGCCAGCGTTTGTAGGGCGTCTCCGGCAAGAATTGCGTTCGCTTCGCCGAATTTTATATGGCAGGTCGGCTGGCCGCGGCGTAAATCATCATCGTCCATCGCCGGGAGATCATCGTGCATCAGCGAATAGGCATGGATGCATTCGACGGCGGCGGCAGGGGCATCCAGCGTAGCGCGGCTAACGCCAAACATATCGCCGGTCGCGTAAACCAGGAACGGGCGCAGGCGTTTGCCGCCTAATAGTGCGCCATACTGCATGGCTTCGACCAGCGGAGTGTTCTGAAAGGGCTGCGGAGCGATAAAACGGCGCAGCGCTTCGTTAGCCTGCTCGACGCACGCCTGTAGCTGTTGCGGGAAGTCCATTTATTCAGCGTCCGGCGTAAAGGGGGTAAGCGGCGCGTCTTCGCTATCCGCCAGCAGAATTTGTACGCGCTGTTCGGCCTGCTGCAGCTTTGCCTGCCCCTGGCGCGCCAGTTGGATCCCGCGCTCGAATTCGCCGAGCGCTTCTTCTAACGGCAACGAGCCGCTTTCCAGACGATTAACAATTTGCTCCAGCTCGCCCAGGGCGGTTTCAAAGCTGGCCGGGGCCTCATTTTTCTTTGGCATAGTGAATATAGACTCTTGTAATGTCTCGATGGCTATCAATATGGTAACGAAGTCGCGCGGTTAATCAAATAACGCGCAATGCCAGGTGAAAAGCGTCCAATAGTGGTATACTCCGCGCCCTGGATGCAGACGCCAGTCGCGCCTGTACAACTTTTTATGCTTAAAGCCCCGTCGGGCTTGCCAACGAATAGTGTCGCCATGAAGTTTATCATTAAATTGTTCCCGGAAATCACCATCAAAAGCCAATCTGTGCGATTGCGCTTCATTAAAATTTTAACCGGGAACATTCGTAACGTTCTCAAAAACTATGATGAGACGCTTGCCGTCGTTCGTCACTGGGATCATATCGAGGTCCGGGCGAAGGATGAAAACCAGCGCCCGGCTATTCGCGATGCCCTGACCCGTATCCCCGGTATCCACCATATTCTGGAAGTCGAAGACGTTCCTTATACCTCCCTGCACGATATTTTCGAGCAGACGCTGCCGCTGTGGCGCGACGCGCTGGAAGGTAAAACGTTCTGCGTGCGCGTTAAGCGTCGCGGCAAGCATGAGTTTACCTCAATCGAAGTGGAGCGCTACGTCGGCGGCGGCTTGAACCAGCATATTGAAACGGCGCGCGTAAAGCTGACCGACCCCGATGTGACGGTTAACCTCGAGATCGAAAACGATCGCCTGCTGCTGGTTAAAGGGCGCTACGAAGGTATCGGTGGTTTCCCGATCGGCACCCAGGAAGACGTGCTGTCGCTCATTTCCGGCGGTTTCGACTCCGGCGTTTCCAGCTATATGCTGATGCGCCGCGGCTGCCGCGTGCATTACTGCTTCTTTAACCTCGGCGGCGCGGCCCATGAAATCGGCGTGCGTCAGGTCGCGCACTATCTGTGGAACCGCTTCGGCAGCTCACACCGCGTGCGCTTCGTGGCGATTAACTTCGAGCCGGTGGTAGGTGAGATCCTGGAGAAAGTCGACGACGGTCAGATGGGCGTGGTGCTCAAGCGCATGATGGTGCGCGCGGCGTCAAAAGTCGCCGAGCGCTACGGCGTCCAGGCGCTGGTCACCGGCGAGGCGTTAGGCCAGGTTTCCAGCCAGACGCTGACCAACCTGCGCCTGATCGACAACGTCTCGGATACGCTGATTCTGCGTCCGCTGATTTCGCACGATAAAGAGCACATTATTGACCTCGCGCGTGAAATCGGCACCGAAGATTTTGCCCGCACCATGCCGGAATACTGCGGCGTTATCTCGAAGAGCCCCACCGTGAAAGCGGTGAAGGCGAAGATCGAGGCGGAAGAAGAGCACTTCGATTTCAGCATCCTTGAGAAAGTGGTGGCGGAAGCGAGCAACATTGATATCCGCGATATCGCTCAGCAGACCGAGCAGGACGTAATAGAAGTGGAAACCGTCAGCGGTTTTGGCCCTGACGACGCGATCCTCGATATCCGCTCTATCGACGAGCAGGACGATAAGCCGCTGAAGGTGGAAGGCGTGGACGTGGTTTCTCTACCGTTCTATAAGCTGAGCACCAAATTTGGCGATCTCGACCAGAGTAAAACCTGGCTGCTGTGGTGCGAGCGCGGGGTGATGAGCCGCCTGCAGGCGCTGTATCTGCGCGAGCAGGGATTTGAAAACGTGAAGGTATATCGCCCCTAGTTCTTCAGGAGCAAGGCGCAATCATGAAAACGGCAACCCTGGGTTGCCGTTTTGCGTTTATTCGTAGTAGTTATAAATTCCTGCCGCCATCACCAGCTGTGAAGCGACTTCGTGCGCTTTTTCGCGTCCAACCAGCAGGTCGATCATCTTCAAGGCGAAATCAATTGAGGTTCCCGGCCCCTGGCTGGTGAGCAGCTTAACGCGAGCGTCCCAGACGACGCGTTTATCCTGCCACTGCTCGGCGGGGATGCGTTCTTTCAGCGCCGGAAAGCCGGTCATATTGCCGATGGGGAAAAGGTTGTGCGGCACCAGCACGGTCGGCGCCGCGGCGCAAATCGCCGCAACTATGCGCCCGGAAAGATGGAATTGACGTACTGTTTCAACCAGCAGCGGGCTGTCGCGAAAGCACTCCGCACCCTTAATGCCGCCGGGCAGAACAAGGATATCGAAGTCGCCATCGGCCACTTCGACCAGCGGCGCATCGGCCAGCAGCTTAACGCCGCGCGAGCAGACAATGGTCAGGCTGCCATCGCTGGCAACGCTGGCGGTCGTGACCTTTACGCCTCCGCGAACGAGTAAATCAATGGTGGTGACCGCTTCGGTCTCTTCGCTACCAGGGGCGAGGCAAATCAGTGCCGACGCGCTCATATTCATTCTCCTTACGCTTTACCAGTTCAAACAGGCGGGTATTCTCAGGTACGGCGATACCGTGGGCTCGGGCGCGTTTTAACAGATAACCGGTGATATAGTCGATTTCCGTATGGCGCTGGGCGAGAATATCCTGCAGCATGGAGGAGGTATTTTCTGCCGTACTTTCAATAACCTGATGTACATAGAATAACAGGTTTTCCGGCGAGGTATGCATCCCCTCGCGATCCATCACCGCCGCAACTTCATAACAAATCGCGGCGACCTCCTGCGGGTATTCGCGTAAATCGCCGTTCTGACAGTTTTTTAACGCCGTCAGCGGGTTAATCACACAGTTTACCGCCAGCTTGCTCCAGGTCGCGGGGTAGATATTGTTATGCCAGGCGACATCGGGCAGCACGCTCTGCAGTACATCGGCGAGATAGCTATAATCCTCAGGATAGGCTTTCGCCGGGCCAATATGGCTGGTGCCGTTGGCGACGTGGACGATCACGTTGCCGTCGCGGCGGGCCGCCTGCGTTGTCGAAGCCAGAAGCAGCGGCTGTTTGAGGCTCTTAAGCTCGTCAACGGTACCCATACCGTTGTGCATGAGCAGAACAGGTACTGACGACGGCAGGATGGCGCTCAGGTTTTTTACCGCGTTAGAGACCTGCCAGGCTTTGAGGGTGACCAGCAGCAGGTCGCTGCTGGCGAGAAAATCAGGATCGTTAGCGGTAAAAGATTCATTAAACACGCTGCCGTCGGTTTCAATCACATTGACGCTACAGAATGGCTGTGGGACGCGTAACCAGCCCTGGACTTCATGTCCGTGTTTGTACAGCGCAGTTAGCCACAACTGTCCCAGTGCACCGCATCCGAGTACGGTTACTTTCATTATTCCTCCTCACCTGTGAGTGCTGCATCAGGTGCTCATGGCTAAAGTATAGCGTTATCAGTTATCCTTTCGGGATAACAAGTTGAGTTATGTCGCGTTGCGGGTATTATGCAACGCAAAAGAAACTGAAGGAGAGGAAAAGATGCCATCTTTCGATATTGTCTCTGAAGTCGATCTTCAGGAAGTTCGAAACGCCGTAGAGAACGCGACCCGCGAAGTTGAATCGCGTTTTGATTTCCGTAACGTCGAAGCGAGCTTTGAGCTGAACGAAAAAAACGAGACCATCAAGGTCCTCAGCGAGTCTGATTTCCAGATTAACCAGCTGTTGGATATTCTGCGCGCCAAGCTGCTGAAACGCGGAATTGAGGGCAGTTCTATCGAAGTGCCGGACGAGTTCGTGCACAGCGGTAAAACCTGGTTTGTCGATGCGAAGCTGAAGCAGGGCATTGAGAGCGCGACGCAGAAAAAAATCGTCAAGCTGATTAAAGACAGCAAGCTGAAAGTACAGGCGCAGATCCAGGGCGAAGAGATTCGCGTTACCGGTAAATCTCGCGACGACCTGCAGGCGGTTATGGCGCTGGTGCGCGGCGGTGATTTAGGCCAGCCGTTCCAGTTCAAAAACTTCCGCGATTAAAAGAGTCCCGTCTGTCGGCCGGGCACGGCGTTAGCCGCCGCCCGGCAGGACACAAAGCTCCGCTCAGAACTGTTTTTGCCTGCCTGAGCAAAGGTGCTCGCTTTTATATCCCTTTGATTGCCTGCTCAATTTCAAAGCGGTTAGTGATCTTGCTGTCGATTTTGATATACACCGAACGCTCTTCGCTAATCACCAGCACCTCTTTGACGCCCTCTTTAGCCCGTAAGCGCGCCTCGAGCATTTTGTCCGCGGCGATATCCTCCGGGATCTCGACCCGCAGGCTGCTAACGTACGGCGGCTCGCTCATGGTGCTGGCCACCAGCAGCCACAGCATCGCCAGCAGGGCGCCGAGCAGGAAGACGGTTTGCGAATCAAAAAAGCCATCCACCCAGCCGCCGAGTGCTCCGCCGATGGCCACGCCAAGGAACTGGCTGGTGGAGTAAATGCCCATCGCGGTGCCTTTATATCCGGCCGGTGATTCTTTGCTGATTAACGACGGCAGCAGCGCTTCCAGCAGGTTAAACGCGAGGAAAAATAGCTGAACGCCGGCGACCAGCTCCCAGAAATAGCCTCCGGCACCCCAGAGTACGATTTCAGCAATCAGCAGGATGGCGACGCACAGCAGAAAGACGCGCTTCATTTTGCGCTTCACTTCGGCGTAGATAATAAACGGCACCACCGCGATAAATGAGACCAGCATGGTGACCAGATAGATTTTCCAGTGCTCGGCGGCGGGGAAGCCGGCGGCCTCAAGCTGGCCCGGCAGAGCGACAAACGTGGACATCAGCATGATATGCAGGCACATAATGCCGAAATTGAGCTTAAGGAGTTTTGGCTCGGCAAGAACTTTGCTGAAGCAGCCTTTCACCATACCGGACTCGCGGTTCAGCACGTGATTCTGGCTGTTCGGCACCACCCATAGCGTCAGCAGGATGCCGAGCGTCGCCAGGACTGCAATCATCCAGAACAGGGCGTGCAGGCCGAGCTGGTGGGTAACGACAGGCCCGAGAACCATAGCGATAGCAAAGGTGACGCCAAAGCTGACGCCGATAAACGCCATGGCTTTAGTGCGGTTTTGCTCGCGAGTTAAATCGGAAAGCAGCGCCATGACCGCGGCGGCAATCGCCCCTGAGCCCTGCAGCGCGCGGCCAAGAATAATGCCCCAGATAGAGTCAGAAAGCGCGGCGATAACGCTGCCGACAACGAAGATTAACAGGCCGCCGACGATCAGTGGCTTACGGCCAATGCGGTCAGAAAGCAGCCCGAAAGGTATCTGGAATAGCGCCTGGGCCAGCCCGTAAATACCAATTGCCAGTCCGATAAGAGCTTCGCTTGCGCCCTGTAACGCCATGCCGTAAGTGGTCAGAACCGGCAGGACCATAAACATGCCGAGCATGCGCAAAGAGAATACGGTCCCCAAACCCCAGGTCGCACGCAGTTCGCCTGGCGTCATTTTATTATCGTTCATTACCACCTCAATATAAAAACTGCGCATAGTGTAGTGGGGGGAAACAGAAGCGTAAATAAATGTTTGTTTAACAGATATTACGACTGTGTTGCATGATGAGGTGAGTACGGTAGAAAGTAAAAACCAGTGGAGGGGCCTCCACTGGTGTTCAGTGGTTATTGGCAGTTAAAGTCAACCCACTGGCCGCCCGCGTCGGCGGATTTGACGCACTGCTCAACCCAGTAAACGCCGTGAAGACCGGCTTCGACGTCCGGATACCAGAAGGTTTCCAGGAACGCCTGGTCCCCGCGATCCATCGCGTCGATGGCGATAGCGTAGCGGCGATAGAGGTTGGCCCACGCCTCGAACAGCCCTTCAGGATGACCGCCGCCAATCCGGTCGTCCGCCAGCGCCTGCTGGCTGAGATAGGGCATCCCGCGCTCGAGGACGCGAGCCGGTTCGCCCTGTACCTCATAGCTGAGCTGATTTGGACGCTCATCCCACCATTCGATGCTGGCTTTTTCGCCAATGACGCGGACTTTTTGCGAGTGCATCGCGCCGCTGTTGACCGCGCTGGTCCACAGTGAGCCAACGGCGCCGTTGTTATATTCCATCAGCACAAAGGCGTTATCTTCCAGCGGCGCGCGGGATTTGACGAAGCTTTGACGCGCGCACATCAGGCGGGTGATGTTCAGTTTCGGCACCATCGTCTCGGCAATAAATAGTGGGTGGGTCGCCAGATCCCCCAGCACATAGCTAGGACCGGCATATTTGGGCGTGACCCGCCAGCGGGTGGATTCAGCCTGCAGCTCAACGGCTTCATTATGAAAACCGTGGGCGAACTGCATATTAATAATGCGGATCTCGCCGAGCATCCCTTCCGCTATCATCTGTCGCGCCTGCTGGATCATCTGGTGACCGGCATAACCGTACGTGACGCCGATAATTTTATTCTGCTTTTTGCTCAGCGCCAGCAGCTCGCGCGCTTCGTCGGCGGTAAAGCACAGCGGTTTTTCGCAAATAACGTGCAGCCCGGCTTCAAGCGCCGCTTTAGTGATAGCGAAGTGAGTATTGTTCGGCGTAGTTACCGATACGGCTTCAATGCCGTCAGGGCGTTTGGCCTCCTCCGCGAACAGCGTTTGGTAATCGGCGTAGCAGCGTTCAGGAGCGATGCCGAGCTGCTCGCCGAATTGACGACCGCGCTCGGCATCGATATCAAGCGCGCCGGCGAGCAGAGTAAAGACGTTGTCGCGAAGCGCCGCACAGCGGTGGCTGTAGCCAATCTGGCTGGTGCCGCCGCCGCCGACCATTCCCCAGCGCAGGGAGCGGGATAAGGGTTTCATGCCGTTTAACATGATGGTGCACTCCTCAATGATAGAGATACTACGGATTTCAGATGTTCTTCTGTATTCCCACGCTCGCCGAGCGCGGGCCTGGTGCTAAGGTTTTACATCTCGCCACGGGCTTCGCGTTCTTTCAGGTCATGCATGATCTGCGGGTATTGCTTATCCAGGCGGTAAAACAGCAGGGTGATAATGACGACTATCCACAGGAAGAAAGAACCGTAGAGATAGACGTGGTTAATCATGTCGATAGCGCTTTGCGGCTGAACGCCGGAACCGCTGCTGGAGCTGACGTAACCCGCCATGCTCAGCAGGCCGGAGATAACCGCGGCGGCAATACCTGCACCGAGTTTCGTCCCTACGGAACCGGCGGAGAAGATCATCCCTTCCTGTCTGACGCGCGTTTTCCACTGGCCGAATTCGACGGCATCGCCGCAGAAGCCGAACAGCACGGCATTCAGCGGGGCGAAGCCAATACCGCGAATAATCGCGTTTGCCAGTGCCCAGTGGTAATCATCAGAGTTAAACATAAACAGCACCTGGCCGATGGTCGCCAGCACAATGCCGCAGAGGGCAACGTTGCGTTTACCGTATTTACGGATAGGCACTGAGCTCAGGAAGGTGAAAATAATAATGCACGCGGTTTCGGCAACGAAAATGGAGCTATAGAAGGTATCGTCGCCGAGCACGTAGCGGCAGTAGTAAGGCAGGGCGATCCCTACCACGGTGTAGTACACGCTTTGCGCGGTCCACAGGATTGCGCTGGCCCAGAAGTACTGGTTACGAAAAAGCGCGGAAAGCTGGGTTTTTACCGGTACGTTTCCCTGTTTTTCTCGCGCTTTGATGACCACCTTTTCTTCGCATTTATAAAAGCAAAACAGCAGCAACAGCAGCGCCAGAAAAGCCCAAATAGACATGGTTTTGATCCACGCCGCCTGATCGTCGCCAAAGTACTTCACCAGCGGCAATGTGCAGGCAACGGCGAGAATACGACCAAAAGGCGACATCGACATTCGGGTGATGCTGAGCATATCCCTTTCCCAGGAGGCGCGGGTCATCATCGCAGAGAGGCTGCCGTAGGGGAGGTTGATGGCGGTATAGCACACGGTGGTGCAGAAGTTATAGGCGACCAGCAGATAGAGAAACTGCAGCGTGCCGGTGGTCTGCGGGACGGTGAACAGTAAAATTGCCGATACGGCGTAGGGTACGCTCATCCACAGCAGCCAGGGGCGTGATTTGCCCCAGCGAGAGTTCGTGCGTTCCACCATCAGGCCCATTATGACATCGGAAACGCCGTCAAACAGACGTGAGATCAGCATCACCAGGCCAACGGTGGCGATGCTGATGCCGACATAGTCGGTATAAAACAGGGTTAAAACCGTGCCGATCATGCCGAAAACGACGTTACAGGCGGTATCGCCGCCGCCGTAAGCGATTCGGGTCGCCCAGCTTAGCTTATCGCCGCGTGCTGCCGCGGGAGAGAGAAGAATCTGCTGTTCACTCATGGTCAATTCCTTTGTCTGGAAGGACAAGTCAGGACCTCTGCGCCAGTTCCACCGGCACGACCTTATCCTGAATATCAGCCAGAACATAAGGAAATATTTATTTCATTTCAATGTTTGTTTGGAATTTAATTTCTGTATATGCGAGGCGGATCGAAAAACCGTAAAAATTGAGCAGTAAGTTTTTTGGCTACAGCTATCAAGTCATTCTGATTGATAAGGTTATTAAGTGTTTTTCTGAACGATGTTTGATTTGTTTATTGTATGTATTTGGTGATTTTGTTCTGTGATTTTGTGAAGTGAATCGATACTGCATGGTATTTTTATTTTTCATTGTTCATTTAAATGAAATTAATTTTTCTTTTTTTGGCAGGCGTGTTTTTGAAACACGCCTGCCTTAGCGTCAACGTTTAAAATGTACTTCTGACGGGCGCGGTTGACGCGGTGGCTCTTGTCGTCGGGCCAGCCGCGAAAATACCTTTGGCCGCCAGCCCGGCGACGGTTATCGCGGCGGGAATACCAAGGATCAGGAAAACGCTTTCGAAGCTGATATTCAGCGCCAGCATCTCCGCCCCGGCAAAGGCGCTCAGGATCGCGCCCATGCGGCCAACGCCGTGCATCCAGCTGGAGCCGGTAGCCCGTGCTTCGGTAGGATAGTAGCGGGCGGAGAGCGCGTTCATGCCGGTATTAGCGCCGTTTAAGCAGGCTCCGCTGATAAACGCCAGCAGGCAGATGAGCGCAAAGCTTGCCGCGGCATAGCCCATCGCCATCGTAAACAGGCCGCCAACCGCGTAAATCAGCCCGAGCGCCCGATGTGGATTGATCCGGTCCATTAGCCAGCCCGCAAACAGCGAGCCAAGGGTTCCCCCCGCCTGGTACATTGCGGTCATTACCGCCGCCTGGCCGACCGTTAAGCCCACCTCTTTTACCAGCGTCGGTAGCCAGCTGCCGAGGAGATAAACCAAAAAAAGCCCCATAAAGTAAACCAGCCAGAGCATCATCGAACCGAAGCGGTACTGGCGGGAGAGAACGATGCGCATGGCATTTGCCTGGACGGGCTGGGCCGGGAGGCTGAACTCGGCCTCATCGGGGATTTGTCCCGGATAGAGGCGCTGCATAATCCGCCGAATACGTTCGGCAGGCGCGCGCTTAACGACCAGAAAACGCACCGATTCCGGTAACAGCCAGATCAGGACCGGAGCGAACAACAGCGGGAGGATCCCGCCAAGCAGCATCAGCGAGTGCCAGCCAAACTGCGGGATTAGCCAGGATGCGGAGAAACCGCCCGCCGCCGCGCCAAAGGTGAAGCCGCAAAAAATAATCGTAATCAGGAACGAGCGCTGGCGCTCCGGCGCATACTCTGACACCAGGGTGCCGATATTCGGCATGGCGGCACCTAATCCCAGCCCGGTCAGGAAGCGGAAAACCATCATCTGCTCAATATTTTGTGAAAGGGCGGTGGCGATGGTCCAGAAGCCGAAGAAAAAGACGCTATTAATGATAATTTTTTTCCGTCCCAGCCAGTCGGCGAGCGGCCCGGAGAAAATGGCCCCCAGCGCCAGGCCTATCAGCGCGGCGCTGATGACAAAACCGAGTTGGTGATTGCTTACACCCCATTCCTGCTTCAGCGTCGGGGCGATAAATCCCATGATGGCGATATCAAAGCCGTCCAGCGCGATAACGCAGAAGCCTAAAAACACCACCAGCTTCTGAAAGCGGCTTAGCGGATTGGCGTTGATTAACTCCCTGACGTCCAGGCGTTGAGTCTGTGTCATGGGACTCTCCTTATGCGCAAGGGCGCAGGTAGGACTGCGCGGCGTTAAACAGCAGCTGAGCGCGAGCGAGCGGCGGCAGCGCACCCCGAGCGCCGCTTAGCGGGACCTCGATGGATACCGGCAGCGTGGCCGGAAGCGCCGCCATCAGACCGTGCAGGTCGAGTCCGCCTTCGCCGGGGACCTGGCGCGCGGCGCGGGCCTGGTAAATCAGCTCCTGCTCGTCAGCGGGGGGTTGCGGTGAGGCATCGCAAAGCTGCATATAGTTGAGGCAATTTCGCGGTAGCGCCGCGATCGTGGACAGGGATTCGCCGGCCCGCCAGAAGTGAATAGCGTCAATCAAAATACCGATATCGCTGCGGCCGCTGGCGGTGATGAGCGCCCGGGCTTCGGCAATGGTGCGCAGGTGGGTCCAGGGCATGGGCTCCAGGTTCATGGTTAATCCATGCTCCTGGCCGGCTTCGGCAAGTCGGGCGAGATTTTCCGCGCTGCGCGCGCGGTTATCATCGTTTCCTGCCACTAAAACCTGCTTTGCGCCAAGGCGCGCGGCGGTAGTAAGAAAAAGCTGCAAACGAGTGTCCACTGAAAAATCGGGCATCAGGCGGACGATCTCAACGTCCGAAACGCGAACGCCAGTTTCCATCAGCGCCGCCAGGGTATCGCGTACGGCGGCGGTGTCGCCGAGCATGTCGTAATCCGGATCTGACGGGGTTGCGGGAAGCAGGCGCAGACCAACGTGGGTGAATCCGGTCTTGGCCGCAATGCGTACCTGTTCCGGCGGCGGAACGTCGAGGAGGGTAAGCGCGGCGAGTGAGAGGGTTCGCATGTTCATAAAGGACTCCAGTACAGTTGCAGGTGATTGTTGTTATGCGTATTGCCGTCCCTGGTGGAATGCTTTTACTGCTTTGTTTTATTGAGATTTTCTGACAGTTTTTTTCCGACCAGATAGCCAAAGGTCATGGCCGGACCCAGCGTGATACCGCCGCTGGGATAGAATCCCTGCATCACGCTCGACATATCGTTGCCGATGGCGAAAAGCCCCTGGATCGGCTGCCGCTGCGCGTTGAGAACACGGGCATTTTCATCGGTGATTAATCCACTGAAGGAACCCAGCGAGCCGGGCAATATACGTACCGCATAAAAAGGCCCATGGCTGAGTTTCCCGAGCGTTGGGTGGGGCGAGCGGCTGGCGTCACCCTGCGCGCGGTTATAGGCCGAGGCGCCGCGCTGAAAATCCTTATCCTCTCCCTGGTCTACAAAGCCGTTAAACCGGGCGATCGTTTCCGTTAGCTGCTGCGGATTGATGGCGCATGTTTTCGCCAGCGCTTCCGGCGTCTCACCGACGTACAGATAGCCGGTCCGTCGCCAGGCCTCGGGGGTAAACGGGAAGGGGCGAGCATGGCCCAATCCGTAGCGCCGCAGCGCACGACCGTCGGCAATTAGCCACGCCTGCGGCGTTTCGCCCGGCGGCGTCGCGTCCAGCAGCGCTGCAATAAAATCATGATAAGAGTCGGCTTCATTTGTGAAGCGTTTACCGTTGGGCAACACGGCAATAAAGCCGGGCTTGGCGCGCTCAACCAGATGCGGGAACGGCAGCTGCAGTCCGCTGGCGAGGGTAACGCGCGACACCGGCGCCCAGGCCATGGCGTGCCTGAGTGAGGTATCAAACTGGCCGCCGACCGCTTCGCCGAGCCGAATGCCATCCCCCTGATTGCCCGGGGGCGCGGCGGAGAAGTGGCCGTAGCCGCTGGCGGCGTGCGGCACATTTTCGGCCAGACGCTGCCTGTCGTGAGGAAAGCCTCCGCAGGCGAGGATCACCGCGCCGGCGCGAACCTCCAGCGCGCCGCTGTCGCTGCGTAATATCGCGCCTGCAACGCCGTTGTTGTCGGCAAGCAGACGTTCTACCGGCGCGTTAAGCTGAAAATTAACCCCTGCATCCAGCGCCGAACGCAGCAAGCGGGCGACCAGCGCGTTGCCGTTAACCAGATGCTGTCCGCGACCGGCGCGCAGCCGCTGCCAGCCGTGACGCAGCAGGCGGCGGATCGCATATAGCGCCGAGCCCGGTGAGCGGGTGGCGTTAAAAAAGTGCGCCATATCCGTGCCGCCGGCAATGCCCATACCCGCAAGGCTGATGGTCTCCAGCGGAGGCCGCAGGCGATGCAGCCAGTCGCCCAGCAGCCGTCCGTCAAAAGGCTGTGCCGTGACCGAGCGGCCGCCCAGCGCAGCGCCCGGCGAAGCGTGAAAATCGGGCATTTTGCTGCCGGAAAGAAACTGCACGGCGGTGCGGCGGCGGAAAAAATCGATCATCTCCGGTCCGTACTGTAAGAAGGCAAGCAGACGCGCATCGGCAGGCTCACCGTCCATTTCATGGCGTAAATAAGCGAGCGGCGCGCCGGGCTCTTCTTCAATCCCTTCTTCACGAGCCAGCGGGTTACGCGGGATCCACAGCCAGCCGCCGGACCAGGCGCTGGTGCCGCCAATGACCGACTCTTTCTCCGCAACCAGTACGCTGGCGCCGCCGAGCGCGGCTGTGACGGCGGCAGAGAGCCCCGCCGCGCCGGAGCCGACGACCAGAACATCCACGTTCATCTGACCGCTCATGACCCTCTCCTTATTGCAGCGGTGAAAAATCAGTGGGGCGCAGAAGCACCGACTCCAGGCGCTCGACGGCGGCCAGCTCGCGGTTTTTGCGCGAAAACGTCAGCCAGCGTTCGTCCTGCGCCATGCGCGCCCGACGCGCCAGGCGATCGTCCAGACTTTCATAGGCCCAGATATGCACCACCTGATTGACCACGCCAATTTCGGTAAAGAAGAAGCCGATGAGCTTACCGAGGTGCTCGGTTTGCACGGCGTAAGCATCGCTTTTGTACAGCGCCAGCCAGTCGGCCATTTTCAGCGGATTGATGGTGTAGGTGCGTTTTTCATAGATCATGATTTTCTCCTGTTTCCAGTGCGTGTTGTTGCGCCATATGGCTGGCTGAGAGATAGCCGAAGGTGAGCGCCGGGCCGAGCGTAATACCTGGGCCGGGGTAGGTTCCGGCCATCATCGAATCCATATCATTACCCACGGCATAGAGGCCTTTGATCGGTTCACCCTGCTGGTTAATGACCTGAGCATCGGCGGTAGTGACCAGGCCGCGCGAGGTACCGAGATCGCCGGTATAGAGGGTGACGGCATAAAAAGGCGCGCGGGTCAGCGGAGCGTTACAGGCGTTTGGCCGGTGGCCGGGGTCGCCCATCGCGCGGTTATAGCTGTTGCCGCCTTTGGTGAACGCCGGGTCGAGGCCCTGAGCGGCGTCGCGGTTGTAGCGTGCCACCGTGTCAGCGAGCGTATGCGGATCCAGGCCGAGCCGCTGCGCCAGTTCAGGCAGCGTATCGGCCTTATGTAAATAGCCCGCTTTCACCAGCGCGTCGTTATTGACCGGGGCAGGGCGCGCCAGGCCGAGACCGTAGCGCTTCATGGCCAGGGCGTCGCAAATCAGAAAGCAGGGCGCATTTTCTGCCCGGCTTTGCATGGCACTGGCGAAGTGGTGATAAGAGTTAGATTCGTTCACGAAGCGCACCGCGCGCTGGTTGACGGCAATCACTCCGGGTTTGGCGCGATCGGTGACCAGATGAGGGAAGCGCTCTTGCGTGCCGTCGGGATGCTGTAAAACCGAGACCGGCGCCCAGAAAAAGTTAGACGGCAGGTCAGCCCCTTCCCGGGCATTGACCGCGGCGGCAAGGCGCAGCGCGGCGCCGTCGTTGGCGGCGGGGGACATGGTGTAGTGCTCGCGGGTCTGGGGGCGATAGCGTTCAGCCAGCCTGCCTGCGGCAAAACCACCCGCCGCCAGTACCACCCCGCAGCGGGCTTCAAGAGCCTGCTTTTGACCCTCGTGCTCAATTTCTATGCCGGTCACCTCGCCATTGCGTTCGCTCAGCGAAAGCACGTTGACGTTGAGCCTGAGCTGCATACCTTTGCGAAAGGCGAGCGTCGCCATGCGGGCGATCAGCGCGTTGCCCATCGCCAGGCGGGTACCGCGAGGGTACCGCAGGCGATCGCGACCGTAGCGCAGCAGCAGTCTGCCGCAGTGCGCGAACGAGCGCGGGGAGCGGTGCATATCGAGAAAGTGCTGGATATCAACCCGGTTAACCATCATCCCGCCAAACAGCAGCATTCCCGGTGGGGGAGAGCGGAGGTCGCGAAAGTGTGCACCCAGTTCCCGTCCGTCAAACTCCACCACCTCCAGCGCCCGCCCGACATCGACGGCGCCGGGCTCATCCGGGTAATAATCCGGAGAGAGCGGGCGCAGGCTGTATTTCACCGCGCCCTCTTTTTCAAGAAATGCTAGCGCCTCGCGCCCTGAAGCGATAAAGGCATCCACCAGATCCTGACGATAATGAGGCTCACCGATAATCGTCCGCAGATAGGTTTCGATGGCCTGCGGGCTGCCGCCCACGGCCATTTTCCGCGCCTGATCGCTATCGTGGATCCACACCGCGCCGCCGGAAATGGCGGAGGTGCCGCCAAACTGCGGGGCTTTTTCCAGCATCAGCACCGACAGTCCCTTACAGCTGGCGGTCACCGCCGCGGCAAAGCCTGCGGCGCCGCTGCCGATAACGATGACATCCCAGCTTTTCATGCCGCCGCTCCTTGTTCCTGCTCAATGGCGCCGATGAATTGTCCCATCAGTTTCATCTGCGCCAGCGCCATCTCCGGCCCGGTCTGGATCGCGCAGCCGCGATCCCGGGCGAAGGCGAGGAGCGGGGTGATAACCGGGGCGGTAACCACGTCCGCGACATGCGCTGATACCGGGAGCGTTTCCAGCAGCGTTTGCGGCAGCGGTAGCGGATCGAAACCGGCCATTCCCGCCGGGGAACCGTTCACCAGCAAATCCAGGCCGTTGAGCGTAGCGGGCAGATCGGTAAGGTGAACGTGCGGAAAATGCGTTGCCAGCCGGTTATGCAGCAGTTGGAGCGTGGCGGGATTCTGGTCATAAAGCGCCAGTTGACGAATGCCTGCTTCGCAAAGCCCCCACGCGATAGCGCTGCCGACGCCGCCGCAGCCGGAGAGCAGCCCCTTTTTACCGGCGGCGCTAAAGCCGTGCGCCTCTGCGGCAAGCTGAAAACCGACGCCGTCGAGCATATCGCCCTGTAAACGGCCATCGGCCAGCTTACGGATGACGTTAATGGCATTGAGGTGCTGAGCTCGCGGGGTTAACTCGTCGACCAGGGCGGCGGCCCGCTGTTTGTGCGGAACGGTGACCAGGGCGCCGCTCATGTTGTGCCAGCCGCGCAGGGCCTGCAGAAAGTCAGCAACGGCTTCCGGGGCGATATCCACCGGGATCATGACGCTGTCAATTTGCTGGTCGGCAAAGTAGCGGTTGAAATTCTCCGGCGATTTAACCTGGGTAATCGGGTGACCGATGACGGCGACGACCTGAGTGAATCCACTGACCATTTCAAACCTCATTTTGTTAAATGAATGTTGTGAAAGTATTTCAGCGTAAGCTGAGAGCGACAACGCAGAATTCGGTCATACTGGTTGTTAATCGCACCACCACTGCGATAATCGCGCTAAACCGATCTTATTGTTGCGAAAGTGTGAACAAGTATGCAAAACCAGATTCATCCCCGCGATCTGATCGTCGGCCTGCAAAAGGGGCTGGCGCTGATCCAGCTATTTTCAAAAGAGCATCCGCGGCTCACCGTACCGCAGGCGGCGAAAATGAGCGGCCTGACGCAAAGCGCCGCGCGGCGCTTTTTCCTTACCCTGCTGCACGAGCGCTATCTGCAAACCGACGGACGCCACTACTGGCTAACGCCTAAAGCGTTAAGACTGGGGCAGGCGTATGTCGATTCGGCGCAGTTCCCACGCATGGTACGACCGATCGTGGAGTACATCGCCAGTCGGACGGAAGAGCACGCTTCGGTCGGCGTGATCGATGATGACGAGCTGGTGTATATCGCCCGCAGTAAACACACGCCGTTTAACTCGACTTCAGTGCGTCTGGGGGAGAGAGTGCCGATTTACTGTACCGCCGGAGGGCGACTATGGCTGGCTTCGTTAGCGGAAGCCGAGTGTGAAACCGTTTTGCAGCGGATCCGCCGCGAGCAGCGTACGCCCTATACGGTGACGGACGTGGCGGCGTTAATGGAAAAGATCGCTCAGGTTCGTCGCCAGGGATACGCCGCGATTGAGCAGGAGTTTGAAATTGGCATGCTGGTCCTGGCCGTGCCGCTGTCAGATCGGGAAGGACTCTACTGGGGAGCACTGAGTTTAACCAGCCATCAGTCAAGAACGTCGATTGAGGCACTATGCCGCGATCATCTGGATTTGCTCTATAGCGCTCAGGCGATGCTGGTGGGTTAAAATCAAAGGGGCAGACGATTCTCTCATCTTCGTGCCGAGAGAGCATACGCCAGGCAAAAAAAGGCAGGAAGAATCCTGCCTCGAGAATGACGAACTGATATTAGGCGGTGATGCTGTTAGTGAAAGTGTTCCACTCGCCTGACAGGTCGCTCACAGCATTACGCCAGTTCTCGTTGCTAGCGGCAACGTAGCTGTCCCAGTCAGATGCGCCGGTAAGGAATTTACCGAACTCAACGGTACCGTTAACGATGGCATTGGCAATGGTGGCACCCGCGGAGGTAATAAAATCACTCAGATGGTTTCCACTATTAATAATAAGGCTGGTAATGCTGTTAGCAAAACCGAACAGATTAAAACCACCAGAAATAGATTCCATTTCGCCAATAGTTAATTCTTTCATTGGTATTCCTTATTAAATTTGATTAATTGTTATTAGTGGGTCTCTTACCCACGGAAGAAATACTAACACTCTTAAATTATGTTAATCCAGAGTGTTAGTATGTGAAATATTCATTTTAATACAAATTTAATAAATGAAGCTTTCTTTAGAGATAACGGCGTAAGCCATGAATGTGAATTTTTTATTCGGTACTTTTGGCTTTAATGTGAAGTTGCATGACATCCGTATAAAGAAAAATGCGCTGAGATTGATTGCAGGGAGGGCGAATAAGATGGACTGTTTTTTTCATTGAAAACTTTAATATTGTTCAATAGAGATGCTCTATGAACCGGGCAGGACAATGCTCAAGGCAAAAGACCGACTGTTCGTGCGGGGGAGGGGAGAGCAAGAGAACATCAACCTGGCACCATACCCCACGTTAATATGTTAATTTTTGATTTCACATTTGCCCGCCAGGAATGACGGAAGCTAAGCTTACTGGCTGAACGAGGGTTTATCTATGCCTTGTTAACCCGGAATGACGCCAGCGTTCGAAGAAACAAAAAGTTCGGAGCATGTCTCTTCTACTATGTTGCGTACAATAAATTAATTTTCCGTATATATTCAGATAAACCACTCGGCGCCGTACGGGGTAGCACGGCGGCGGGATTCATATCTCAAAGATACCATTGCCGACCGCAGTGGGCAAACCGTGTTTAACGATGATTCGTTAAAAAACGGAATCATTAGCCGATATATAGCGCTCATTTTATTGACAGCGCCAGCGTTAAAACCAATTTTAATTCATCTAAATAAACGATGGTTGCAGGATAATGAATTGCTGCTGATGAATCTGATGCGGCTATTTGTCAAAATGAATTGGCAGTACTGCGTGACTATTATTGCATAAGTATGGCTAAACCCGTTCCGGCAGTAAGTGGAGAAAGGCGTGTCAGGAGGAGCGTTTTTGAACGAGAACGCTGAGGCGGAATTTAGCTACGGACAGAGAAAGCGTTGAGAGAGCAGGGGGCACAATCTCAGAATAATAGAAAGGGGAGAACTGAATGATTGACCACTATCGGCGATGCGAGATTAACGAGGGGAAAGAAGTAATGGCGTATCGGGCGATACGCCATTGAGAGACACTATCTGACCATGGTCAGCAGATTGTGTGAATCCGGTACCATAAAGTCGACGGACATCATCACCGACAGCGCGGTAATGGCTACGATGGAAAAGACGAACAGCTTACGCGCCCAGACTTTATCATCCGCCACTTTATAACCGCGCAGCGCCATTCCGAGCCACCAGACGCTCACCGCCGCAGCGACAACCAGATATTTATATCCAGCGTAGCCGCCAAGGGAGAGCATCAGCGTGGCAACGGCGAAAGCGATGATGTAGACGGTGATATGGTTTTTCGCCACCGAAATGCCTTTCACTACCGGCAGTACCGGAATGTTCGCTGCCTGATAATCCTTGAAACGGAAAATCGCGATAGCGTAAGAGTGAGGCATCTGCCACAGGCTGAAAATCGCCAGCAGAATCGCGGCACCGCTGTCAAAATCACCGGTAACCGCGCAGTAGCCAATCACCGGCGGCGCAGCGCCGGAGAGAGAACCAATCAGCGTGCCGTAGACGGAGTGGCGCTTCATGTACAGGCTGTAAACGCCGACATAAACCACGAACCCCATCACCCCCAGCCAGCAGGCCAGGGGATTCGCGCCAAACCACAGGAGCATGAAGCCAGCAATACCCAGCAGGGTGGCGTATACCAGCGAAGCTTCTGGCGAGATCAGCCCTTTGACCAGCACCCGGTTTTTCGTCCGTTCCATCTTACGATCGATATCACGGTCGATATAGTTGTTGAAAACACAACCCGAGGCGACCACCAGGGATACTCCGAGGAGCGTCCAGATGAAAAGCGGATAGTCGATGTGGCCCTTGGAGGCCAGCAGGAAACCGCCAATCACGGAGATCAGGTTGCCAAAAATAATGCCTGGTTTCGTTACTTGCAGGTATTGCTTAAACATACTCGCCGCTCTTAGTGCATCATCATGTTGTAGTTCAGGTTCCACATAATCCAGATGGAGCCGACAACTACGATAGCAATGATGATTACGGTGAAGATAAATGCGGTCAGGTTCCAACCTTCGTCCGATTTACTGTTCATGTGCAGGAAGTACACGAGATGTACCACAATCTGCACAACTGCAGTGACCAGGATGGTGCCCAGAATAGCCGCATGCGATGCAGATCCACTCATCACCATTGCAAACGGGATAACCGTCAGAATGATCGACAGGATGAAACCTGTCATGTAGCTCTTCACGCTGCCGTGAGAAGCGCCGCTATGATCGGTAGAATGACTCATTACATCGCCCCCATCAGATAAACAACAGAGAACACGCAGATCCACACGACGTCCAGGAAGTGCCAGAACAGGCTCAGGCACATGATGCGGGTGCGGTTAGTGCTGGTCAGGCCGCGACGAGAAACCTGAACCATCAGCACCGCCATCCAGATCAGACCTGAAGTCACGTGCAGACCGTGGGTACCGACCAGCGCGAAGAACGCTGACAGGAAGCCGCTGCGATCCGGACCCATACCTTCAACAATCAGGTGATGGAATTCATAGAGTTCCATCGCGATGAAACCTGCCCCGAAGAGGAAGGTCAGCGCCAGCCAGGAAACCACCTGGCTCTTGTTGTTTTTGTACATGGCGATAGCCGCCATGCCGTAGGTGATGGAGCTGAACAGCAGCAGCGCGGTTTCAACCAGAACGAACGGCAGTTCAAAAATATCTTTACCGGTCGGACCGCCCGCCGTGCCGTTCACCAGAACGGCATAGGTAGCGAACAGAGTGGCGAAGATAATGCAGTCGCTCATCAGGTAGATCCAGAAACCGAATACCTTCATCGGTCCTGTATCATGGTGCCCGTGTTCGTGCGCGTGGGCGTTATGCGCAAGAGTATCAGTTGCCATTTTTCAGCCCTGCTTTGTTAATCTCATCGAAATGCTGATTTTCCAGTTTTTCGACTACTGCAACCGGCACGTAGTAATCCACGTCCTCGTCAAAGCTCTTAATAATCCAGGTCACCAGGATACCGACGAAGCTTGCAATCGCCATCCACCAGATATGCCAGATCATTGCGAAACCAAACACCGTTGCGAAAGCAGCAATCACGATGCCCGCGCCGCTGTTTTTCGGCATATGAATCTCTTCATAGCCAGCCGGTTTCTTATACGCGTCGCCTTTTTCTTTCATTTCCCAGAACGCGTCACGTTCGTGAACGACAGGAACGATAGCAAAGTTGTAGAACGGCGGAGGAGAAGAGGTTGCCCACTCCAGCGTACGGCCGCCCCACGGGTCGCCGGTCAGGTCACGGTTCTGCTCGCGATCGCGGATAGACACGTAGAACTGAATCAGCTGGCAGAGAATACCGCAAGCGATCAGCGCCGCACCGCAGGCTGCAACAACCAGCATCGGGTGGAATTGCGGGTCAATCTGCTGGCTCAGGCGACGGGTCATACCCATGAAGCCCAGTACGTACAGCGGCATAAACGCCACGAAGAAGCCGATGATCCAGAACCAGAAAGCGCGTTTGCCCCAGGTTTCGTTCAGGGTGAAGCCAAAGGCTTTCGGCCACCAGTAGGTCAGACCTGCGAAGCAACCGAACACCACGCCGCCGATGATGACGTTATGGAAGTGCGCGATCAGGAACAGGCTGTTGTGCAGCACGAAGTCTGCGCCCGGTACCGCCAGCAGTACGCCGGTCATACCCCCTACGGAGAAGGTCACGATAAAGCCAATCGTCCACAGCATTGCTGAGTTGAAGACGATACGGCCCTGGTACATGGTAAACAGCCAGTTGAAGATCTTAACCCCGGTCGGGATAGCGATAATCATGGTCGTAATACCGAAGAAGGCGTTTACGTTCGCGCCCGCACCCATAGTAAAGAAGTGGTGCAGCCAAACGATGAACGACAGAACGGTAATACACACTGTTGCCCATACCAGCGAGGTGTAGCCAAACAGACGCTTACGCGAGAAGGTTGCGGCGATTTCGGAGAAGACACCGAATACCGGCAGAACCAGAATGTACACTTCCGGGTGACCCCAGGCCCAAATCAGGTTGATGTACATCATCATGTTGCCACCCATATCGTTGGTAAAGAAATGGGTGCCCAGGTAGCGGTCCAGGGTCAGCAGCGCGACGGTGACGGTCAGAATTGGGAAGGAGGCGATAATCAGGATGTTGGCGCACAAAGATGCCCAGCTAAACACCGGCATCTTGAACATGGTCATGCCAGGGGCACGCATCTTGATAATCGTTACGAAGAAGTTAATACCGGTGAGCGTTGTACCAATACCGGATAGCTGGAGAGCCCAGATCCAGTAATCGACCCCGACGCCCGGGCTGTACTCAATTCCCGAGAGCGGCGGATAGGCCAGCCAACCGGTCTGCGCGAATTCACCGACGCCCAGAGAGAGGTTAACCAGAATCACGCCCACAACGGTGAACCAGAAGCTCAGGTTGTTAAGGAATGGGAAGGCAACGTCGCGCGCGCCGATCTGCAGCGGAACCACCAGGTTCATCAGACCGATAACAAACGGCATCGCTACGAAGAAGATCATAATAACGCCGTGGGCGGTAAAGATCTGATCGTAGTGATGAGGCGGCAGGAAGCCTGCTTCCCCGGCCGAGGCCAGCACCTGCTGGCTACGCATCATAACGGCGTCAGCGAAGCCACGCAGCAACATAACGATTGCCACGATAACGTACATGATACCGAGACGTTTGTGGTCAACCGAAGTCAGCCACTCATTCCAAAGGTAGGACCACTTACCGAAGTAAGTGATGGCCGCCAGAAGCGCCAGTCCCCCAATGATAATTGCAGCCACCGTAACCACAATAATGGGTTCATGGTAGGGCACTGCATCCAGTGTAAGTTTTCCGAACATCGTTTTCTTCCTCGGCCCCTTAGTGAGCGGTTTCCGCGTGGCTCATGTCCATGCCTTCCATTCCTTCGTGCGCTGCGTGCTCGCCCTCAGGTTGGGTCATATCCATGCTCTTACCGTGAGACATAAATTTGTTAACAACATCTTTAAACAAATCTGGTTTCACGTTAGAGAAGTATTCCACTTTGTTGTATTCGCTAGGCGCAGCCAGTTTGTCGAACGTTTCCATGGAGTCCATGGCGTTCGCAGACTGTTTGGCTTTCGCTACCCACTGATCGAAGGTTGCACGATCCGGCGTGGCGATAGCTTTGAACTTCATTCCTGAGAAGCCCGGGCCGCTATAGCTGGCGGAGATACCGTCGTAAGTACCAGCTTCGTTCGCAATGAGGTGCAGCTGAGTCTGCATCCCGGCCATTGCGTAAATCTGGCTACCTAAACGTGGGATAAAGAACGAGTTCATCACGGAGTTGGAGGTCACTTTGAAGTGTACCGGTACGTTCGCCGGGAAGGCGATTTCGTTGACGGTAGCAATGCCTTGTTCCGGATAGATGAAGAACCATTTCCAGTCCATCGAAACGACTTCGATAGTGATAGGTTTTTCATCGTGAGCAAGCGGTTTGCTCGGCTCTAATGCGTGAGTGGTTTTCCAGGTCAGAACGGCCAGGAACAGGATGATCAGGATAGGAACCGTCCAGACCACAGCTTCCACTTTGTTGGAGTGTGACCAGTTCGGGCTATACTTCGCATCTTTATTGCTCGCACGATACTTCCAGGCAAATCCTACTGCCATCAAGACGGCTGGAATAACGACGATCATCATCAGGCCGAAGGCCGTCAGAATCAGAGAGCGTTGCTCCAGTCCAATCTGTCCTTTTGGGTCGAGGAGTGCAGAATCACAACCACTGAGTAATACAGTGCCTGCGATTAATGACATCCACCCCAAACTTTTATTGTATTTCCTAAGTCTCATTGAACGACCTCAATTCCACGGAATCTGGTGGCGCTTAAAGTGTACGGGCATTTTACGGGAAGGTTGCATTACTGTAAACATAGTTGGAGCTGTGTCTGCTCTATGTTAGCGGCTTCTGCTTGCCCTGTCACATATGTTACGGAGTGTGACATTATCGCTTGCAAACCTTGATTTAGGCGGGATTGATAACGAAAGGGATAAGAACGAAAGGCTTTATAAGAGAATGAGCATAACTACCCGCAAAACAACACAAATAATTAACAATTAATTATCAAATAAAAGACATCATAAAAGCGGAAAATAAAACCTGCAGAGCTGAATCGGTTAAATTATTTAAAGATTCGCATAAAAATTGTCAATAATTTCCAGAAATCTAAAACGCACAAAACAACAAATCGGCTACGATGAATATAAAATCGTTAATAAGACGTTATAATTACGTTTAGTAATTACAACGTCCACTTACGTTTTTGCGCTGATTTAAATCAGCTCGGTTTTACGTAATGCCAGATAGTCAAGGAAGGCGCCGAGTAAAATACCCGCGACGGCGGTGAGTACGGCGATCTCAAGCAGGCCGGCAAGGAAGGAGAAGTTGGTGTAATCCAGCGCGTTAAGCGCCAGCAGCAGCAGCCATATCGCGAGCATCAGGCAGCCAACCGCCAGAATAACTAATGCCAGCCCGTAGGCCTGAGGAAAAAGCGTGCGCGGCATAAAGCTCTCCGAACGTTGAGTATGTTCAAGCGTACGGCGACAAATTAACAGCAGCAAAATCCCCGGAACCGCAGCAACAACGGAAAAGAGATAGAAAGCAGGCCATCCGTGGGCTTCGACAAACCAGCCGGCGATAGGCCCCACATATACGCGCCCAACGGCGGAGAGCGCTGAGAGCAAAGCGAACTGGGTGGCTGAAAATGACTTATTGCACAGCGTCATCAGCAGCGCAACGAATGCCGCCGTGCCCATTCCGCCGCACAGGTTTTCGAAAAACACCGCCGTCGCCATGGAGAAAAGGTGTTTATCGGTAATTGAGAGCAGCCAATACCCGGCGTTGGATACCCCCTGCAGCAGGCCGAAAATCAGCAGCGCGCGGAAAAGCGTCAGGCGCTGCATAAGCACGCCGCCATAAAGCGCACCGACAATCGTGGCGAACAGGCCGAGCGTTTTATTGACCATGCCCACTTCGCCCGCATCAAAACCGACGCCGCGAATCAGGAAGGTGGTGGTCAGACTCATGGCAAACGCGTCGCCAAGCTTATAAAGGACGATAAGCAAGAGAATAAGCCAGGCATTATTGCGGCCGAAGAAGTCGCGCAGCGGTGCGGCGACGGCCTGCTCCAGCGTCTTCGGCACCGGAATGACGTCGCTGGGTTCCGGGGCCAGCAGAGTAGCAATAATGCAGGGGATCAGCAGCGCGGCCATCAGCCAGTACATCCCCTGCCAACCCAGCCAGCGATCGGCCAGCCAGAGCGCCAGCCCGCCGGAGACCAACATCCCCAGACGATAGCCCAGCACGCTGATTGCCGCCCCGGTGCCTCGCTCTTCCGCGGCCAGCACGTCAGTTTTCCACGCGTCAAACACGATATCCTGAGAGGCGGAACAAAAAGCGATGACGACCGCCAGCGCCGCCATCCAGCGTAGCTGCGTGGACGGTTCAAGGAAACCCATCGCCGCAATGGCGATAAGGAGCAGAAACTGGGTCGCCAGCAGCCAGCCGCGACGACGGCCGAGAAACGGCGGCGTATAGCGGTCCATCACCGGCGACCAGAGGAACTTAAAGACGTAGGCCTGGCCGACGAGCGAGAAAAAACCGATAGTTTTCAGATCGATGTTTTCAACGGTCATCCACGCCTGCAGCGTGCCGGAGGTGAGGGCGAGCGGTAATCCCGAGGCAAAACCGAGGATCAGCAGGATAGCTGATTTTGGCTGCGTGAAAATGCGTAAGTAATGATTAGACATGGCATGTCGTGCAGACCCGGCGCGAGGCCGGGTCTGCGACTTAAATTAACGCGCGTTTTGCTTGATGAAATCGTGAATGCTGGTGTCCTGCGCCATATCGCTAATGGTATCGGTCATGACGCTATTAACCGCATCGGCGATATTTTTGTTCGAGGCCTGGAAGGCGCCTTCAACAGAGTAGCTGGCACGATAGTTTTTCGTCATCTTATTGCCGTTGGCGGCAGTGGCAACGATCGCAATATCGGCTTTGGTCGCAATGTTGTAACGCACGTTGCCCTGAGAAACGTCGGCGTACAGTTTATTCACGATGATTTGCAGATCCACGGCACCGTTCGGGCCAATCATATAGCCACGTGAGGTCATCTGTTTCTCGAGCACTTCCTGCAACAGGAAGCGCAGGTCGCGGGAGGCGGTGAGCGTAACCTGTTGGTTATCGCGGGTGACTTTCGCCAGCGCCTGATCCGGACGCTGATCGGCGCCGTTAATGCTGACGGTCACGCCCATCAGGCTGGGATCCTGCTGTGGCAGGGTGATTTTCGGTGAAACATCAATGGTGGTCGGCGGAGTGGCGCATCCGGCCAGCATAAACAGCGCGACCAAAGGAAAAAGAATTTTCTTAAACATGTTCAGGGTCTCAACGCATGGTGGAGTGGTAATGAGGAAAATTCCCGCCATCATAACATCGCCAACGGCAAGGGGAAGTGGCAACGCATGTAAATTCATCGCGTTGTGCGTTTTCTGTCCTGGCTACATCTTTTATCGCAACGCAGGCAGGGCTTTCAGGACACCGAACCACTAAAGCCGATACTTTTGCATGAAAATATCAGAGGAATGCTAATTTTTTGTTGTTTTCGCCCAATGGAAGCGGTAAAAGCGGCTAACATTTAAAGGGAATGGCGGCAATACAGCGTTGTCGGAGGAGAAAATTCATGATGATACGTGAACAGATCGAAGCAAAACTTAGGGCAGCGTTCGACCCGGTGTATCTTGAAGTCGTGGATGAAAGCTATCGCCACAACGTTCCTGCGGGCTCTGAAAGTCATTTTAAAGTGGTGTTGGTGAGCGATCGCTTCCTTGGCGAGCGTTTTCTTAATCGTCACCGTATGATTTACGGAACGTTGACTGAGGAACTATCAAGCACCGTGCACGCTCTGGCGTTGCATACCTATACAATCAAAGAGTGGGAAGGGCTACAGGATACCGTCTTTGCTTCTCCTCCTTGTCGCGGGGCTGGAAGTATCGCGTAGAAATCGCATTTGCAACCGCTGGAGCTTTTCCAGTATGTTGCGTGAAGATTTATGAGAAAACGGCCTGCGGGCCGTTTTGTTTTGCCTGGAAAATGTGCAATTCACGCATATTTACAGGCAAATTTGCTCGGGAAATGTGAAAAAAGCCGCAGCAGTGGGCGACAACCGTTCTCGACTCACAAAAGTGATGCCGCTATAATGCCGCGTCTTTTATTATGAATGTCTTCGGGATGATTCTGACGACAGGGAATGTGTTTCTGATTTGAAGAGGGCATCCCGGTTCTGCGAAGCAACCTGTTCGCGCTTCCAGAGTTGACCGAGCACTGTGATTTTTTTGAGGTAACAAGATGCAAGTTTCAGTTGAAACCACTCAGGGCCTTGGGCGCCGTGTAACGATTACTATCGCCGCTGACAGCATCGAGAATGCTGTCAAAAGCGAGCTGGTCAACGTAGCGAAAAAAGTTCGCATTGACGGCTTCCGTAAAGGCAAAGTGCCGATGAATGTTGTTGCTCAGCGTTATGGCGCATCTGTTCGCCAGGACGTGCTGGGTGACCTGATGAGCCGTAACTTCGTTGACGCGATCATCAAAGAAAAAATTAATCCGGCCGGCGCGCCGAACTACGTTCCGGGCGAATACAAGCTGGGTGAAGACTTCACCTACGCGGTAGAGTTCGAAGTTTATCCGGAAGTTGAACTGCAGGGTCTGGAAGCGATCGAAGTTGAAAAACCGGTTGTTGAAGTGACCGATGCTGACGTTGACACCATGCTGGATACTCTGCGCAAGCAGCAGGCGAACTGGAAAGACAAAGACGGCGCTGTTGATGCAGAAGATCGCGTGACCGTTGATTTCACCGGTTCCGTTGACGGCGAAGAGTTCGAAGGCGGCAAAGCCTCTGACTTCGTACTGGCGATGGGCCAGGGTCGTATGATCCCGGGCTTTGAAGACGGTATCAAAGGTCACAAGGCCGGCGAAGAGTTCACCATCGACGTGACCTTCCCGGAAGAGTACCACGCTGAAAACCTGAAAGGTAAAGCGGCTAAATTCGTTATCAACCTGAAGAAAGTTGAAGAACGTGAACTGCCAGAGCTGACCGAAGAGTTCATCAAACGTTTCGGCGTTGAAGATGGTTCCGTAGCCGGTCTGCGCGCTGAAGTGCGTAAAAACATGGAGCGCGAGCTGAAAGGCGCCGTGCGTAACCGCGTTAAATCTCAGGCTATCGAAGGTCTGGTTAAAGCTAACGATATCGACGTTCCGGCTGCGCTGATCGACAGCGAAATCGACGTTCTGCGTCGTCAGGCTGCTCAGCGTTTCGGCGGTAACGAGAAACAGGCTCTGGAGCTGCCGCGTGAGCTGTTCGAAGAGCAGGCTAAACGCCGCGTTGTTGTTGGTCTGCTGCTGGGCGAAGTGATTCGTACCAACGAGCTGAAAGCTGACGAAGATCGCGTTAAAGGCCTGATCGAAGAGATGGCTTCCGCTTACGAAGATCCGAAAGAAGTGGTTGAGTTCTACAGCAAAAACAAAGAGCTGATGGACAACATGCGCAACGTCGCGCTGGAAGAGCAGGCCGTTGAAGCCGTGCTGGCGAAAGCTAAAGTGTCTGAAAAAGCCACTTCCTTCAGCGAACTGATGAACCAGCAGGCGTAATTTCGCCCCAAGGTTTAAGGTTTGAGCAAAAACCCGTTGCCGAAAGGCTGCGGGTTTTTTTATTGCAATGATAGCCTTAGGATGAGTGCGAAAAGGCGATTTCAGTGATAGCGTTACGACAAAATATTGTTATGCTTGAATTATGGCTACGTCATCCCCATAACCGGGAGACGTAACTGCATTGGCATAATCATGCGCCGTAATGAAGCGTGCATCTATGCACTTCTGCCCGACGGCAGAAATTCTGGCTGATAATCCGTCCGTAAGGTTACAATCAGTGCAGCGGTTTTTTTCAAATTAATCCAGGAGACGGAAATGTCATACAGTGGCGAACGAGACAACTTTGCACCCCATATGGCCCTGGTGCCGATGGTCATTGAACAGACCTCACGCGGCGAACGTTCATTTGATATTTACTCCCGTCTGCTCAAGGAGCGCGTCATTTTTCTGACCGGCCAGGTAGAAGACCACATGGCTAACCTGATTGTGGCGCAGATGCTGTTTCTGGAAGCGGAAAACCCGGAAAAAGATATCTATCTGTACATTAACTCTCCGGGCGGGGTGATTACCGCCGGGATGTCTATCTATGACACCATGCAGTTCATCAAGCCTGACGTGAGCACCATTTGTATGGGCCAGGCGGCCTCAATGGGCGCGTTCCTGCTGACCGCCGGGGCGAAAGGCAAGCGTTTCTGCCTGCCGAACTCCCGCGTGATGATTCACCAGCCGCTGGGCGGCTACCAGGGCCAGGCGACGGATATCGAAATCCACGCCCGCGAAATCCTGAAAGTGAAAGGTCGCATGAATGAACTGATGGCACATCATACGGGTCAATCCCTTGAGCAGATCGAGCGCGATACCGAGCGCGATCGCTTCCTGTCTGCCTCAGAAGCAGTGGAATACGGCCTCGTTGACTCTATTTTGACTCATCGTAATTGATGCCCCAGGCGCAAGGGTGCCGCTATACTTGTTTGAAAGAGGGCGGCACAACGCTTCACTGCGATTTGCGCCTGAGAATGGCATTTGCGTCGTCGTGTGCGGCACAAAGAACTTAATAAGAGGTTTGGACTCATGACAGATAAACGCAAAGATGGTTCGGGCAAACTGTTGTACTGCTCTTTTTGCGGCAAAAGCCAGCATGAAGTGCGTAAGCTAATCGCCGGGCCATCCGTGTATATCTGCGACGAATGCGTTGATTTATGTAACGACATCATTCGCGAAGAAATTAAAGAAGTCGCGCCGCATCGCGAGCGCAGCGCGCTGCCGACGCCGCACGAAATTCGCCACCATCTGGACGATTACGTTATCGGCCAGGAGCCGGCGAAAAAAGTGCTGGCGGTGGCGGTATACAATCACTACAAACGTCTGCGCAATGGCGACACCAGCAATGGCGTTGAACTGGGCAAAAGTAACATTCTGCTGATCGGGCCGACCGGTTCCGGTAAAACGCTGCTGGCGGAAACGCTCGCGCGCCTGCTGGATGTGCCTTTCACCATGGCGGATGCCACCACCCTGACCGAAGCCGGCTACGTGGGTGAAGACGTTGAGAACATCATCCAGAAGCTGCTGCAGAAGTGCGACTACGACGTACAGAAAGCCCAGCGCGGTATCGTCTACATTGATGAAATCGACAAAATTTCCCGTAAATCGGATAACCCGTCGATCACTCGCGATGTTTCCGGCGAAGGCGTGCAGCAGGCGCTGCTGAAGCTTATTGAAGGTACCGTCGCCGCGGTTCCGCCGCAGGGCGGGCGTAAGCATCCGCAGCAGGAGTTCCTGCAGGTTGATACCTCTAAGATCCTGTTCATCTGCGGCGGCGCCTTTGCCGGTCTGGATAAGGTCATTTCCCACCGTGTTGAAACCGGTTCAGGTATTGGTTTCGGCGCGACGGTCAAGGCGAAGTCTGACAAAGCCAGCGAAGGCGAGCTGCTGTCTCAGGTTGAACCGGAAGATCTGATCAAGTTTGGTCTGATTCCTGAGTTCATCGGTCGTCTGCCGGTTGTGGCGACCCTGAGCGAGCTGAGCGAAGAAGCGCTGATTCAGATCCTCAAAGAGCCGAAAAACGCCCTGACCAAGCAGTATCAGGCGCTGTTCAGCCTGGAAGGCGCTGAGCTGGAATTCCGCGACGAAGCGCTGGACGCTATCGCTAAGAAAGCGATGGCGCGTAAAACCGGGGCTCGTGGTCTGCGTTCTATCGTTGAAGCCGCGCTGCTCGATACCATGTACGATCTTCCGTCAATGGAAGACGTGGAAAAAGTGGTCATCGACGCTTCGGTTATCGATGGTCAGAGCAAGCCGCTGCTGATTTACGGCAAACCGGAAGCGCAGCAGGCATCTGGTGAATAATTAACCATTTTGCTCAAGCAGTTAACAAAAAGGGGGGATTTTATCTCCCCTTTTATTTTTCCTGCATTCCCGCCGTTGAATGTATGGAATACATCCCCATATACTGGTTTACATATTAACGGCGACGCGTCGTCGAATTGCGTCGTCGGCTACCTGGCGGACTTTAAACTAAGAGAGAGCTCTATGAATCCTGAGCGTTCTGAACGCATTGAAATCCCCGTATTGCCGTTGCGCGATGTGGTGGTTTATCCGCACATGGTCATACCCCTGTTTGTAGGGCGGGAAAAATCTATCCGTTGCCTCGAAGCAGCCATGGATCATGATAAAAAAATCATGCTGGTTGCGCAGAAAGAAGCCTCGACGGATGAGCCGGGTGTAAACGATCTTTTCACCGTCGGGACCGTGGCGTCTATTTTGCAAATGCTGAAGCTACCGGACGGTACTGTCAAAGTGCTGGTCGAAGGTTTGCAGCGCGCGCGCATCTCTGCGCTGTCTGATAACGGTGAGCATTTTTCGGCGAAGGCTGAATATCTTGAATCGCCGGCGATTGACGAACGCGAGCAGGAAGTGCTGGTTCGTACCGCCATCAGCCAGTTTGAAGGCTACATCAAGCTGAACAAGAAAATCCCACCGGAAGTGCTGACGTCGCTGAATAGTATTGACGATCCGGCGCGCCTGGCGGATACCATCGCTGCGCATATGCCGCTGAAGCTGGCGGACAAACAGTCCGTGCTGGAGATGTCCGACGTTAACGAACGTCTGGAATATCTGATGGCGATGATGGAGTCGGAAATCGATCTGCTGCAGGTTGAGAAGCGCATTCGCAACCGCGTGAAAAAACAGATGGAGAAATCTCAGCGCGAGTACTATCTGAATGAGCAAATGAAAGCCATTCAAAAAGAGCTCGGCGAGATGGACGACGCCCCGGACGAGAACGAAGCGCTGAAGCGTAAGATCGACGCGGCGAAAATGCCGAAAGAGGCAAAAGAGAAAACCGAAGCGGAACTGCAGAAGCTGAAAATGATGTCCCCGATGTCGGCGGAAGCGACCGTCGTTCGCGGCTACATCGACTGGATGGTGCAGGTACCGTGGAACGCCCGCAGCAAGGTCAAAAAAGACCTGCGTCAGGCTCAGGAGATCCTCGACACCGATCATTACGGCCTCGAGCGCGTGAAGGATCGTATTCTTGAGTACCTCGCGGTGCAGAGCCGTGTTAACAAGCTCAAAGGGCCGATCCTGTGCCTGGTTGGGCCTCCGGGGGTCGGTAAAACCTCTCTCGGCCAATCCATCGCCAAAGCCACCGGACGTAAGTACGTGCGTATGGCGCTTGGCGGCGTGCGCGATGAAGCGGAAATCCGCGGTCACCGTCGTACCTATATTGGCTCAATGCCGGGCAAACTGATCCAGAAAATGGCCAAAGTGGGCGTTAAAAACCCGCTGTTCTTACTGGATGAGATCGACAAGATGTCTTCGGACATGCGCGGCGATCCGGCCTCGGCGCTGCTGGAGGTGTTGGATCCGGAACAGAACGTGGCCTTTAACGATCACTATCTGGAAGTGGATTACGATCTCAGCGACGTGATGTTTGTCGCGACCTCCAACTCCATGAACATTCCGGCGCCGCTGCTGGATCGTATGGAAGTGATCCGTCTCTCCGGCTACACCGAAGATGAGAAGCTGAACATCGCCAAACGCCACCTGCTGTCAAAACAGATTGAGCGTAACGCGCTCAAAAAAGGCGAGCTGACGGTGGATGACAGCGCGATTATCGGCATTATCCGCTACTACACGCGTGAAGCGGGCGTGCGTGGTCTGGAGCGCGAAATCTCGAAACTGTGCCGTAAGGCGGTAAAACAGCTGCTGCTGGATAAATCGCTGAAGCACATTGAGATTAACGGCGACAACCTGCATGACTTCCTTGGCGTGCAGCGCTATGACTATGGCCGGGCGGATAGCGAAAACCGCGTGGGTCAGGTGACGGGTCTGGCGTGGACGGAAGTGGGCGGCGATCTGCTGACCATTGAAACCGCCTGCGTTCCGGGTAAAGGTAAGCTGACCTATACCGGTTCACTGGGTGAGGTGATGCAGGAGTCCATCCAGGCTGCGCTGACCGTGGTGCGTTCGCGTGCGGATAAGCTGGGTATCAACTCAGACTTTTACGAAAAACGCGATATTCACGTGCACGTGCCGGAAGGCGCTACGCCGAAAGATGGCCCAAGCGCAGGTATCGCGATGTGTACCGCGCTGGTTTCCTGTCTGACGGGCAATCCGGTGCGCGCCGATGTGGCCATGACCGGGGAAATTACCCTCCGTGGCCAGGTGTTGCCAATCGGTGGTCTGAAGGAAAAACTGCTGGCTGCGCACCGCGGCGGCATTAAGACTGTTCTGATTCCTGATGAAAACAAACGTGACCTTGAAGAAATTCCAGATAACGTTATCGCCGATTTAGATATCCATCCGGTGAAACGAATCGAGGAAGTTCTGGCACTTGCACTGCAGAACGAGCCGTTTGGTATGGAAGTCGTCACGGCAAAATAGTGATTTCGCGCAAATTGCGCTAAGAAAAATAGGGCTGGTAAGTAAATTCGTACTTGCCAGCCTTTTTTTGTGTAGCTAACTTAGATCGCTGGCAGGGGGGTCAATTACAACTCTGTTGTAAGGGCATGACAGTCCTGATATAACTGCTGCGCGGTCGCACCACGAAGGATTCTGGTGCGATATAAATTATAAAGAGAGGAAGAGAACAGTGAATAAATCTCAACTGATTGACAAAATTGCTGCCGGTGCGGACATTTCTAAAGCCGCAGCTGGACGTGCGTTAGATGCTTTAATCGCTTCTGTTACTGAATCTCTGCAGGCTGGGGATGACGTTGCGCTGGTAGGGTTTGGTACTTTTGCTGTTAAAGAGCGCGCTGCCCGTACCGGTCGCAATCCGCAAACAGGCAAAGAAATCACCATTGCTGCTGCTAAAGTACCGGGTTTCCGTGCAGGTAAAGCGCTGAAAGACGCGGTAAACTGATCGACTTCCCCACTGGGGTCTGTGACGAAGTACAAGGGCGCATCGTAAGATGTGCCTTTTTTATTTGCCAGAATGAGACTTAATGTGACTTTATACGCACTTGTGGGCTGACAATCACCCCGTTTTCTTGTCAAAATACGTCCTCACGCGCGGCGGCCATCACATGCTATGCTGCGCGAGCTAAAGTCATCTACAGCGGAGCGTTGTTACACCATGATGGACAACCTACGCACGGCCGCCAACAGCGTCGTGCTCAAGATTATTTTCGGTATCATTATCGTCTCGTTCATTTTGACCGGGGTGAGTGGTTACCTGATTGGCGGTGGTAACAACTATGCCGCAAAAGTTAATGACCAGGAGATTGGTCGCGCACAGTTTGAAAATGCCGTTGCCAGCGAGCGTAATCGCATGCAGCAGCAGCTTGGCGACCAGTTCTCAGAACTGGCGGCCAATGAAAATTACATGAAGACCATGCGTCAGCAGGTGCTGAACCGTCTGATTGACGAGGCGCTGCTCGATCAGTATGCCCGTGAGCTGGGTCTCAACATCAGCGACGACCAGGTGAAGCAGGCTATCTTCCAGACCCAGGCTTTCCAGGCGGATGGCAAATTTGATAACGAGCGCTTCAGCCGTATTGTTAATCAGATGGGGATGACGACGGATCAGTACGCGCAGGCGCTTCGTAATCAGCTGACGACTCAGCAGCTGATCAACGCCGTAGCCGGTACCGATTTTATGCTGCCGGGCGAATCCGACCAGCTGGCGGCGCTGGTTTCTCAACAGCGCGTCGTCCGTGAAGCCACTCTCGACGTGAATGCCCTGGCGGCGAAGCAAACCGCAACCGACGATGAAATCAACGCGTTCTACCAGCAGAACCAGGCGCGTTTTATGGCGCCTGAGCAGTTCCGCGTCAGCTACATCAAGCTGGACGCTGCCAGCATGCAGGAAAACGTCTCTGATGAAGAAATTCAGTCATGGTACGACCAGCATCAGGATCAGTTCACTCAGCCGCAGCGTAACCGCTACAGCATCATCCAGACCAAAACCGAAGCCGATGCTCAGGCGGTGCTTGATGAGTTGAAGAAAGGCGCTGACTTCGCCACGCTGGCCAAAGAAAAATCAACCGATATTATCTCTGCCCGCAGCGGCGGTGATATGGGGTGGCTGGAAGATGCGGCGACCGTGCCAGAGCTGAAAGAGGCCGGTCTGAAAGAAAAAGGCCAGCTTTCTGGTGTAATTAAATCCTCCGTTGGGTTCCTGGTCGCTCGTCTGGACGATGTTCAGGCAGCACAGGTTAAACCGCTGGCTGAGGTTCGCGACGATATTGCGGCGAAAGTGAAGCAGGAAAAAGCCCTGGATGCGTACTATGCCCTGCAGCAGAAAGTGAGCGACGCGGCGAGCAACGATAACGAGTCGCTGGCGGGTGCTGCCCAGGTTGCCGGTCTTAAAGTGGTTGAAACCGGCTGGTTTGGCCGCGACAGCCTGCCGCAAGAGCTGAATTTCAAGCCGGTCTCTGAAGCTATCTTCAACGGCGGCCTGGTGGGCGAAAACGGCACGCCGGGCAGCAACTCCGATATCATCACCGTCGACGGCGATCGCGCGTTTGTTCTGCGCATCAGCGAGCATAAACCGGAAGCGGTGAAACCGCTGGCGGATGTAAAAGCGCAGGTGAGCGATATTGTGAAGCACACGAAAGCGGAACAGCAGGCGAAGCTGGATGCCGACAAGCTGCTGACGGCCCTGAAAGAGGGCAAAGGCGATGAAGCGATGAAAGCCGCAGGCCTGAGCTTTGGTGCGCCGCAGACGCTGTCACGCACCGGTCAGGAAGCGCTGAGCCAGTCCGTCTTTGCACTTCCGCTGCCGCAGGCGGGTAAGCCAAGCTACGGCGTGGGCTCCGATCTGCAGGGCAACGTGGTGCTGCTGGCGCTGGACGAAGTGAAAGCGGGTACGATGCCGGAAGAGCAGAAAAAAGCGATGATTCAGGGGATCACCCAGAATAACGCCCAGATCGCTTTCGAAGCGCTGATGAGCAACCTGCGTAAAGCGGCGAAAATTAAGCTCGGCGACATTATCGATCAGCAACAATAATTACGTGCTGCTTCGCAAAAGCAAGTAACGTGATGTCATTCTCAAAGGCCGCTTTCGCGGCCTTTTCCATTTCTGCATTTTGCCTTTTGTACTCTTTTTCCTTCGTCGCTATCGTGACCATGCTGTCTACAAACAAGGAGATAACAGCATGAAACGAGGAATGAAAACGCTTATAGCCGCCGTACTGGTTTGCGCGGCGGGGAGTCAGATAGCGCAGGCGGCGCCTTCTGCCGGCAAAGCGTCGGCGCCGGTAAAGGAAAGCGTGCAGTCGCCGCAGGCAAAAGCGCCGGATGCGTTAAATGCGCCGGATAGTGAAGGCACCAGGGTGAGTATCAATAACGCCAGCGCGGAAGAGCTGGCTAAGGCGCTGAATGGCGTCGGCCTGAAGAAAGCGCAGGCTATAGTGAGCTATCGCGAAGAGTACGGGCCATTTAAAACCGTTGACGATCTTAAACAGGTGCCCGGAATGGGCAACTCGCTGGTAGAAAGAAATCTGTCACATCTGAAGCTGTAAATTTTCAGCGAAAGTTTGCACAGTCGTCATTATTTGCCAGACTGAAGAGGTCACACCAGTGGTGTGACCTCTGACCTCACAACAACAATTAAAGATAAGGCATTTGCGCTATGCAGACACAAATCAAAGTTCGCGGCTATCATCTGGATGTCTATCAGCACGTTAACAATGCGCGTTATCTGGAGTTTCTCGAAGAAGCGCGTTGGGATGGCCTGGAAAGCAGCCCGGCCTTCCACTGGATGACCGCTCGCAATATCGCCTTTGTGGTGGTCAATATCAATATCAACTACCGCCGACCGGCGGTACTGGGCGATGTGTTAACCGTCACCAGCAAGCTCGAACAGCTGAACGGAAAAAGCGGGACGCTAAGCCAGGTGGTCACCCTCAACCCTAACGGCGAAGTGGTCGCCGATGCGCTTATCACTTTTGTCTGTATCGATCTAAAAACGCAGAAAGCGCTGCCGCTTGAGGGCGAACTGCGGGAGAAGCTGGAGCAGCTTGAGCCTCGCTAACAGGCCAGCCGGAGGGGGATGTCCCGGAGGCGGTGCTGCGTATCTGACCGGGCTATGCATCGTGAGCCGCCTGCGATCCCGCCACGCCGCCGGGAAGTAACCGGTTACTGGAGCCCGGTTTTCTGCTTCATCACCGTC
This sequence comes from Klebsiella sp. OBRC7, assembly GCF_000293135.1. Classification (NCBI taxonomy): domain Bacteria; kingdom Pseudomonadati; phylum Pseudomonadota; class Gammaproteobacteria; order Enterobacterales; family Enterobacteriaceae; genus Klebsiella; species Klebsiella sp. OBRC7. The sequence continues at coordinate 62,250 of NZ_ALNJ01000086.1, read as the reverse complement.
ATCACCCCAACCTTATCGCCCAGATACTGGCTCAGCCCGTTGGCGCGGAGGTTACAGGCGGCGCACTGCCCGCAGCCGTCGCCTTTAATGCCGTTATAGCAGGTGAGGGTTTCATGGCGCACCAGGTCGAGCTGGCCCCAGTAATCTGCCAGGGCCCACGTTTCGGCTTTGTTAAGCCACATTAGCGGCGTCTCAAAGCGGATATCTTTCGCCATACCGAGGCTGACGGCATGGTGCAGCGCTTTCACGAACTCGTCGCGGCAGTCCGGGTAGCCCGAAAAGTCGGTCTCGCAAACGCCGGTGATAATGGCTTCCGCCTTCACCTGATACGCGTAAATGGCCGTCAGGGTTAAAAACAGAATGTTGCGCCCGGGTACGAAGGTATTCGGGATACCGCTGGCGTCCGGTTCATAATCCGGAACCGGAATGTTATCGCGGGTCAGGCTGCTGACCGCCAGTTCGTTAAGCAGGGTGACATCAAGGACTTTATGGGCCACGGCCCCCAGCTTTAGCGCCAGTTCGCGAGCAACATCAATCTCCGCGCGATGACGTTGGCCATAATCAAAAGTGACGCAATGCACTTCATCATACTGTTGCAGAGCCTGCGCCAGGCAGGTCGTCGAATCTTGTCCTCCGCTGAAGACAACTACGGCGCGTTTCATGGTAATTCCTGACAATTGAAGTGAGGCGCATATGGTAGCGCCTGATGAACGTGACCACCAGCCCCGTCACGGCGTAGAGGCCGGTAGCCAGGCGCTGGCGAAATCAAACCAGCCGCGCGCGTTCAGCCGTAGTCCGTTGACCCCCGGCGGCGCGCTGATGCGATAATTATAATTGAACAGCGGCGTCATGATGGCATCGTTCATCAGGCTGTTAAAAACGTTGCGCAACGCTTCGCTACGGCTGCGTTCGTCTGGTAAGGCCTGAACGGCATCCAGCGTCGCCTGGAGATGCGCATATTGCGCCCCGGTCAGCAAATTAGGCCACAGCACGTCGCAGCGTAGCCACTGCTCCAGCGCATAGACCGGCGCTTCGCCAATCAGGCGGTCGCCCATCATCAGGTCCGCCTGTGCAAACTGCTGGCAGCCATCCCAGTTTTTCGCATCATGGAAAATAATCGTCAGCTCGCAGCCCAGCTCCGCCAGCCGTTGACGAAGCCGATCCGCCATGGCGTGTAGCTCTACGGGGAGGTGATAGAGCAGAGTTAGCCGCTCGGGCAGCGGTGTATCATCATTTTCTGGCCACTGCGGAATAGACCAACCCGGCAATACTTCGTTGCTGGGCGCGATCAGATCCTCATCCAGCGGTAGGGTTTCTAACAGGGTGGAGCGATGAATCAGCGAGACCAGCCTTTGCGCCTGCGCTTTGTTAAGACGAGGGCTCTGGCGCAGCGTCAGATAGCAAAAGCCGAGGCTAATGCTGTTGCTGACCTGACGTAGTCTGGTCAGCTCGTCAGGATCGCCAATGGTTATCTGTACCGGATGACGACAGCTGGTGCCCAGATCCTGCTCGAACAGCTGCGGCGTGATCCAGTATTCCACGGCCTGCAGCAGCGGGTGAGTGAGATGATAGCGCTGATGGTTTTCCAGCCGCACCAGGTCCGGAGTAAATCGCTTCAGGCGAAACGGTCCGCTGCCGATCGCCGGATCGTCCGGATGCGCCAGCACGCTGCAGTAGCTGGCAAGGCGGAACGGCAGCCAGTAATCGGCGCGATGCAGGGTGATAGTCAGACACTGGGAGTGGGTGACGCTAATCTCGCTGATACTGGCGAACAGCGTGCGCAGCGCGGGCAGCTGCAGCAGCATCAGGAGCCGCTGCTGCAGCTGTGAGGTTTTAATCGGATCGCCGTTATGCCAGAACAGGGTAGAACGAATATAAAAGTGCCAGCGCAGGCCGTCAGGCGACACCTCCCAGTGATGGGCTAAATCGCCTATCGGACAGGTACTCTGCGCATCAAATCGGGTCAGACCGGAGAATATCTCCCCGGCCAGGTGCTGCTCCGCGCGTCCCGGCATAAAACCCGGGCGCAGCGGCTCCAGCGGACGGTAGTAAGGAATACGCAGGGTCGGCGTATTGTTCTGCCATTGGCCGCCGAGAAAGGGGGAAAGCAGCGCTTTAAGCTCCACCGGCGCCAGCTGGGCCAGTTCGAGGGCATTTTGCTGCTGCCCTTTATTCAGCGCCTGCTCCATCATCTCATTGCGCAGCGCTTCCGGCGCTTTATAAAACTGGAGTAGCCCGCGCTTTCCGCGACCGGAGCTGGCCTGCCAGCTTAGCCAGCCGGACTCTTGCGCCTGGCGCAGCAGGGTTCGAATGTGGCGTTCGCTGCAAAAGCAGCGTTCGGCCAGCTCGCCGACGGTTACCTGCTGCGGCTCTCCGGCGGAGGGTTGCCAGAGTCGCTGGTACTGATGCAGACGGTTTAATAGCCTCATCGCTGTGTAATCCTGCGTAGATTGGTAAACCCGGAACAATAAAATTTATCTATTCACTATTACTTCCGTATATCTCAGGCAATACTGCAACACAAGCAAAATCCACCACGATTTGGGGAACAGAAGATGGCAAGACTGGCTGCATTCGATATGGACGGTACGCTACTGATGCCGGACCATCGTCTGGGAGAAAAAACGCTTTCGACGCTCAAACGTCTGCGCGATCGCGATATCACCCTGACTTTCGCCACCGGTCGTCATGCTCTGGAAATGCGCCACGTTATCGGCGAGTTCTCTCTGGATGCGTTTTTAATCACCGGCAACGGGACGCGCATTCACTCTCTGGAAGGTGAGGAGCTGTATCGCCGCGATCTGGCTCCCGATGTGGCGGAAGAGGTGCTGCACAGCGCCTGGGAAACCACGGCAAGTATGCATTTCTTTAACGACGGCGGCTGGTACACCGGGCAGGCGATCCCGGAATTACTGAAAGCGCACGTCTTTAGCGGTTTTCGTTATCAGCTGTACGATCCAAAGCGAATGCCGGCGCATCAGGTCACTAAAATCTGCTTCTGCGGCGATCATGACGATTTGCGGCGGCTAAGGCTTCAACTGAGTGAAGCGCTGGGCGGCCGAGCGGATCTCTGTTTTTCGGCGATGGATTGCCTTGAAGTGTTGCCTGGCGGCTGTAACAAAGGCGCGGCGCTGGCGGTATTAAGCCAACATCTGGGGCTGACGATGCAGGATTGTATGGCGTTCGGTGACGCCATGAACGACCTGGAAATGCTCGGCAGCGTCGGGCGCGGCGTGATTATGGGCAATGCGATGAATCAGCTGAAAGCGGAACTCCCACATCTACCGGTTATTGGCGACTGCCGTCATCAGGCCGTCTCCCACTTTTTGACTCATTGGCTGGATAATCCCGATCTTCCTTATTCCCCCGAATAAAGAGACCCTGCCAGCAAGCCAGATATCCTGTGATATCTGGCTTCTTTTATTTTGCCTGCAGCATGTCGGCGATTTGTGCCTGCCATGTGGAGATATCGCCAATATTGGCCGCTACCCACTGCGGGTTGTAGTAGGTTTCCAGATAACGTTCACCGCTGTCGCACAGCAGCGTGACGAGAGAGCCGGTGCGCCCCTCTTCGCGCATCCGCACGGCCAGCTGCAGTACGCCCCACATGTTGGTGCCAGTGGAGGCGCCGACCTTACGTCCGAGCAGCGTTTCCAGCCATAGCGCGGTGGCGACGCTGGCGGCATCCGGTACCCGCAGCATCTCATCGACCACGTCGGGAATAAACGACGGTTCGACGCGCGGGCGACCGATGCCCTCAATTTTACTGCCGACCGGGCTGCGCAGGCTGGCGTCGCGGCTCTGCCAGTAGTCCATAAACACCGAGTTTTGTGGGTCAACCACCAGCAGCTGCGTATCGTAGCCCTGACAACGAATGTAGCGTCCGATGGTGGCAGAGGTGCCCCCGGTGCCCGCACTCATCACAATATACGACGGCTGCGGATGCGGCTCGTGATTCATCTGACGGAAGATACTGTCGGCGATATTATTGTTTCCCCGCCAGTCGGTCGCCCGTTCGGCATAGGTAAATTGATCCATATAATGGCCGTTCAGCTCGCGGGCCAGGGTTTCGGAGGCGGCATAGATTTCGCAGGCGCTATCGACGAAGTGGCAGCGGCCACCGTAGAACTCAATTTGTTCAATTTTACGTTTTGCCGTACAGGAAGGCATCACGGCGATAAACGGCAGGCCTAAGAGACGGGCGAAGTAGGCTTCAGAAACGGCGGTCGAACCGGAAGAGGATTCGATAATCGTTGTCCCTTCTTTAATCCAGCCGTTGCACAGACTATAGAGAAACAGCGAGCGGGCCAGGCGGTGCTTCAGGCTACCGGTTGGATGGGTGCTTTCATCCTTCAGGTAGAGCTGGATCCCCGGGAACCCCGGGAGCGCCAGACGAATAAGATGCGTGTCGGCGGAACGCTGATAATCGGCATTAATTTCACTAATCGCGTGTTTTACCCAGGCGCTGTTCATCTCAAATTCCTGTTTGTCATTTTGTGCCCAGCTTAGCGGAAATCGAAGGAAAAATTGTTGCCATTTAGCCTTTCAATTACAATGAATGGAGTAAATTTTTCTCCTGAGGCACCGAATGTTAGATAAAATTGACCGTAAGCTGCTTTCTTTACTGCAAACCGATTGCACCCTCTCTTTGCAGGCGCTGGCCGATGCCGTTAATCTGACCACCACGCCCTGCTGGAAGCGCCTGAAGCGGCTGGAAGACGAAGGTATTCTGTGTGGACGCGTTGCGCTGCTGGACGCGGAAAAGGTCGGCCTTGGGCTGACGGCGTTCGTGCTGATTAAGACTCAGCATCACAGTAGCGACTGGTATTGCCGCTTCGTCAGCGAGGTCACGCAGATGGCGGAGGTTCTCGGTTTCTGGCGTATGGCGGGGGAGTATGACTACCTGCTGCGGGTTCAGGTGGCGGATATGAAGAACTACGACGATTTTTATAAACGCCTGGTAAACAGCGTGCCGGGGCTCTCGGATGTGACTTCGAGTTTTGCCATGGAACAGATAAAATACACCACTGCCTTGCCGATTGATTAACGGCATCAGCCGCTACGAATTATACACTCAGGATTTAACTGCTTGCGATTATTTGCCCAACTTAGCTGGTATTTCCGCCGGGAGTGGCGTCGTTACCTCGGCGCTATTGCTCTGCTGATCGTGATTGCCATTCTGCAACTGGTGCCGCCAAAGGTGGTGGGCATCGTAGTTGACGGCGTAACAAAACAACATTACACCGCGGAAAAGGTGTGGATGTGGATCGGCCTGCTGGTTGTTATTGCGGTGATGGTCTATCTGCTGCGCTACGTCTGGCGCGTATTGCTTTTCGGCGCCTCTTATCAGCTGGCCGTCGAACTGCGCGAGGATTTCTATCGCCAGCTCAGCCGCCAGCATCCGGCCTTTTACCTGCGCCACCGTACCGGCGATCTGATTGCTCGCGCCACCAACGATGTGGATCGGGTGGTGTTCGCCGCCGGCGAGGGGGTACTAACCCTGGTTGACTCGCTGGTGATGGGCTGCGCGGTGCTGATTGTCATGTCGACGCAAATCAGCTGGCAGTTAACCCTGCTGGCGCTGCTGCCCATGCCGCTGATGGCGCTGGCGATTAAGCGTAACGGCGATGCTTTACACGAGCGCTTTCGCGTCGCGCAGGCGGCCTTCTCCAGCCTCAACGACCGCACCCAGGAGAGCCTGACCAGCATCCGCATGATCAAAGCCTTTGGTCTCGAAGATCGACAGTCGGCGCTGTTTGCCGCCGACGCCGCAGATACCGGGGCGAAAAACATGCGCGTGGCGCGTATCGACGCCCGCTTTGACCCGACGATTTATATCGCTATCGGGACCGCTAACCTGCTGGCCATCGGCGGCGGCAGCTGGATGGTGATCCAGGGCAGCCTGACCCTGGGTCAGCTCACCAGCTTTGTGATGTACCTCGGCCTGATGATCTGGCCAATGCTGGCGCTGGCGTGGATGTTTAACATCGTGGAGCGCGGCAGCGCGGCCTATGCGCGCATTCGCACCATGCTGGAGGAGGCGCCGGTGGTGAACGACGGCAGCGAGCCGACGCCGGAAGGCCGAGGTGCGCTTAGCGTCGCCGTGCGCGAGTTTATCTATCCGCAGGCGAATAAGGCTTCGCTGGAAAAGGTCAACTTTACGCTCCAGCCCGGGCAAATGCTGGGGATTTGCGGGCCGACCGGCTCCGGCAAGAGCACCATTCTGGCGCTGATTCAGCGCCACTTTGACGTGACTGAAGGCGATATCCGCTTCCACGACGTTCCCCTGACCCGGCTACAGCTGGATAGCTGGCGCGCCCGGCTGGCGGTGGTTAATCAGACACCGTTCCTGTTCTCCGATACCGTCGCCAGCAACATCGCCCTCGGTAAACCGGATGCCACGCAGGAGCAAATCGAGCACGTTGCGCGGCTTGCCAGCGTGCATGAGGATATCCTGCGCCTGCCGCAGGGGTATAACACCGAAGTCGGCGAGCGCGGCGTGATGCTTTCCGGCGGGCAAAAGCAGCGAATTTCCATCGCCCGCGCGCTGCTGCTGGAGGCGGAGATTCTGATCCTTGATGATGCGCTGTCGGCGGTGGACGGCAGAACGGAGCACCAGATTTTGCATAACCTGCGGCAGTGGGGAGAGGGACGGACGGTGATCATTAGCGCCCATCGCCTGTCGGCGTTGACCGAGGCCAGCGAAATTCTGGTGATGCAGCACGGGCATATTGCCCAGCGCGGTCGCCATGAGGCGCTGGCGGCGCAGCCGGGCTGGTATCGGGATATGTACCGTTATCAGCAGCTGGAAGCGGCGCTGGATGATGTCCCGCAGGAAGATAAGGAGGTCGCCGGTGCGTAGTTTTACTGAACTCTGGCCGACGCTAAAGCGCCTGCTGGCCTACGGCTCCCCGTGGCGTAAACCGCTGATGATAGCGGTTGCCATTATGTGGGTTGCGGCGGTCGCGGAAGTCAGCGGTCCGCTGCTGATCAGCTACTTTATCGACAATATGGTGGCAAAGCACTCGCTGCCGTTGAAGCTGGTCTGCGGCCTCGCCGCGGCCTACATTGGCCTGCAAATCCTCGCTGCGGGTCTGCATTACTGTCAGGCGCTGCTGTTTAATCGCGCGGCAGTCGGCGTAGTGCAGCAGCTGCGCAGCGACGTGATGGACGCCGCGCTGCGTCAGCCGCTCAGCGAGTTTGATACGCAGCCGGTCGGGCAGCTCATCTCGCGGGTTACCAACGATACCGAAGTGATTCGCGATCTCTACGTGACCGTGGTGGCGACCGTGCTGCGTAGCGCCGCTTTGATTGGCGCGATGCTGGTGGCGATGTTCAGCCTTGACTGGCGGATGGCGCTGGTGGCTATCGCTATTTTCCCGGCGGTGCTGATCGTGATGATGATTTATCAGCGCTACAGCACGCCCATCGTCAGACGGGTCCGCGCCTGGCTGGCGGATATCAACGATGGTTTTAATGAAGTGATTAACGGCATGGGCGTTATCCAGCAGTTCCGCCAGCAGGCGCGGTTCGGCGAGCGGATGCGCGAGGCCAGCTACGCCCACTATCTGGCGCGCATGCAAACTCTGCGTCTTGATGGCTTCCTGCTGCGTCCGCTGCTAAGCCTGTTCTCTTCATTAATACTCTGCGGCCTGCTGATGCTGTTTGGTTTCAGCAGTAGCGGAACGATCGAAGTCGGGGTGCTCTACGCCTTTATTAGCTATCTTGGGCGACTGAACGAGCCGCTGATCGAGCTGACCACCCAGCAGTCAATGCTGCAGCAGGCGGTCGTGGCGGGCGAGCGCGTCTTCGAGCTCATGGACAAACCACGTCAGGCGTGGGGAGAAGATAGCGAGCCGCTGCGCAGCGGGGCGATGAGTATCGATCATGTCTCTTTTGCCTACCGCGACGATAGCCTGGTGTTGCAGGATATTAATCTCGATATCCCCTCCCGCAGCTTTGTGGCGCTGGTTGGTCATACCGGGAGCGGTAAAAGCACCCTGGCCAGCCTGATGATGGGCTACTACCCGTTAACCCAGGGAGAGATTCGCATCGACGGTCGTCCGCTTTCTTCCTTAAGCCACAGCGCGCTGCGTCAGGGGATTGCGATGGTGCAGCAGGATCCGGTGGTGCTGGCTGACACCTTCTATGCCAACGTCACCCTCGGTCGCGATATCAGCGAAGAGCAGGTCTGGGAAGCGCTGGAAGCGGTACAGCTGGCGGCGCTGGCCCGTGAAATGGAAAACGGTATTTATACGCAGTTGGGCGAGCAGGGGAATAACCTCTCCGTTGGCCAGAAACAGCTGCTGGCGCTGGCGCGGGTGCTGGTCGATACGCCGCAGGTGCTGATTCTTGATGAGGCGACGGCCAATATCGATTCCGGTACCGAGCAGGCGATTCAGCAGGCTCTGGCTCGGGTGCGCGAGCACACCACGCTGGTGGTGATTGCGCACCGCTTATCGACCATCGTCGAGGCCGATACGATCCTGGTACTGCACCGCGGTCAGGCCGTTGAGCGCGGAAGCCACCAGCAGCTGCTGGCGGCCAGAGGCCGCTACTGGCAGATGTATCAACTGCAGCTGGCTGGCGAAGAGCTCGCGGCCAGCGCGCAGGAAGAGTCGCTTATCGCCTGATGCACCATAAACAGGCAGCGACGCCGCCGCGGCCTGAGGTGGTGCAAAATCGTCACAAGCTGCGCACTGAAATGGTGCAGTTTCAGGCAAAAGAGGCATTTTGCCGCTTCGTTTCCGCCGAATTATTCTCCTTCCTCCTCAAAAAGGGCCGCCTGGCGGTCCTTTTTCATTTCTGGCATAGCCCTTGCTTTATTAGAGACGTGTTAGCTGCGGCCATTACCGAATTCTGACTGGAGGGGACTTATGAAGCTGGTTACCGTGGTAATCAAACCATTCAAACTGGAAGACGTGCGTGAAGCATTATCTTCAATGGGTATTCAGGGCCTGACGGTCACTGAAGTTAAAGGGTTCGGCCGTCAGAAAGGCCACGCGGAGCTCTATCGCGGCGCGGAATATAGCGTCAATTTTCTGCCGAAAGTGAAGATTGACGTCGCGATTGCCGACGATCAGCTGGACGAAGTCGTCGATGTCATCAGTAAAGCGGCTTACACCGGAAAGATTGGCGACGGCAAAATCTTTGTCGCCGAGCTGCAGCGCGTGATTCGCATCCGTACCGGCGAATCAGACGAAGCGGCACTGTAACTTTCAGACCACACAGTGATGGGGAACGAAACAATGAAGATAGCAACAATGAAAACAGGTCTGGGAGCGTTGGCTCTTCTTCCGGGGCTGGCGATGGCCGCACCGGCGGTCGCGGACAAAGCCGACAACGCTTTTATGATGATTTGCACCGCGCTGGTGCTGTTTATGACGATTCCGGGCATTGCGCTGTTCTACGGCGGGCTGATCCGCGGTAAAAACGTTCTCTCCATGCTGACGCAGGTCATCGTGACGTTTGCGCTGGTCTGCGTACTGTGGGTGGTTTATGGCTACACGCTGGCCTTCGGCGCTGGCGGCAGCTTCTTCGGCAACTTCGACTGGGTACTGCTGAAAAATATTGAACTGAAAGCGCTGATGGGGAGCTTCTATCAGTACATCCACGTTGCTTTCCAGGGCTCCTTTGCCTGTATTACCGTTGGCCTGATCGTCGGTGCTCTGGCGGAACGTATTCGCTTCTCGGCGGTACTGATATTCGTTGTGGTATGGATGACGCTCTCTTATGTGCCGATTGCGCACATGGTATGGGGCGGTGGTCTGTTGGCTACACACGGCGCGCTTGATTTCGCCGGCGGTACGGTTGTTCACATCAACGCCGCGGTCGCGGGGCTGGTGGGCGCATACATGATGGGCAAACGCGTCGGCTTTGGTAAAGAAGCGTTCAAACCGCATAACCTGCCGATGGTTTTCACCGGCACCGCTATCCTCTACGTTGGCTGGTTCGGCTTTAACGCCGGTTCAGCAAGCGCGGCGAACGAAATTGCCGGTCTGGCGTTCGTTAACACCGTGGTTGCAACGGCGGCGGCTATCCTGGCATGGACCTTTGGCGAGTGGGCAACCCGCGGCAAGCCGTCACTGCTCGGCGCCTGTTCAGGGGCGATTGCCGGTCTGGTCGGCATCACTCCGGCCTGTGGCTACATTGGCGTCGGCGGCTCGCTGATTGTGGGTATCGCTGCGGGCCTTGCGGGTCTGTGGGGCGTCACCGTTCTGAAACGCTGGCTGCGCGTTGATGACCCGTGTGATGTGTTTGGCGTCCACGGCGTCTGCGGTATCGTAGGTTGCATTCTGACCGGTATCTTCGCCGCGACTTCTCTGGGCGGTGTGGGCTACGCGGAAGGCGTCACCATGGGCCATCAGGTTCTGGTACAGCTGGAAAGCATCGGTATCACCATCGTCTGGTCCGGCGTCGTCGCCTTTATCGGTTACAAGGTTGCCGACATGACCGTTGGCCTGCGCGTACCGGAAGATCAAGAGCGTGAAGGGCTGGACGTAAACAGCCACGGCGAAAACGCCTACAACGCCTGATAAAACGAGTTATCTCCTGAAGCTGCAGAGCCTCCCCTTGGGGAGGCTCTGCTTTTTTATGCGTTGCGATTACGCATGACGCCTTCCTGCACCGTGGAAGCCACCAGCGTACCGTCCTGAGTGTAGAACTCGCCGCGCACAAAACCGCGCGCGCTGGAGGCGGAGGTGCTCTCAACGCTGTACAGCAGCCAGTCGTTGATGTTGAACGGGCGGTGGAACCACATTGAGTGATCGATGGTGGCAACCTGCATGCCCGGCTCCAGAAAACCGACGCCGTGAGGCTGCAGGGCAACGGGCAGGAAGTTAAAATCTGAAGCGTAGCCCAGCAGAGACTGATGGGTGCGGAGATCTTCCGGCACTGCGCCGTTGGCGCGGATCCAGACCTGGCGCGTTGGTTCTGCAACGTGCCCTTTCAGAGGGTTATGGAATTCGACCGGGCGAATCTCCAGCGGTTTATCGCAGAGAAATTTCTCTTTGACCTGCGGCGGCAGCAGGTGGGCCAGCTTGCGGGCAATATCCGTTTCGGAGGGAAGCGCGTCCGGAGCGGGTGCCGCTGGCATGGTTTTCTGATGTTCATAGCCGGGTTCTGGCGCCTGGAAAGAGGCGGTCATATAGAAAATGGGCTTCCCGTTTTGAATCGCCGCCACCCGGCGGGCGCTGAAGCTATTGCCATCGCGCAGGACTTCAACATCATAGATGATAGGTTTCAGGCTATCGCCGGGACGCAGGAAGTAGCTGTGAAACGAGTGAATCAGGCGTTCTGAGGGCACCGTCTCTTTTGCCGCATACAGCGCCTGACCCACTACCTGGCCGCCAAAGACCTGTCGCAATCCCAGATCTTCGCTCTGTCCGCGGAACAATCCCTCTTCAATTTTTTCCAGATTTAACAATGCCAGTAAATGGGTTAGTGCCTGACTCATAGTTATCCTCAATCAATGATGACTGCCTGGCGCAGCGCGTTATTGAGGCAAAGTATAACCTGGAATCGCAAGTGGTCCGATGGGTTCAATAATCTGAATATGGGCTCTTTTCCAGGAAGAGATCTGAGATCTGTGCCACACTTATTCACGATACTAATGTCCTGTCCCCGATTGTGGCTGGATGTACTCCTGTTAAAGAAGGGATGAAAAGGAGAAAAGAATGAAATTTGCCTATATGTTAAGTGCTTTAGCCGTAGCGGCTACGCTGTCTGCCTGTGCGAACAACCACAACAGCAATGCAGCGAACCAGGCGGCGCCCGATCCTTATGGCATTGCCTCACTAAGCTCCTCGCAGCAGCAGCCTAACGTATCCGGGACCATCAATATTCGACAGCGCGTGGCGTTACCGCCGGACGCGGTATTGACCGTAACCCTGTCGGATGCGTCTTTGGCCGATGCGCCAGCGCACGTGCTGTCGCAAAAAGCGGTAAGGACCGAAGGGAAGCAGGCGCCGTTTAACTTTGTCCTGCCCTATAACCAGGCGCAAATTCAGCCTAATGCCCGCATTCTTCTTAGCGCGGCGATTACCGTTAACGGTCAGCTGATGTTTATTACCGATACCGTGCAGCCGGTGATTAACCAGGGCGGTAACCGGGCCGATCTGGTGCTGGTGCCGGTTCAGCAAACGGCGGTGCCGGTGGCGAACAACAGCGCTCCTGCTGCCCAGTAACTCCCCACCATGCCCCTTTACAGGGGCATTTTTTTGCCTTCAATAAATCCAGCGGTAGTGCTGCAGATCAATATGTCCGCTGCCTGAAACCTGGACGCCTTCCGCCAGTAGCGCCTGGCGTTGGCGCTGCAGATCTGGTCCGGTAAGGGAGATATCGCCGTGGCGGTTGACGACCCGATGCCAGGGGAGAGTCGATCCTTCCGGCAGGCGCTTTAATACTCCGCCCACCTGGCGAGCCGCTCGCGGTGAACCCGCCAGCTGAGCAATGTCGCCGTAGGTGGCAACGTATCCCTCTGGAATCGAGGCGACTATCTGCCAGACCCGCTGCGGAAAAGTATCGTGAGAATCCATAGTACGTCCTGTTGCCGGAAAAGGCTCAGGATAAGCGTTGTATGACGGGCTGTACAGATAGCGGGTCAGGCCGATTTAACGACGGTAAATTCCAGCGCCAGACCCAGCACCTGCATGCCATGAACATTTTCATTCGCCGAATTGCTCAGCAGTGTTTCAAGAAACTTCAGGCGTTTTGACTGGGCGTTAATCACCAGCTTTGCGCGCATTGCCGGAAGCTTAAGCGTTGATATCGGATACACCACGCGACCGCTGACGTCGATAGGGAGTTTACGTAATTCAATGTGCTGAAGGACGCCGACGGTAGAGTAGAGCAGCGCGACCGGGGTGACGGCGAGCAGCTGATTATTGCTAATCGTCACAAAATCGAGGATGACCTCCGGACGCAGAAAGTTTAAACCGCGGAAGGGAACGGTCACTTCCGCGATGGCCGGCATCGCCAGGGTAGTGATTAAACGCGGTGATTCACTCATTCATATACCATTGAGATAGTGCGTTGATTAAAAAAGACGGTAGATAAGCCTCATTATGGCCGCTGGCGAGGATTTCCGCTGAGAGTGTGCTCGCAATCTCATAAAGGGATCGGGACCATTTTACGGTGAAAAGCCGCTGTAGACGCGCCTTTGCGCAATAAACCAGCACCCAATCACCGGCGGCTTGCAATTCAGGGGTTCAGCAGGGATAATGCGCCAGCGCGTTAGGTAACTAGCGCTCTCAATGGGGGCTCTGTTGGTTCTCCCGCAACGCTACTCTGTTTACCAGGTCAGGTCCGGAAGGAAGCAGCCAGAGCAGACGACGTGTGTGCCGGGATGTAGCTGGCAGGGCCCCCACCCATTTCAGGGGACCCTCTCGCTATTCGCATTCATTCCATGGTTTCCCTCAGCCTTCATATTTAATATCCACAAATAGATTGTGAGTATTTTTCGTTTCTAAACTCTCTATTTTTTATGCCAAAAATTCACTGCGTCATAAATTTGAAATTTAACTGAAATATTATTGTCATCTTTATGTCATATATAACGTGCAGATTATTCATGGGAAAATGTTGTTTGATATAAGCTAAAAATATATCTCTGGATCAGCATGTTAACTTCGTGTATTAATTATATGATGATTTTATTTCACGGGAAGCGTGACTATGACCACTGTGGTTCTGAACGTAAAAATTGATGGCGAGTTAAAAGAAAAGCTGCGTCAGTATGCGGAAGAAAATAACGAAAATTTAGGAACAGCTACGGAGAAACTGCTGCTGCTGGCCTTTCAGGTAGCGGAATCAGCAGACGAGGCGGGGGTTTCGGAAGAAGATATCGATAGCCAGCATACCGAAGAGGAAGCGTCTCCATTAACCCCTAAAGAAATCAAAGCATTACGTAAAATTCTGAAGAAGAAAAAATGAAACAACAACTCTCTACAGCCAGCAACTATAGCGAAGCCTGCGATATGCTACGTTCCGGATACGTTAAGCACGTACGCCTGAACTGGAATATCGGTAGCGATGAGTTCTTTCGCATTGCCTCCGACTGGTGTGACACAGGGGCAAAAATAAAAAAAGATGAAGACGGCTTTATTATTTCTCTGAAAGGGTTTCCGATCCCGCGTCAGCATTAATGAAACTATTGCAATTTTGTCATCGGGCTGACACGTCAGAAAGACAAAATTGAAGCGCAATTTTATAAAAACATCTCATATGCGTCATGGATGATGGTTTTTGACGGGCTGGCTCCAGCCCGTCGATATTTTCTTAAATGATTTTCCTCAGGCGGAAGCTCTCTTTCTGCTCAGTCAGACTATGCCACAACGGCTGCAATGTCGTAAATGCGCTGCGCAGTTCGTCATCCGAAAGGGTAAAGGGCAAACGCAAATAGCGATCAAACGCGCCGGCCAGGCCAAAGCGAGTTCCCGTCCCGATGTGAATTCCCCGGCTTTCAGCGCGAACGGAAAAGAGCGTCGCCAGCATTCCCGGTAATTCCACCCAAAAAGAGAGTCCTCCCTCCGGCGGCGTAAAGCGCCAGTGGGGAAAATATTCTGCCATCAGCGCGCCGCACATATTCCGGCGAGTCGCCAGCATGGCGCGCCGTGACGGCAGCAGCCTGTGCTCATTCTCAAGCAACCAGCAGCAGGCCAGCTGTTCCAGCAGCGGGGAGCCGAGATCGAGAGAGTCGCGGGCCTGAACCAGCGAAGCAATGGTTCGCGAAGATGCGCGGATCCAACCTATGCGCAGGCCGCCCCAGAAGCTTTTTCCCGCTGAACCGATGGTTATCACCGGGGCATCAGGATTAAATGCCGCTAAAGGCGGCGGCGGCGGGGCGTCATACCATAAATCCACCATCGTTTCGTCTGCCACCAGCGTGGTGCGGGTTTGTGCGGCGATGTCCGCTACCCGCTGGCGCGTAGCGCTATCCATACAGCGGCCGGTGGGATTATGAAAATCCGGCATCAGCCATGCCAGACGCGGAGCCGTTTGGGCAATCGTTGCCGCCAGACCGTCGCAATCCCATCCATGCTGCGGTAATGCCACGCTAACCGGACGACATGATGCGCCCTGTATCGCGCTAAGCGCCATGGGGTAAGTTGGCGCATCCACCACCACTCGATCGCCGGGCCCGGTGAATAAACGCAGTACCAGCGCAAAGCCGCTAAGGGCTCCGTTGACAATCATCACTTCATCGCTGCGGGTTGGCAGCCCGCGTTCGCTATAGCGGCGGGCGATGGCTTCGCGCAGAAGCGGGAGCCCTTGTTGATCGTAACCGGTGTTGGATAAATGTTCAGGCATGATCTTTAAGGCCTGGCTGTAGGCCTGATGGATCTCGGGGCCGGCGCTAAGGGCGGCAACGGCCAGATTCACCGATAGCGGGTCCGTTTGTTTGGCCGCCGCCTCTACTGGACGCTCCGGCAAGGCGATCCGCGAACCGCTTCCCTGACGGCTGTAGAGATAGCCTTCTTCCCGAAGCTGACCGAGCGCGCTGGCAACCGTGGTGCGGCTGATATTCAGGGCAGCCGCCAGTTCACGTTCGCCGGGCAGTCGCGTTTCCAGCGCCAGGCGGCCATCGAGGATGAGCAGGCGCAGCGCTTCTGCAAGCTGACGCCAGATAGGCGTGCGAGAAGTGGACTCCTGCCAGTGGCCGAGCAGCCGTACCAGCGATTGTGCACCAAAGCGACGAGATAACATAGCAATCCACTTTTTAAAAACTGGCCATTAATTATCAATCCATTTTTACTGATGATAAGGGAAATCGCAATTGTCCTGAGGTGAAAAATGGTACGTCGCTTGCTGCAACTTTATATTGGTCTGGTCCTGTACGGCGTGTCGACCGCGTTATTTGTGCATGCCAATCTGGGGGCCGATCCGTGGGATGTTTTTCATCTGGGGATCGGTAAGCAGTTTAATCTGGATTTTGGTACGGTCATGATCCTGACGGGAGCGGCAGTGCTGCTGCTGTGGATCCCGCTACGGCAAATGCCGGGGCTGGGTACGGTGAGCAACGTGATCGTGCTGGGGCTGGCGGCAAACGCGACCTTGGCCGTGCTGCCGCCGTTGGATTCGCTGGTGGCGCGTAGCCTGCTGCTGGCGGGCGCTATCGTACTGAATGCGCTGGCGACGGGGATGTATATTGGCGCGGGCTTTGGTCCCGGGCCGCGCGATGGGCTGATGACCGGTCTGCATGCTCGTACGGGGTGGTCGCTGCGCGGTATCCGTACCGCGATTGAAGTTTCGGTCCTGCTGATTGGCTGGATGATGGGCGGCAAGTTTGGCGTGGGAACCGTACTCTATGCGTTAACTATCGGCCCGCTAATCCAGCTGTGCCTGCCGTGGTTTCATCAGCCAGTCGCGCGGAAGGCTCTGGTGAAACCCGGTGAGGCTATCTCCTGATTTTACGCTGCCATCAGACCTGGAGACTAAACTTATCAATTCAGATACGACCGGATTCTCCGGCCGTACTGTTCACTTCGGAGAGCAGACTCATGAAGTACGTTGATGGTTTTGTTGTTGCCGTACCGGCGGAAAATAAGGAGGCATACCGCGAGATGGCAGCAAAGGCCGCGCCATTATTTAAAGAGTTTGGCGCACTCCGCGTGGTCGAGTGCTGGGCGGATGATGTCCCGGATGGCAAGCTGACCGATTTTCGCCTGGCGGTGAAAGCGGAGGAGAGTGAAGAGGTGGTGTTCAGCTGGATTGAGTATCCCTCTAAAGAGGTTCGCGATGCCGCGAATGCTAAAATGATGGCCGACCCGCGAATGAAAGAGTTTGGCGAATCGATGCCCTTTGATGGAAAACGAATGATATACGGCGGCTTTGCCCCGCTTCTGGATGAGTAATTCATCTTTGCCATCCCCATCGCTTTTGGGGATGGCGATAGACGCGCTACAGATGACTCCAGCCATGCAGCAGCATATAAAAACCCACCCCCATAATCAGGGTGCCGGAAATCCACGGCGCTTTGCGCGAGAGATCGTTCAGCCCGGGCCAGCGGTTTGCCACGTGCTTGAGGCTGAGGGCGGCAATTGCGCCGGAAGCCACCAGGGTGATTGCCAGCCCAACGCTAAACCCCAGTACCAGGGTTGCCCCCAGCGAGAACTTTTTCAACTGCAGGCAAATGAGCAGCACGGTAATGGATGCCGGGCAGGGAATGAGTCCCCCGGTCAGTCCGAATAAGACGATCTGCCCGGTGGTGACCCGCTGGCCGTTAAAGCGGCGATTGATCGCTTGCGCATGCGCGCGCTGATGGGCGTCCTGCCAGTCATCGGCGGCAACCCGCGAAGGTTGGTGAGCGTGAGGATGATGTTGATGCGCAAGGTGGCGATCGTGATGATGTTCATGTTCATGTTCATGTTCATGTTCATGTTCATGTTCATGTTCATGTTCATGTTCATGTTCATGTTCATGGGTATGGGTATGTGAACGCGATTCGCGCCAGGTACGCGCCAGCATCCAGCAGGCAATCAGTACGATAAGGCCCCCTGAGATCAGCTGAAACCAGGGTTCCGACGTTTGTGCATTCCAGCCGCGGCCGAGCCACAGGCCTGCCATGGCCACCAGCCAGACCACCGCCGTATGCGATACCGTTGCCGCCAGCCCCAGCAGCACCGCCTGCTTTAATGTTCCCCGCACCGCCACGATAAATGCCGCCATCATGGTTTTTGAGTGCCCGGGCTCAAGGCCGTGCAGCGCGCCCAGCAGAATCGCGCTGGGAATAAATAGCCAGGCGTTGCCCTGCTGCAGGAGTGAAGCGAAATCGTTCATAACGTGATCCCTAACTAAAAAGTGCTTGTATGCTACCCCCCCCCCAGTACACAAATACTACCCCCCAGTAGAAAAATACTCCGGGGGAGTAGGGCATGTTATGCTGTTCTGATTGCATACAAGGGTCGTTAGTGGAAACGATCGATTAATCAAATAGTGGATTGCGAAATGTCACATACCGTTCGTCACAAGAAGATGTTATTGACCCGATTGAAGAAAATTCAGGGGCAAAGCGCCGCGCTGGAAAAAATGCTTAACCGCGAGCATGAATGCGCAGAGGTTCTACAGCAGCTGGCTGCCATTCGCGGTGCGGTAAACGGCATGATGATGCAGGTTATCCAGGGGCATTTAACGGATCATGTCGTGAAGGAGCCGGAAGAAGGTCAGCGTGAGGCTGACCTTGATGTGGTGATGCAGGTGATAAAATCCTATCTGAAATAGGCTCAGTCATCATGTGTTCCGGACGGCGATGAATACGCCTTAAGGTTATTCTCGGCCCACAGAATAAATTTCTCTTTTGGCAGCGCCTTACTATAAAGCCAGCCCTGGGCATACAGCACGCCATGCATGCGCAGCCAGTCGCGTTGGCTTTCGGTTTCGACGCCTTCTGCGACGGTCGCCAGATTGAGCGCTTTCGCCATTTCAATGATGTGCGGCGTCAGCGATTCACACTCCAGCGTATCGACAAATGCTTTATCGATTTTTAGAGTGTCAACGTCCAGCTTTTGTAAATAGCTCAGGCTGGAATAGCCGGTGCCGAAGTCATCGATGGAGATACGGTGTCCGGCCTGACGATAGCCGGCGATGACTGGCAGAGTGGTTTGCGGGTCGACAAAACCGCGCTCGGTGATTTCCAGAATGATCTGCTGAGCGCTGATTCCCCAGCGCTGAAGCTGCTCTTGTAACAGCATCGGCAGCTTTGGCGAACGCAAATCATCAACCGACAGGTTTATCGAGATATGTATCTCCGGGCGCTGCCGCAGCCAGGTACCGAGATCGGTAAATATTTTCCGTACAATATCTTCGGTTAAGCGGGTTATCAGCCCGGTTTGTTCGGCAAGCGGAATAAAAATATCTGGCGATAAGAAACTGCCATCGGGCTGCCTCCAGCGAGCAAGCGCCTCCGCGCCGACGATCTTTCCACTCTGTAGCGAAATAATGGGCTGGTAATAGACCTGAATGGCATGGGAATTCAGCGCGTCCAGCATCCCATTACGCGGCGAGCGCAGCCTCCGCAGCAGGCGAAGCAGCAGAAATGAGGCCAGAAGGCTGGTGAACAGACCGATCGGCAGCCACAGCATCAGCTGCTGATGTAGCTTTTTCTGCAGCGGCACCGTCGAGGACCAGGTGGCAATGGCCAGCCCCAGATCCGGGAGACGATGAATACGATAAACGGTGCTATCGAGGGTTAGGGTCCTGGCATACTGATGCTTAATTTTCTCCCAGACGGCAGCGTTGAGCGGTTTACTGCTAATGATGATTTGATCGCGCTGCGTGCCGAACAAGAGCGTGTGAATCTCTTCATGGCCTAATGGAATGACATCGATAAACGACACGGGATCGATCATCACCACGTGATGCTCACTACCCATGGCCGTCATTTTATGTTTCAGACCCAGGTCGTTAACTGAGGTAAGCCAGGTACGATAGCCATCGGCCGTGATATGGTCGGGTGCAGGAAAGGTAACCGAAACCTGATGATCTTCGAGGGAAGAGCACTGCGGAATACCCTCATGTAACCACAGCACTTCCTGAACGTAGCGATGGGTATAGGCGATCCGTCGCATCGTGAGCAAATGCTGCGGACTGCAGGTGGTAGCCGCATGCGCATCAGCTTCGTTCAGCGCCTCTCTTGCCTGATCGGCAACCTGCTGAACGCGGGCCAGTACGCGGACGGAAAAGTTGTCCAGTTCGCTATAAAATTGCTCTTTGGCCTGCTGCATTGCCAGCCAGATGCTCAGCGCGACCGGCAGGATAATGGCGAGTATCAATACCCCTGTAACCAGACTCACCTGATGCCGGGTCGTCATGAGTATTTCCTTATTTTATTGAGGGGTTCGATGAGTATACGCGAAAGATAAAAGAGGGTTCAGCACGGGGTAGAAAAAGGCCCGAATCGCAAGATAGCAACGAATTCGGGCTAACAGTGGATGAACCGCGACGCCCAAGGCCTGGAGCGTCGCGGAGAAAAACGAGGGCTGGTATGCTGGCAATAAGCGTTGTCAGCACAGATTCATATTCTAAAGCGCAATCATGACAGTCATATGTTGCGCTTAATGGGCGTCCGGCGCAGCGATGTCAGCGCTAATCCGCTGGTCGTTTTCGTCGAAGACCATGCAGTAGCGATCGTCAAACGCGACCCTTATCTTCTGCCATGGACGGAAATGAACGTCGCCGGGCAGCAGAATTTTGACGTTATCGTGGCCGTAGCACTGGCCGAACAGATAGGTGTTGTTACCCAGTCTCTCCACGACTTCACATTGAAACTCAACCACGGTACCGATATTCACATCAGTTGAGAGATGTTCAGGGCGAATACCGAGGGTAACGGCAGCGCCGGGCTGCAGCGGCGATGTAGTGATATTGAGCGTCAGATTATGATCTTGCGCCATCTTCACGCTAAGCTGGCCCGGCTGCCATGCGGTGACCGTCGCGGGCAGGAAGTTCATTTTCGGCGAACCGATAAATCCCGCAACGAACTTATTGACCGGGTTGTAATACAGCGACATCGGCGAACCCATCTGCTCAACTTTGCCGTAGTTCATTACCACGATTTTATCGGCCAGCGTCATCGCTTCAACCTGATCGTGGGTGACATAAACCATGGTGGTTTTGAGTTCATGATGCAGTTTAGCAATATGCAGGCGCATCTCAACGCGCAGCTCGGCATCCAGGTTGGAGAGGGGTTCATCAAACATAAACACCCGTGGATTACGCACGATGGCGCGACCGATCGCCACGCGCTGGCGCTGGCCACCGGAAAGCTGCTTAGGTTTGCGATCCAGCAGATGAGAGAGCTGCAGCGTTTTCGCCACCATTTCAACCTGGCGGCGAATTTCATCTTTTGGCACTTTATTCACCTTCAGGCCATAGCCCATATTTTCCGCTACCGTCATATGCGGGTAGAGCGCATAGGACTGGAATACCATGGCGACGCCGCGATGGGCAGGAACGACATCATTCATCACCTCATCGCCAATAAGCACTTCACCTTCGCTCACCTCTTCGAGACCGGCAATCATTCGCAGTAGCGTCGATTTGCCGCAGCCTGACGGACCGACGAAAACCGCAAACTCGCCATCTTCAATATCAAGATTTACCTGATGCAGCGTCACTGTACTGCCGAACCGTTTGGTGACATTCCTCAGTCGTATATTGGACATCAACATTCCCCGGGTTAGTAGCCGTTTTTGCCGTTGGGATTTGGGCTGTGACGCATTATTTGTATAACGTGTAACAATTCAGCCTGGCGATGCTCAACGACACTAAAATCATGCAGTGACTATAACTTCCAGAGTTTTAGCGCCCTATATCGATGTTTCATTTCTGCAATCACGATCACACAACTGGCAGCTTTCAGTAGTTTTGTCAGCATTCAAAGCGTACCGTATAACAAATCAGGAATAACGGCATATTTGTTGATGAATCACCGTTTATCAGTTAACTGAAAGATTCTCGGAAGTCACATCGCCCAATAAAAACCATTAAATTGTTATACCTTCACATGAGGTTGATAATGAAAAAGAACACTCTTGCTGCACTGATCCTTACTACTCTGGCTGCCGGGCAGCTGGTTAGCCTGCAGGCGCACGCGGCCGGACAGCTCAACGTCTGGGAAGACATCAAAAAATCCGACGGCATTAAGGCCGCGGTAAGCGATTTTGAAAAGCAGTTCAACGTTAAGGTGAACGTGCAGGAAATGCCGTACGCCCAGCAGCTGGAAAAGCTGCGCCTTGATGGCCCGGCGGGCATTGGCCCGGACGTGCTGGTGATCCCTAATGACCAGCTAGGCGGTGCGGTCGTCCAGGGACTGCTGTCTCCCCTGACGCTGGACCAGGCGAAGCAGGAGGCATTTACGCCGGCATCAATCAACGCGTTCCATATGGATAACGTGCTTTACGGCGTACCGAAAGCGGTGGAAACCCTGGTGCTGATTTACAACAAAGACCTGATCGATAAGCCGCTGGATAGCCTGCAGGCGTGGTTCGACTATTCGAAGAAGCAGCGCGAAGAGGGTAAGTACGGCCTGCTGGCGAAGTTTGACCAGATCTATTACAGCTGGGGCGCTATTGGCCCAATGGGCGGCTATATCTTTGGCAAAAACGACAAAGGCGGCTTCAACCCGCAGGATGTCGGCCTGAATAAGCCCGGCGCGGTGGAAGCGGTGACTTTCCTGAAAAAATTCTACACCGACAAGGTATTCCCGGCGGGGATCCTCGGCGATAACGGGCTGAACGCCATCGACTCGCTGTTCACCGAGAAGAAAGCGGCTGCGGTGATTAACGGCCCGTGGGCCTTCCAGCCGTATGAAGCGGCAGGCATTCATTATGGCGTCGCGCCTTTGCCGACGCTGCCGGATGGCAAACCGATGAGCTCCTTCCTCGGCGTGAAGGGCTATGTCGTCTCGACGTGGAGTAAAGATAAAGCGCTGGCGCAGCAGTTTATCGAGTTCATCAACCAGCCGCAGTACGTGAAAGCGCGCTATGTCGCCACCGGGGAAATCCCGCCGCTGAAGGCCATGATTGACGATCCGCTGATTAAGAATGACGAAAAGGCCAGCGCGGTGGCGGTGCAGTCAGCGCGGGCGACGGCGATGCCCGGGATCCCGGAAATGGGAGAGGTATGGGGCCCGGCGAACGCCGCGCTCGAGCTTAGCCTGACCGGTAAACAGGAGCCGAAGGCAGCGCTCGATAACGCTGAAAAGCAGATCAAAATGCAGATCGAAGCCATGCAGGCCAGCAATCAATAATCCGGTGATGTAACAGAACGGGAGGGCCGTCCTCCCGTTTTCAGAAGGAGTCGTGTGTGATTATCAATCCCAGCGAAAATATTGCCGAAGCGCGCGGCGCAGGACGCCATGCGTGGTGCGGCCTGTTGCTGGCTATCGTGCCGGGTTTTGGGCAGTTTTATCACCGCCAGTGGCTGAAGGGGATTGTCTTCCTGGTGCTGCTGAGCAGTTTTATGAGCATTTTCTATGACTTTCTCAGCGAAGGCCTGTGGGGGTTATATACCTTAGGCGAGGAAGTCCCGCGGGATAACTCTATTTTCCTGCTGGCGGAAGGGATAATCAGCGTACTGATTATCGCATTTGGTTTGTTGGTCTATTTCCTCTCGCTGCGCGATGCCTGGGTTAACGGCAAAAAGCGCGATGAAGGCATGGCGCTGAATAGCGTACGCAAGCAGTATCAGATGCTGCTCAGCGAGGGTTTCCCGTATCTGATGATCACGCCCGGCTTCATACTGCTGGTGTTTGTGGTCATCTTCCCGATCCTGTTTGGTTTTGCTATCGCCTTTACTAACTACAACCTTTATCACACGCCGCCGGCGAAGCTGGTGGATTGGGTGGGATTCAAAAACTTCATCAATATCTTCACATTATCCATCTGGCGCTCGACCTTCTTTGACGTACTGCAGTGGACGGTGGTGTGGACGCTACTGGCGACGACCCTGCAATGTACCGTCGGCGTGCTGCTGGCGATTCTGGTCAACCAGAAAGATCTGCGCTTTAAGCCGATGATCCGCACAATTTTCATTCTGCCGTGGGCGGTGCCGGGCTTCGTGACGATTCTGGTTTTTGCCGGCATGTTCAATGATTCATTCGGGGTGATTAACAACGCCATTTTGTCCTTCTTTGGCATCACGCCGAAGGCCTGGCTGACCGACCCGTTCTGGACTAAAACGGCGCTGATCATGATGCAAACCTGGCTGGGCTTTCCGTTTGTTTTCGCCATGACCACCGGCGTCCTGCAGGCGATCCCGGACGATCTGTATGAAGCGGCCACCATGGACGGCGCCAGCGCGTTTACCCGCCTGCGGACCATTACTCTGCCGCTGGTGCTCTACTCCATTGCGCCGATCATCATCACTCAGTACACCTTCAACTTTAACAACTTCAATATCATCTACCTGTTCAATAACGGCGGGCCGGCAGTAGCCGGGTCGAATGCCGGCGGTACGGATATTCTGGTGTCGTGGATCTACAAATTAACAATGTCGTCTTCGCAATACGCCATCGCGGCCACCATCACGATTCTGCTGTCGATTTTTGTCGTCGGCCTGGCGTTGTGGCAGTTCCGCGCCACGAAATCCTTCAAAAACGACGACATGGCGTAAGGGAAGCAACATGGCTAAATCACCGAGTATTAAACGCGAAAAGTGGATTCGCCTGTCTCTCACCTGGCTGGTGGTCCTCTTTGTATCGACGATCATTATATATCCGCTGGTCTGGACGGTAGGGGCGTCTCTGAACGCCGGGAACAGTCTGCTGAGTACGTCGATTATTCCTGAAAACCTGTCGTTCCAGCATTACGCGGATCTGTTTAACGGCAATGTGAATTATCTCACCTGGTACTGGAACTCGATGAAAATCAGCTTCATGACCATGGCGTTGACCTTAATCAGCGTGAGCTTCACGGCCTATGCGTTCTCCCGCTTTCGTTTCAAAGGGCGGCAGAACGGGCTGATGCTGTTTCTGCTGCTGCAGATGATCCCGCAGTTCTCGGCGCTGATTGCGATCTTTGTTCTCTCTCAGCTGCTGGGGCTGATCAATAGCCATCTGGCGCTGGTGCTGATCTACGTTGGCGGCATGATCCCGATGAATACCTGGCTCATGAAGGGGTATCTGGACGCGATCCCCAAAGATCTGGATGAATCCGCGCGGATGGATGGCGCCAGCAGCTTCCGCATCTTTATCGAAATCATTATGCCGCTGTCGAAGCCGATTCTGGCGGTGGTGGCGCTGTTTTCATTTACCGGCCCGCTGGGGGATTTCATCCTCTCCAGCACCATTTTGCGTACCCCGGATAAATACACGCTGCCGATTGGCCTGTATAACCTGGTAGCGCAGAAAATGGGCGCCAGCTACACCACCTACGCGGCGGGCGCGGTGCTGATTGCCGTCCCGGTGGCGATTCTCTATCTGGCGCTACAAAAATACTTTGTTTCCGGCCTCACCTCAGGCAGTACAAAAGGATAACCCCATGAAAAGATTAACACCCGCGTGGCTTGCTGTTTCTCTGGCATGCTGTTTTTCCGCCGGTACGCTGGCGGCAGATGCGCTGCAAACGAAGGCGTTTAGCAATATGCCCGCTGATTTTATTAAAGGCGCGGATATCTCCACGCTGCTGGATGCGGAAAAGCACGGCGCGAAGTTCTTTAACCACAGTAATCAGCCGCAGGATCCGATCGCGATTCTGAAGGCCGACGGCGTGAACTATGTTCGCCTGCGCCTGTGGGTGGATCCAAAAGACGCCCAGGGTCAGCGTTACGGCGGCGGCGATAACGATCTGGCGGCGACGCTGGCGCTGGCGAAGCGCGCAAAAGCGCAGGGTATGAAGCTGCTGCTTGATTTTCACTATAGCGATTTCTGGACCGATCCGGGCAAGCAGTTCAAGCCGAAGGCCTGGGAGAAAATGGATTATCCGCAGCTGAAAACCGCGATCCACGACTACACCCGCGACACGATTGCCCGCTTTAAGCAGGAGGGGGTGCTGCCGGATATGGTCCAGATCGGCAACGAGATCAACGGCGGTATGCTGTGGCCGGAGGGCAAAAGCTGGGGGCAGGGCGGCGGCGAGTTCGATCGCCTGGCGGGGCTGCTTAACGCCGCCATTGACGGCCTGAAGGAAAACCTCACCGGCGGCGAGCAGATTAAAATTATGCTTCATCTGGCCGAAGGCACGAAAAACGACACCTTCCGCTGGTGGTTTGATGAAATCAGCAAGCGCAACGTGCCTTACGACATCATTGGTCTGTCGATGTACACCTACTGGAACGGTCCGATTAGCGCGCTGAAAGCCAATATGGACGATATCAGCAAGCGCTATAACAAAGACGTGATAGTGGTGGAAGCCGCTTACGCCTATACCCTGGAAAACTGCGACAACGCCGAAAATAGTTTCCAGGCGAAAGAGGAAAAGGATGGCGGTTATCCTGCCACCGTACAGGGGCAATATAATTATATTCACGACTTAATGCAGGCCGTTGCGGACGTACCGGACCACCGCGGTAAAGGTATTTTTTATTGGGAGCCGACGTGGATTGCCGTACCGGGAAATACCTGGGCGACGCCTGCCGGAATGAAATATATCCATGATGAATGGAAAGAGGGGAATGCCCGGGAAAATCAGGCGCTGTTTGATTGCCAGGGAAAAGCATTGCCGTCGATGAAGGTATTCAATTAATTATTCAGCTTTACACTTCAGGATGTTTATTATGAAAAAATTTGCGCCTTTGAGTCCGAAGGTCAATGCGCTATTGCATGGCGCCGACTATAACCCGGAGCAGTGGGAGAACTATCCCGATATTATCGATAAAGATATTGCCATGATGCAGCAGGCAAAATGTAATGTCATGTCGGTAGGGATATTTAGCTGGGCGAAACTTGAACCTCAGGAAGGCGTATTTGAGTTTGGCTGGCTGGACAGTATCCTGGATAAACTCTATGCCGCCGGCATTCATGTCTTTCTCGCGACCCCAAGCGGCGCGCGCCCGGCCTGGATGTCGCAGAAATATCCTCAGGTCCTGCGCGTCGGTCGCGATCGGGTGCCTGCGCTGCACGGTGGGCGTCATAACCACTGTATGTCGTCGCCGGTCTACCGTGATAAAACCCTGAAAATAAATTCCCTGCTGGCGGAGCGCTACTCGCAGCATCCGGCGGTGTTGGGCTGGCATATCTCCAATGAATACGGCGGAGAGTGCCACTGTAGCCTGTGCCAGGAGCGTTTCCGCGACTGGCTGAAAGCGCGCTATGAAACGCTGGATAATCTCAATCACGCCTGGTGGAGCACCTTCTGGAGCCACACCTACAGCGACTGGTCGCAGATCGAATCTCCGGCCCCGCAGGGGGAAGTCTCCATTCATGGTCTGAACCTGGACTGGCATCGCTTCAATACCGCTCAGGTGACGGACTTCTGCCGCCACGAAATTGCGCCGCTGAAAGCGGCGAATGCTGCGCTGCCGGTAACAACCAACTTTATGGAGTATTTCTACGATTACGACTACTGGCAGCTGGCGCAGGTGCTGGACTTTATCTCATGGGACAGCTACCCCATGTGGCACCGTGATAAAGATGAAACCACGCTGGCCTGCTACACCGCTATGTATCATGACATGATGCGCAGCCTGAAGGGCGGCAAACCGTTTGTATTAATGGAATCCACCCCGAGTGCGACCAACTGGCAGCCGACCAGTAAGCTGAAGAAACCGGGAATGCATATTCTCTCTTCTCTGCAGGCGGTGGCGCACGGCGCGGATTCGGTGCAGTACTTCCAGTGGCGTAAGAGCCGCGGTTCAGTTGAGAAGTTTCATGGTGCGATTATCGATCATGTCGGTCATCTGGATACGCGCGTGGGTCGTGAAGTGACGGCGCTCGGCGAGATATTAAGCCAGCTGCCGGGCGTCGTGGGCTGCCGGACGGATGCAAAAGTGGCGATTATCTTCGACCAGCAAAACCGCTGGGCGCTGGATGATGCACAGGGGCCGCGAAATCTCGGCATGGAGTATGAAAATACCGTCAATGAGCACTATCGTCCGTTCTGGGAACAGGGAATTGCGGTAGATATCATCGATGCCGACGTTGACCTGAGCGCTTACCAACTGGTCATTGCGCCAATGCTGTATATGGTTCGCGACGGCTTTGCCGAACGCGCCGAGGCCTTTGTGGCTAACGGTGGCTATTTAGTTACAACATACTGGACGGGTATTGTTAACGAATCCGACCTTTGCCATCTCGGTGGTTTCCCGGGCCCGCTGCGTAAACTGCTGGGCATTTGGGCGGAAGAGATTGACTGCCTGAACGACGGCGAACGCAATCTGGTGCAGGGGCTGGCGGGCAATGAAGGGGGCCTGCAGGGACCGTATCAGGTACGCCATCTGTGTGAACTGATCCATGCCGAAACGGCGCAGCCTCTGGCGACCTACCGCGATGATTTTTACGCGGGAAGACCAGCGGTTACCGTCAATCACGTGGGTAAAGGTAAGGCCTGGCACGTCGCTTCGCGCAACGATCTGGCTTTCCAGCGGGACTTCTTCACCGCCATAAGTAAAGAGCTGTCGCTGCCGCGTGCGGTGGCGGCCGATTTCCCGCCGGGGGTGGTGGCGACCGCACGGACGGACGGTGAGACCACCTACGTGTTCCTGCAAAACTACAGCGCGCAGCAGCAGCAGGTGACCTTACCGCAGGGCTATCAGGACAGTCTCACCGGCACGGCACTGAACGCGCCGTTGACCTTAAAAGCGTGGGATTGCCGCATTCTCAGTCGTCACGCGTAATTTTTCTCTATCCACGCCTGCTCACAAGAGCAGGCGTTTTTTTATCTGCTTATCAGGAGTCTATTATGGTGAGTTTAAAATCCTTTCTGAATTACTTCTCCCAGTCTCGTCCGGCGGTAACGTTAAGCCCGGCGGAACAACAACAGATTGAACGTTTAATTCAGGCTTTTGGCGGCGAGGCGAATATTGTCAACGTTGACGCCTGTATCACCCGCTTACGCGTCACGGTGAATAATCTGTCGATTGTTGACTCTCAGAGGCTACAGCAGCAGGGAGCGCTTGGCGTTATTATCCTTGGGCAGCAGGTACATGCTATTTTCGGTAAACAGTCGGATGCTTTGCGTCAATTACTTGACGAACACTTTGCCAGCCGTAAATAAAATAAAACGGGATAACGCAATAATGAGTTATCCCGAAAAAAACAAAGCATTCAATGGCAATAATGATTACCGGAGGGTAATTAACGACCTTACAGCTGGAGATAAAACAGTTAAATGACGACTACCACCAGGCCTCGACCTGTACACCAAAGTTCCACGTATTATTGGCTGTTTTATCTTCGAACGGTTTACCGTTTTCAGAGTCATTCAGATACGAAGCGAAAATGCGCAGTTCCGGGCGAGACATAAAGTCAGGGCCATCGGCCAGGCCCAGCGCGATGGTATATTTCTCACCGGCCTGCTTATAATCAGTATTGTTCTTGTAGCTATCTTTTTGGTAAAAGCCACCCACTTCGCCAATCAGGCGCACGTATTCGGTGAACTGATACTGCCCGCGAGCCACCAGCGACAGCATGCGCGTTTTATCCGTGTAATCGGTGATGTTGTCCGCGGAGCCCCAGGTGAGAACGTGGTTAAAGGAGAACTTTTCGGTAATCGGAATTAAACCGGTATTAATCACGCGGTATCCGGTGGCGTCATTGACGTAGTTCCACATGTCGTACCAGCCGCCGCCCTGGGAAACCATGTTCTGCGCCAGCCCTTTGTTTGCGTACTGCAGCACCGTTTTGTTGTAACCACCCAGCATATCCTGGCTGATTTCACCGGTCAGCATGACGCCGTTTTCAGCATCGTACAGACCACCGTAGGAGTCCTGCTTTTTAGTGGTATTCGGCATCGCGTAGTCGATACCAAATTCGGTCCACGAACCGGCCCACGGCTTCCAGCCTGCGTAGCGCAGGTCGAGGTAGTTAATGTTGACGTTGCTATCGCCATCGACGCGGTAGTCGACGTCATTGGCATCGCCGCGGATCCAGGCAAATGAAACGGCCCCCGGGCCGAGCGTATAATTTTCGATCCCGGCACCGGATCCGGAAATGTTCCAGTATTTGGTATCAATGATGTGGAGATCGTGGCGCTGGTAGTAGCGTTTACCGCCCCAAATGACCGCGTTCGGATCGCCGGGGACCAGCCCTTTTATTTGCAGGTTGAGCTGGCGCAGGCCGAATTGGGCATCATCATCGAGCGTGGTTTCGTTATCGTTAGAACCGTCAGAGACCATGCTGACCATGCTATCAAGATAGAAGCTCACGTCATTCTTCTTATAGACCTCTGATCCCAGCTCCAGCTCGCCGTAGGTATCGGACTCATTACCCAGACGGCCAATTTTGTTTTTTTGCCATTCGGCCTGACTACCGTCGCCGGAGACCCCAACCCCGGCGCGCATATAGCCATGAAAATCGATACCCGGAAGCGTGGCGGAAGCAGCAAACACGGATGGTGAAATCAGCGCAGCGGCCAACGCAGCGGAGAGTGTGCGCAGCGTAGTGTTCATGTCTATCCTCTTATTGTTTTGTATTACGTTCACATAACCGATGTCATAAAATGCCTAAACCCGAATTCAGGCAATTGAATGATCGCTATAGTGTGATTAACTGCAAATAAATTGGCGGGTTTTGTTACGACTAGTGAGTCCATTCACAATTTGTTGTATTGTGAGCGTAATACTTTTTGTGGTGATTGTGGTTCGTAGGACGCGGCGATGAGCGTTTTTTCACATTGCCCCTGTTACAATCCAGGGATAACAACATAAGGAACCGGACTATGAAGTCTAAAAGCGCGACCTTAGAAGACGTTGCTCGCCATGCGGGCGTCTCCTATCAGACCGTGTCCAGGGTACTCAACAAATCTGCTAATGTATCCAAAGCCACACGCAGCAAGGTGGAGAAATCCATCGAGGAGCTACGCTATGTCCCAAACCGCCTGGCGCAGCAGCTTGTAGGAAAGCAAAGCCGCACCGTGGGCCTGGTCACCATCTCCCTCGCATTGCACGCGCCTTCTCAGGTGGCTGCTGCGGTAAAACGCTATGCGAATGTGGAAGGCTATCAGGTACTCATCTCTATGATCGATGAGAGCGTCAACCAAAGTATTCAAGATTCCATTAATGAACTGAAGTCTCAACTGGTGGATAAGGTCATCATCAACGTGCCGCTGGAGACTGAACTGGCTCAAAAAATTGCCGCTGATAACGATGATATTGTCTGTCTTTTTTTAGATGTTGACCCCTACAGCTCCGTGTTTAACGTTTCGTTTAACCCGGCTGACGGCACCCGGGCCAGCGTCAAATATCTCTATGAAATGGGGCATCGGGAGATCGCGCTGCTAGCCGGCCCGGAAAGCTCGGTATCGGCCAAACTGCGTCTGAAGAGCTGGATTGAGACCCTTGAGGGATATGGCCTACAGCCGGTCACGGTGATTCGCGGTAACTGGGATGCGCAGAGCGGCTATGCCGGGGCGCTACAAATGCTGCGGGAGACGCCAAACTTTACCGCCGTTCTGGTGGGTAACGATCAGATGGCGCTGGGCGTACTGAGCGCGTTTCACCAGCACCAGGTGCCGATTCCGGGGGAAAAATCGGTTATTGGTTATGATGACACCTATGAGAGTTCGTTCTTTTACCCGGCGCTCACCACCGTTTCGCTGGATCTTGATTTACAAGGAAAAGAGGCCGTCCGGCGCCTTCTCGATAGTGGCGATCGCGAGACATCTCATACTTCTTCTATCCTTCCGGCTCGTCTGGTCGTGCGCCACTCTACCGGGCCGAAAACGGAGCCGGGCAAAAACCTGCAGTCTATTGCCGAACAGCTCAGAGCGCTGGCGCATCAGCTTAATCCTTAATCCGCAACGGGCGGCCTGGGCCGCCCTTTAGCCCCTTCCATTCTCAGGGTTGATCTTTGTATTCACCCGGCGTACCATAATGTTATGTTATAACGTAATGATTGAGGTCGCTATGAAACCCAATATTCATCCGCATTATCGCACGGTGGTTTTTCACGATACCAGCGCCAACGAATACTTCAAAGTCGGATCAACGATCCGTACCGAGCGTGAAATTGAGCTGGAAGGTGAGACGTATCCCTACGTAACGCTCGATGTCTCCTCCAAATCGCATCCGTATTACACCGGTAAACAGAAGGCCTTCAACAATGAAGGCAGCACCGCGCGTTTCCGCCAGCGCTTCGGCGGTTTTATTGATGCGAAAAGGAGTAAATAATGCAGGTGCTCAACTCATTGCGTAGCGCGAAACAGCGCCACCCGGATTGCCAGATCGTCAAGCGTAAAGGGCGGCTATACGTTATCTGCAAAAGTAATCCTCGCTTTAAGGCCGTCCAGGGGCGCAAGAAGAGACGTTAACGGAAGCTCTCCAGCGTTCGTAACTGCCGGCCGTCGGCGCTAAAGTTGTCGGCGGCCAGCCACTGCTGCATTGCCTTGTCAATATGCGGCCACTCGGAATCGATAATCGAAAACCAGTCGGTATCTCGGTTGTGGCCCTTTATCACCAGCGCCTGACGAAAACGCCCCTCATACTGAAATCCCAGCCGCAGCGCCGCCCGGCGTGAAGGCTCGTTCAAACTGTTGCATTTCCACTCGTAGCGACGATAGCCGAGCGTTGCGAAAATATAATGCATCAGCAGCCATTGGGCCCCAGTGGCCATCGCCGTCCGGCTTAGTAAAGGCGAGAAGTGAACGTGGCCGACTTCAACAACGCCATTTTTAGCATCGATTCTCATCAGCGCCAGTGAGCCGACGGGCTGGTCAGTTTGCTGATCTATCACGGCAAAGTGAATGGGATCGGCATGCCCGGAAACGCGCTCTATCCACGCGCGGTATTCCTCTACGCTGTTATCCGGATCACGCAGCAGCCACGTCCAGCTTCGGGTGTCCGGGGCCAGCCGATGGGCGTCAAACAGCGCACCGGCGTGCGTGGAGCGCAATGGCTCAAGCCGGCAAAGGCGACCTTGCAGATTCAACCTTTCAGGATGTGGACGGGGCTGCCAGTCGGGCAGGGCTGCGCCAACGGGTTGATCGAATTGATTAAGATGGCTCATGAGGTTTTCCTTTGGCGGGTGAATGCTGCAAGATTAGGCGCTTATTGGTTCCATAAAAAGAACCACATGAGTATGTTTTTATGGTGCCACGAGGAGCGATGATGAATATTCCGGATGATGCTTTTTTTGCTTTACTGGAGCAGGCCCTGCGCGGCAGGGGAGGTGGAACTCTACAGCGTACACTCTATCAGACACTACGCGAGGCGATTTTGCAGGGGCGCTGGCAGGTGATAGCCGTTTACCCGGCTCGCGCGCCATGGCCCAGCGTTTGGGACTGTCGCGCAACACCATCAACGGCGCGCTGGAGCAGCTGGCGATAGAGGGGTATTTATTACGTAGCCGCCAGGGGACGTCCGTCGCGCCTTTAGGAACTCAGGGAGAGGGAGACGTTGAGGCGCGCCATATTGTGCTCCCTGAATACTTACAGGGATTACCGGCGGCAATCCATCGTGATTCACCCACGCTGCTCTTTACGCCGGGAATGCCTGCGGTTAACTACTTTCCGCTTTCCATCTGGCGCCGGCTCCTGGATCGCGTACTGCGTGAAGAGGGAAGCGCATTATTGGGCTACGGCGATGCGCAGGGAGAGCTCGTACTGCGAAAAGCCATTGCCCGCCACCTTGCGCTCTCGCGGGGGATCCGCTGTGAAGCCAGCCAGATTGTGATTACGGAAGGTGCGCTGGAAGGCGTCGATTTATGCACGCATTTGCTGAGCGTCGCTGGCGATACGGCATGGGTAGAAGAACCCGGCTATCCGGGAGCAAAAAGCATCTTTCTCAAATCCGGACTTCATATAGAGGGCGTGCCGGTGGATCATGAAGGGATGCGTTTTGATAGTCATAATGATAGTGAAGCGCCGCGATTGATCTTTACTTCACCTTCCCATCAATACCCCTGCGGGGCAGTGATGAGCGCCGGGAGGCGACTGGCGCTACTGGAGTATGCCCGCCGGCATGATTCATGGATTATTGAAGATGATTACGACAGCGAGTTTCGCTACAGCGGTGAGCCCATTCCGGCCATGCTGGGGATGGCCAGGCAGGCGCCGGTGGTTTATCTGGGGACATTCAGCAAAACGCTATTTCCGGCGCTGCGCATTGGCTTTATGGTGATGCCTCCCGCGCTGGCGGAGGCCGCACGTGGCGCCGTTGGTTCGCTATTACGCGGCGGCCATCGGGCCGAACAGAGGGCGCTGGCGTTGTTCATTGAGGAGGGGCACTACGCACGTCATTTAGCCGCCATGCGCCGTTTATACCGCAAACGTCAGCAGCAGCTGCGGGAGATTCTGGCTCAAGAGCTCAGGCATCCTTATAAACTGTTTGGCGGAGAGGGGGGCCTGCACCTGACCGTCGCTATCGACAACGTAGATGACCAGGCGATTGTGCAGCAGGCCCGGCGGTTTCAGCTTGCACCCGGGGCATTAAGCCGTTTTTACCTGGATGTAAAAACGGCGCGAAGCGGCTTTGTTCTGGGCTACGGTAATACGTCAGCCTCACATTTTATGGCTGCGGTACGGACGCTGAACCGCCTTATTGTGCTGGACCGACGCGGGTAAGGGAAAACACATCGTAAAAGGAGAGTTCGCCTTTGGTGGCGATCATTTTTTGTAGCTGGGCCTTTTGTTCGCCGCCAACGCGTGGCGATTGCAGGATGCGTTCAAGCAGCTGGTCAGGGACAAATCGGGTGTTATACCATTCACCGTTGTAGCACACGCGGAAATCAAGAACGTCAATATCTTCATAACGATAGCGTGGGTAGACGTCGAAGAAGAAGAAACCGTTTAGCAGAACAAATAACACAATTAACAGCCAGACAGAATCTACCAGCGTTTCGGAACGGAGCATTACAATAAGCGTGGCCAGGAAAGCCGCGTACATGGCGACAAAAAGCCATGGATGGTTGCGAATAAAGCTAATGCTAAAACGCGGACGGTTGTCACGCTTCTCTTTCACATTAAGCTCATCAATGGTGCTCTTCAGCAGCAGCTGTATTTCTGTCATCTTATTCCCCAAATTCTGCCATGAGCCCGTATCCAGGCGTGACAAACCGGGCTCAGCCTGAAGGCTATTTTATGTTGCGTAAATCTATGGGGAAAGTAACAGATTGGTTGCATAAAAGCATAACAGTTACCGTTTTTCGCTCTCCAGCATTTTGATTATCCGCGCCGGGTTTCCGCCGACGACGGCGTTAGCTGGCACATTTTTTACTACGACGGCCCCCGACGCCACCACGGCATTGTCGCCGATAGTGACGCCTGGATTAATCACTGCCCGGCCGCCAATCCACACATTGTGGCCAATGGTGACGGGTTTTCCGTACTCTTGACCACTATTGCGGTCGACAGGGTCAAGGGGATGCGTAGCGGTATAAATATGCACGCCCGGCGCCAGCATGCAGTTATCGCCAATATGAATTGGACAGACGTCAAGCATGACGCAATCAAAGTTAGCGTAGAAATTTTTGCCGAGGAGGATATTGTAGCCATAGTCACAGCGAAATGTGGGTTCGATATACGCGTCACTGGCGCGCCCAAGCAGTTCAGAAAGTAATGCGTTTCTTAATTCACGTTCTTCAGGCGCTGAATGATTGTAGCGGTGCAGCAGCTGTCTGGCCCGCAGACGATCGGCTTTCAACGTGGCGTCACCTGCCAGATACAGTTCGCCGGCAATCATTTTTTGTTTCTCTTCACTCATGGAGGCTTCCTTATTTCCTTATCGTTAGGCCGCCATAGTATAAAAAAGAAACCGGTTTCATATTCACATTGAGCCAACATCTGTGAGCGCTGTCACACTTATTATCATCACAAGAGAGGGGCGTTTTTGGCACGAGATGTATAACTTTCATTTGAAATAAACTAGCGGATAAATTTCCAGACTGAAGGGGGGATCTTGTCATACAGTTTATTCATCGTCAGCTCAGCAAGACGATGGTCAGCCGCTGAGTAAAATACCGCCAGTTCATTATCAGAAAGTTCATATTTATTTTTTTCAATTACGCGCTCCAGCGTATCAATTGTCTGACAGCGTCGTAAGCGCATCAAATAGTCTACTTTGGTTAATGTTTTATCAGACATAAATTCACCTTTTGATTGTAATAATACTAACAAGAAAGACTGACCGGGTTTTCCCGACTGGCGTTGACAAAACAGCGGAATAACCGATTGCCCGATTTACGCCATTTCTGCAGATCTGCGCTGTTAATGCCGTAGTTGCTGAACAAGACGAAAGTGTCATCCAGATATTCGTCAATCTGGGTAATCAGCTTATTATCCTCTGCATACTTAATTTTATAATTAAGTGCGAACGCGGCAATGTGCTCGATCAATTCATTAAGCTGAAGATTGACAGCCGAGGTCGGGTCATTAACCCAGCCGTGGTTGCTCTCTTCCAGGTTTGCAAGACAGTCATGATACAGGGTTTCGCAGAGAAATTTAAGCTGCGCAATATCATGCCTTTTTGGCGAGTATTCGTCCATAACGCATCCCCTTTTGAGTGGTTTAAACGACGATTATCGACACCGTTGTGGGATGAACACGACTAACAGACCTGACACATACATTGTAATCTTGCTGTTTAACTATAATCCACTCTTAAAAAGATTTCATCGTGCTATTACGAAAAATTACAATTATCAGCGTCCTTTTATCCTCAATGCCTCGGACTTTATTATATCGTGCCGTTACCCCGATCGGAAAAAACGAATGCTGACCTTATATTTCATCAGGTTAGCCGACGCGTTTAGCCGTTATAGAGAGACAACCATACATAAAATCAGTGATTAAGAATATTCTGAGTTGGGGGCACGGGAAAGAAAATTGTGGAAAAAATGGAGATAAGCACCGCGACTCATCATTAAATATTATATCTCAGCTTATAAATTAGACAATAACAATCCGTGCGTTTTAACGTGGAACAAAAGAAAAGGGCCGCAAATGCGGCCCTGAGAGGAGAGATTAATGATGCTCAACCGGATGGCTGTGCTCAATATCCTCATTTTTCTTACTAAAGCGGCGGCGAACCACCACGAAGAACACCGGCACGAAGAAAATCGCCAGCACCGTCGCGGTCACCATCCCGCCCATTACGCCAGTACCGACGGCGTTCTGCGCACCGGAGCCTGCGCCGGAGCTGATAACCAGCGGCATGACCCCAAGGATGAACGCCAGCGAGGTCATCAGAATCGGACGCAGACGCATACGAACGGCTTCCAGCGTGGCTTCGATCAGGCCTTTGCCCTCTTTATCCATCAGGTCCTTGGCGAATTCAACGATAAGTATCGCGTTCTTCGCCGACAGGCCGATGGTGGTCAGCAGACCAACCTGGAAGTAGACGTCGTTGGTTAATCCACGGAAGGTGGCCGCCAGCAGCGCACCCACAACCCCCAGCGGAACAACCAGCATGACCGAGAACGGAATCGACCAGCTTTCATACAGCGCCGCCAGGCACAGGAAGACGACAATCAGCGAGATAGCATACAGCGCTGGTGCCTGGTTGCCTGACAACCGTTCCTGATAAGACATACCGGTCCAGTCATAACCAATACCCGCAGGCAGTTTACCCGCCAGCTCTTCCATCAGGTTCATCGCTTCACCGGTACTCTTACCCGGTGTCGCCTGGCCGAGGATTTCCATCGATGGCAGACCGTTGTAACGCTCCAGACGCGGCGAGCCGTATTCCCAGCGTGAAGTCGAGAAGGCGGAGAAGGGCACCATCTGTCCATCGCTGCCGCGTACGTACCAGTTGCCGATATCTTCCGGCAGCATACGGTATTTCGCTTCAGACATGATATACACTTTCTTCACGCGACCGCGGTCAATGAAGTCGTTGACGTAGCTACCACCCCATGCCGCGCCAAGCGTCGTGTTAATGTCGCTGATAGACACGCCGAGAGCCTGCGCTTTTTCCTGATCGATGTCCACTTTGAACTGCGGAGTATCTTCCAGTCCGTTTGGACGCACGCCGCTTAAGACGTCAGGATGCTGCGCGACCATACCAAAGAGCTGGTTACGTGCCTGGGTCAGTTTTTCATGTCCCAGTCCCGCCTGGTCGATAAGCTGGAAGTCAAAGCCCGTTGCGGTACCCAGTTCAACAATTGCCGGCAGGTTAAAGGCGAAGACCATTGCGTCTTTAATCTGCGAGAAATACCCCATTGCGCGACCGGTAATCGCCTCAACTTTGTTTTCTTCGCCCGGACGCTGGCTCCAGTCTTTCAAAGAAACGAACGCGATACCGGTGTTCTGCCCACGACCCGCGAAACCAAAGCCGTTTACGGCGAATACCGATTCAACGTTGTTTTTCTCTTTGGTGAGATAATAGTCGGTCATCTCATCCAGAACTTTCTGGGTACGCTCCTGAGTTGCGCCAGCAGGCAGCTGCGCCATGCTCAGGAAGACGCCCTGGTCTTCGTCCGGCAGGAACGAACTTGGCAGACGAACGAACAGCCAGGCCATGCCGACAACGATGATCAGGTACAGCACCAGATAACGACCGGTACTGCGCAGGATATTGCCTACGCTATCGGTGTAGTGATGCGTGCTCTTATCGAACATGCGGTTAAACCAACCGAAGAAGCCGGTGGTGGCGCCATGGCTGCCTTTCTGGATGGGTTTCAGCATCGTGGCGCAGAGCGCCGGGGTCAGAATCAGTGCCACCAGTACCGACAGCGCCATCGCGGAAACGATAGTGATCGAGAACTGACGGTAAATCGCACCGGTAGAACCGCCGAAGAAGGCCATCGGGATAAATACCGCGGAAAGCACCATCGCGATACCCACCAGCGCGCCCTGAATCTGGCCCATTGATTTACGCGTGGCCTCTTTCGGCGGCAGCCCTTCTTCGGCCATTACACGCTCGACGTTTTCTACCACCACGATGGCGTCATCCACGAGCAGGCCTATGGCGAGCACCATACCAAACATGGTGAGGGTGTTTATCGAGAAGCCGAACAGCGCGAGGATAGCGAACGTCCCCAGCAGTACAACCGGCACGGCGATAGTCGGAATCAGCGTTGCGCGGAAGTTCTGCAGGAACAGGTACATCACCAGGAACACCAGAATGATGGCTTCAACCAGCGTTTTCACCACTTCGTGAATGGAGATCTGCACGAAGGGAGTGGTGTCATACGGGTAAACAATCTTCAGGCCTGACGGGAAGAAAGGTTCCATTTTCTTCAGTTCGGCACGAATGGCGTTGGCGGTATCCAGCGCATTCGCGCCGGTCGCGAGCTTAATACCCAGACCGGACGCGGGCTGACCGTTAAACTTCGCGATAACGTCATAGTTCTCACCACCCAGCTCAATCTTCGCAACATCGCGCAGACGCACCTGGGAACCATCCTGGTTAACCTTCAGCAGAATGTTGCCGAACTCTTCAGTATTGGTCAGACGGGTCTGCGCCACGATGGAGGCGTTCAGCTGCTGACCTTTCACAGGTGGAGTACCGCCTAACTGTCCTGCTGCAACCTGGGCGTTCTGCGCTTTCAGGGCGCTGATCACGTCAACCGGCGTAAGCTGGAAGTTATTAAGCTTGTTCGGATCCATCCAGATACGCATCGCGTACTGGGAACCGAACAGCTGCACGTCACCGACGCCGCTTGTACGGCTAATCGCATCCTTCATGTTGGCGGCAACATAGTCAGAAATGTCATCCTGATTCATGGTGCCGTTGGTATTGATAACGCCAACAACCATCAGGAAGCTGCTGGATGCCTTTTCAACGCTAATACCCTGCTGCTGAACCTCTTGCGGCAGCAGCGGTGTTGCCAGCGCCAGCTTGTTCTGTACCTGTACCTGGGCGATATCCGGATCGGTACCGGATTCAAAGGTGAGGGTGATAGTTGCTGTACCGGTGGAGTCGCCATTTGAAGACATGTACATCAGGTGATCGATACCGTTCATGTTCTGTTCGATAACCTGGGTCACGGTGTTCTGCACGGTTTCAGCATCGGCACCGGGGTACATGGCTGTAATGGAAATTGCCGGCGGCGCAATCGTCGGGTATTGCGCTATCGGCAACTTGAGGATCGATAACCCCCCAGCCAGCATGATGATAATGGCGATCACCCACGCAAATATGGGGCGATCGATAAAGAAATTAGGCATGTCTTAACGGCTCCTGTTTAAGTTAAGACTTGGGTTGTTCTGACTGAGCGTTGCCTGCGGCTTGCTGTTTATCGTCAGAAACGACTTCCTGCGCTTTAACCTGCACGCCAGGTCTGACTTTTTGCAGACCGGTGATGATGACGCGATCGCCCGTTTTCAGCCCTTCGGTGACCAGCCATTTATCACCAATAGCCTGAGTGGCGGTAATCTGGCGAACTTCGACTTTATCACCTTCGCCGACGACCATCGCGCTGGCATCGCCGCGCGGGGTGCGGGTTACGCCCTGCTGAGGAACCAGCAGCGCATCCGGGTTTACGCCTTCTTCCAGACGCGCGCGGACGAACATCCCCGGCAGCAGAGTGTGATCCGGGTTC
The DNA here is from genome assembly GCF_000293135.1 of Klebsiella sp. OBRC7. NCBI lineage: Bacteria > Pseudomonadati > Pseudomonadota > Gammaproteobacteria > Enterobacterales > Enterobacteriaceae > Klebsiella > Klebsiella sp. OBRC7. The sequence continues at coordinate 22,181 of NZ_ALNJ01000086.1, read as the reverse complement.
GGGAAAATGGCGCGCAGCGTGATAGAACCGGTGGTCTGATCAACGGTGACGTCAGAAAACTCCAGCGTACCGTTCTGCGGGTATTTCAGACCGTCGTTTGTCACCAGCTCAACCTTCGCTTTACCGTTTTCCTGCTGCAGCTTGCCGTTGGCCAGCTCTTGTTTCAGACGCAGAAAATCGTTGCTCGATTGCGTCACATCAACATAGATAGGATCCAGCTGTTGCACGGTCGCCAGGGCGGTGGTTTGGCCGTTTTGCACCAGAGCACCTTCCGTGACCGCGGATTTACCAATGCGGCCGGAGATTGGCGAGGTGACTTTGGTGTAGGCCAGATTAATGCGCGCGGTTTCAACCGCTGCTTTGGCGGCAACCACGGCGGCGTTGCTCTGTTGCGCGGTCGCGACGGCAGTATCGTAATCCTGTTGACTGATGTACTTAGTGCCTAACAGTTTCTGATAACGCTTAACCGTCAGCTGATCCATATTTGCTGCGGCCTGCGCTTTGGCTAAATCGCCTTTCGCGCTTTCATAAGTGGCCTGATAGGTCGCCGGATCGATTTGATAAAGAGATACCCCTGCCTGGATATCGCTCCCTTCGGTGAAGTTACGTTTAAGAATAATGCCACTGACCTGAGGACGAACTTCCGCAACGCGATAGGCGCTGGTACGGCCTGGCAGTTCGGTAGTAATTTGTAGAGGAGCGGATTTGAGCGTCACAATACCGACTTCCGGCATTTGTTGGGCTCCTTGCTGAGCCGGTTTGTCGTCACATCCTGTTAGCGCTAAGCTGCCTGAGAGCATCAGAACGACCGCCAGAGGCGTTAACCCTCTGTTTTTGTTCATATGTAAACCTCGAGTGTCCAATTTCAAATTGTTCAGTGGCTCAATCGACCACAAACCCACTGCTGTGTTTCTATTATGGTCATGCTATGGTACATACATTCACAAATGTATGTAAACGTAACCTCTGTAAACTCATCGACCTATGGCACGAAAAACCAAACAACAGGCGCTTGAAACCCGGCAACATATTCTGGATGTTGCTCTACGTCTGTTTTCGCAGCAAGGCGTATCATCCACCTCGCTGGCCGCAATTGCAAAAGAGGCCGGTGTGACGAGGGGCGCTATCTATTGGCATTTCAAAAATAAATCAGATTTATTTAATGAAATATGGGTACTTTCAGAAGCCAACATCAACGATCTCGAAGTTGAGTATCGGGCAAAATTCCCCAACGATCCACTGTCAGTTGTCAGAGAGATCTTAGTGTATATCCTTGAAGCAACGGTGACAGAAAAACGCAGGCGCTTGATGATGGAAATCATTTTCCATAAATGCGAGTTCGTCGGAGAGATGGTCACGCTGCAAGAAGCGCAGCGAAGTTTATGCCTTGAGAGCTACGATCGTATCGAGCAGACATTAAAAGAGTGCATTGCGGCGAAGATGCTGCCCGCAAATTTACTCACCCGGCGGGCGGCGATTTTAATGCGCAGCTATCTTTCTGGCCTGATGGAGAACTGGCTGCTGGCGCCCAACGCCTTCGATCTGCAGCATGAAGCGCGGGCATATGTTGAAACGCTGCTTGAAATGTATCAATTGTGCCCCTCCCTGCGCAGTTCTGAAGGCGCGGAAGCTTAAGTACCCTCGCGGACAAAAGGGGGATTTTTCCTGCTGTCCGCCGCTATTCGCGCGATAACAGAAGTGCTATCCTTCGCGCTGCGACGATCCCCGGTATTCTCCGGCTTTTGCAATCACTCATGTTAACACTATGCTGCATACTATTCGTTGGCGAAACGCCATATCCGCTTTTGTTCTTACCCTGATGTTTTTCATCGGCTGTGTTAGCGTTAACACGGCGCTGGCGGCTGATTTACCTGAACGTTCCGAGGTGCAAAGCCAGCTCACGACGCTGAATAAGCAAAAAGAACTGACCCCGCAGGACAAGCTGGTTCAGCAGGACCTGACCCAGACCCTGGAAACCCTCGATAAAATCGAACGCATTAAGTCGGAAACGACGCAGTTGCGTCAGCAGGTGGCCCAGGCGCCAGCGAAAATGAATCAGGCTATCGATAGCCTCAACGCGCTAAGCGATGTTCCCGATGATGAGGCGACGCGTAAAACGTTGAGCACGTTATCGCTGCGTCAGCTGGAATCGCGCGTCTCTCAGACGCTGGACGATTTGCAAAACGCGCAGAACGATCTGGCAACCTATAACAGCCAGTTAGTCTCCCTACAAACCCAGCCGGAACGCGTGCAGAACGCGATGTACTCCGCTTCGCAGCAGCTGCAGCAGATCCGTAACCGCCTGAATGGCACCTCGACGGGGGAGGAGGCGCTGCGTCCTACCCAGCAAAGTTTGCTGCTGGCGCAGCAGGCTCTGCTGAATGCGCAGATAGACCAGCAGCGCAAAAGCCTGGAAGGTAACACGGTCCTGCAGGATACACTGCAAAAGCAGCGTGATTACATCACCGCCTACAGCAACCGTCTTGAACACCAGCTTCAGTTATTGCAGGAGGCGGTAAATAGCAAGCGCCTGACGCTGACGGAAAAGACGGCTCAGGAAGCGGTTTCTCCGGACGAAACGGCGCGTATTCAGGCAAACCCGCTGGTGAAGCAGGAGCTGGAGATTAACCACCAGCTTAGCCAAAGACTGATTTCGGCGACGGAAAATGGTAATCAGCTGGTTCAGCGCAACATCAAAGTGAAGACCTGGCTCGATCGCGCTTTGCAATCCGAGCGTGACATAAAAGAGCAGATTTCCGTGCTGAAAGGCAGCCTGCTGCTGTCGCGTATCCTTTATCAGCAACAGCAAACGCTGCCCTCTGCGGAGGAGCTGAGTGATATGACGAACCGCATCGCCGACCTGCGCCTCGAACAGTTTGAGGTTAACCAGCAGCGCGATGCGTTGTTCCAGAGCGATGCGTACGTCGCGAAGCTGGAGGAAGGGCACGGCAGTGATGTCAATGCCGAAGTGCATAGCGCGCTTCTCGAAATCGTTGATATGCGCCGGGAGCTGCTCGATCAGTTCAACAAACAGCTGGGTAACCAGCTGATGATGGCCATTAACCTGCAGATCAATCAGCAGCAGTTAATGAGCGTGTCGACCAACCTGAAAGCCATTCTGACGCAGCAGATTTTTTGGGTAAACAGTAACCGTCCGATGGACTGGGAGTGGGTTAAAGCCTTCCCGGAAGCGCTGAAAGGGCAGTTTAAGGCGATGAAAATCACCGTAAACTGGGAAAAAGCCTGGCCTGCGGTATTTATCGCTTTCCTTGCCGGCCTGCCGTTGCTGCTGATTGCCGGTCTGATTCGCTGGCGCCTTAACTGGCTGAAAGCGTATCAGGCGAAGCTGGCTTCACAGGTGGGGCAACTGCGCAATGACACTCAGCTTCACACGCCGAAAGCGATTCTTATCGATCTGATCCGCGCGCTGCCTGTAGTGCTGGTTATTCTGGCCATTGGCCTGATTCTGCTGACCATGCAGCTGAATATCAGCGATTTGCTATGGGCTTATAGTAAGAAGCTGGCACTGTTCTGGCTGGTGTTTGGCCTGTGCTGGAAGGTTCTGGAGAAAGACGGCGTGGCGGTGCGCCACTTTAATATGCCGTCGCAGTTGACCAGCCACTGGCGGCGGCAGATTGTCCGCGTCAGCCTTGCGCTACTGCCGCTCAATTTCTGGTCGGTGATGTCGGAACTGTCGCCGCTGCACCTGATGGATGACGTGCTCGGGCAGTTCGTGATTTTCCTCAACCTGCTGCTGATCGCGGTGCTTGTCCTGCCGATGTGCCGCGAAAGCTGGCGCGATAAAGAATCCCACAGCCTGCGCCTTATCACCGTCACCGTGCTATCGATAGTGCCCATCGCCCTGATGGTGCTGACGGCAACCGGCTACTTCTACACCACGCTGCGTCTGGCCGGCCGCTGGATTGAAACCGTTTACCTGGTGATGCTGTGGAACCTGCTGTACCAGACCGTTCTGCGCGGCCTGAGCGTGGCCGCCCGGCGTATTGCCTGGCGCCGTGCGCTGGCGCGTCGTCAGCATCTGGTTAAAGAGGGCGCGGAAGGGGCCGAACCCCAGGAAGAACCGACGATTGCCCTCGAGCAGGTTAACCAGCAAACGCTGCGTATTACGATGCTGGTGATGATTGCGCTGTTTGCCGTGCTGTTCTGGGCGATTTGGTCCGATCTGATCACCGTCTTCGCCTATCTCGACAGTATTACGCTGTGGCATTACAACGGTACGGAAGCTGGCGTCAGCGCCGTGAAAAGCGTCACTATGGGCAGCCTGCTGTTCGCGATTGTCGCGTCGATGGTCGCCTGGGCGTTAATTCGCAACCTGCCGGGCCTGCTGGAAGTGCTGGTGCTATCGAGACTCAATATGCGCCAGGGGGCGTCGTATGCGATTACGACTATCCTTAATTACGCCATTATTGTTATTGGCGCGATGACGGTATTTGGCTCGTTGGGCGTTTCGTGGGACAAACTTCAGTGGCTGGCGGCCGCCCTGTCGGTTGGTTTAGGGTTTGGCTTACAGGAGATCTTCGGTAACTTTGTTTCCGGTTTGATTATTCTCTTTGAGCGTCCGGTGCGTATTGGCGATACGGTGACCATTGGTACCTTCTCCGGTACCGTCAGCAAAATCCGCATTCGCGCCACGACCATTACCGATTTTGACCGTAAAGAGGTCATTATCCCGAACAAAGCCTTCGTGACGGAACGCTTGATCAACTGGTCGCTCTCCGACACCGTCACCCGAGTGGTCATCCGCCTTGGCGTGGCCTATGGTTCCGACCTGGATAAGGTTAAAGAAGTGCTGCTCCAGGCCGCGCATGAGCATCCGAAAGTGATGCAAGAGCCCGCGCCCTCGGTCTTCTTTACCACCTTCGGCGCCAGCACGCTCGATCATGAACTGCGCCTGTACGTGCGTGAACTTCGCGATCGCAGCTATGCGGTGGATGAGCTTAACCGCGCTATCGATCGTTTGTGCCGCGAGAACAATATTGATATCGCCTTTAACCAGCTTGAGGTTCATCTGCGCAATGAGAAAGGCGATGAAGTGACAGAGGTGAAGCGGGATAAAGGCGGCGATGCCTCGCCGACGATGGGCTAAGCATAATGGGGCGGCGGGGATTCCGCCCCGCAGGTATTAATGGCTGAGCGAGGAGAGTTCTTCCTGGCTCAGACCGGTCAGCTCGATCACCATCTTTGGTTCCAGCCCGCTGGCGAGCATTTTCAGGTCAATGCTGCGGGAGATTTCTTTACGCCCCTCGAGCCTTCCTTCTTTTCTACTTTTTTTACAACCTTTCTCTTCCAGCCATTCGGCAATCGTCATCATTAGCTCCTTGTACCCGGGCGACTGCTTCGCCAGTTCGCGAATGAGTGGCCCGGGCTTTTCCGTGGATCCCGCCTGCAGCATATAGCGGATTAAGGTAAAGCTGGAGCCAGTTGAGCGTATGTGGCCAGGGGCTGACGGTGCCGTGATAAAACAGAATCGGGACCACCAGCGGCAGCGTATTGAGATCGCAGATACTTAAAAACTGTGCGGGAAGATAAAGCTGTAAAAAATCGCGAGCGACCTCTTTCTGGGCCAGCATTTGACGAAAATAGCATCGTGCGGCGTACGTGAGAATCTTTCCATGAGCATCTATCCGTTGTGGTAAGGGGCAGGGTACAACTCTGCCACCCCCAACGATCCGCCAACAGACTACTCCTGTGCGTTATGCGAGGCCTCTTCCGCACTTTTTACTTTGTTTTCATAGTCTCGACGGATAATTTCCAGCGCAGCTAGCACGGTTCGCGCAGGAACTTTATTCTCCTCAAGCAGCATAATTAAATCGACGGCCAGCTTGACCTCGTCAGGGGCATTTTCCAGCGACATACTTCTTCCTCCCATTAGCGCGTTAAGCGGGCCAGTCTGTTTTCAATTTTTTCCAGCGCGTCGCGACAGCGGGCCAGGCGCCCGGTATAGGCTTCAACTTCCTTTGCCAGCCGCTGCTGGTCATCAAGGCTTATGGCTTGCGCCAGCCGTCTCTGTCGGTCGTTGCGCATAGCCAGCAGGCGCCGTTCATACTCCTGATGCTGTAGACGTCTGCGCTGCCAGCGGCTAAGCGTTGGCGACGCGCTATCCCAGGCGCGTAATGACCAGGTCGCCGTTTCCCGGTTAATCGCGGCGATTTGGGCAACGAGACGTTCTGCCAGCCAGGCGACTTGTGCAAGCTGCTGGCGTTCGGCCGCCTGTTTTAACGCCGTAAAGCCGTCTCTGGCCTCATTGAGATAAGCCTGCATCTGCGTGCTGCGGGTACGGAACAACTGACGATCGAAGCGCGGGCTGAGGGTCGCGTGATTGGCCATGGGCGCCACCTGAGCGGCCAGCTCCGCAAGCTGGTTTTCCAGTGAATGTAAAAGCCGGGCGGTTTTCAAATAACTCCTCCATCCCCTGATAAGCAACTGTGCTACATTAGCGTTATCTTCGTGATAACGATTCGCATTATGCCACGTATTATTTTGATCATCATTGGCTGGCTGGCGGTAGCGCTGGGAACGCTGGGCGTGTTTTTACCGCTACTGCCGACGACGCCGTTTATCCTGCTTGCCGCCTGGTGCTTTGCGCGCTCGTCGCCGCGATTTCACCACTGGCTTTTGTATCGCTCATGGTTTGGCGGCTACCTGCGTCACTGGCAGAAATACCGCGCCATGCCGCCGGGCGCGAAGCCGCGGGCGGTGGCGATGATTTTGCTGACCTTTGCCATTTCGCTGTGGCTGGTTAATCTTACCTGGGTGCGCATCTTGCTGCTGATCATTCTGACCTGTCTGCTGATATTTATGTGGCGCATTCCGGTGGTTGATGCAAAGCAACAAAAGCACTGATGCGCAATAATGATGGTTGCAATTGTCGCTGACAGCCAGTAAATTCTGGCGTTTTCGAGCGCGGGTAAGCCTGGTCAAAGGTTAAACAAAAGTTTCTTTGGCCCATTTGGCATGCCCGTGAGTAACACCGTTTTAATCAGGCATACACTTATGACCGCAACAGCACAGCAGCTTGAATATCTGAAGAACAGCATCCAAAGCATCCAGGACTATCCGAAACCTGGCATCCTTTTCCGTGATGTCACCAGCTTGCTGGAAGACCCGAAGGCCTATGCGCTCAGCATTGAGCTGCTGGCCGAGCGTTATAAAGACGCGGGAATTACCAAAGTGGTGGGTACCGAGGCGCGCGGCTTTTTATTTGGCGCACCGGTTGCGCTGGCGCTGGGCGTAGGCTTTGTTCCTGTACGCAAGCCGCGTAAGCTGCCGCGTGAAACCATCGCGGAAAGCTACGAGCTGGAGTACGGCACCGATCAGCTGGAAATCCATATTGATGCCATTAAAGCAGGCGATAAGGTGCTGGTGGTTGACGATCTGCTGGCGACCGGCGGTACCATCGACGCCACCGTGAAGCTCATCCGTCGTCTGGGTGGTGAAGTGCATGACGCGGCCTTTATTATCAATCTGTTCGATCTGGGCGGCGAGCAGCGCCTGGAAAAACTGGGAATCAACTGCTATAGCCTGGTCCCTTTCCCGGGCCACTAAGCATTTCCCGCCACATAGCCTCGCTGATTGAGCGGGGCTGTGATAGCATGACCCCTCGTGATTTCACCTTCCAGCGTTTCAGAGCCAGCCCATGAGTTATCAGGTCTTAGCCCGTAAATGGCGCCCACAAACCTTTGCTGACGTCGTCGGCCAGGAACATGTGCTGACCGCACTGGCGAACGGCTTGTCGTTAGGGCGCATTCATCACGCATATCTTTTTTCCGGTACCCGCGGAGTCGGTAAAACCTCTATCGCGCGCCTGTTGGCAAAAGGATTAAACTGCGAAACCGGCATTACCGCCACGCCGTGCGGCGTCTGCGACAACTGCCGAGAAATAGAACAGGGGCGCTTTGTCGATCTGATTGAGATCGATGCCGCCTCGCGCACCAAAGTCGAAGATACCCGCGATCTGCTGGATAACGTCCAGTACGCGCCGGCCCGCGGTCGCTTCAAGGTCTATCTGATCGATGAAGTCCATATGCTTTCGCGCCACAGCTTCAACGCGTTGTTAAAAACGCTGGAGGAGCCGCCGGCGCACGTTAAATTTCTGCTGGCGACGACCGATCCGCAGAAGCTGCCGGTAACGATTCTTTCCCGCTGTCTGCAGTTTCATCTCAAGGCGCTGGACGTCGAACAGATTCGCCATCAGCTGGAACATATTCTCGGCGCCGAGCAGATCGCTTTTGAACCGCGCGCGCTGCAGCTGCTGTCGCGCGCGGCGGACGGTAGCCTGCGCGATGCGTTAAGCCTGACCGATCAGGCCATTGCCAGCGGCGACGGTCGCCTGACGGCAGAATCCGTTAGCGCCATGCTCGGCACCCTTGACGACGATCAGGCCCTATCGCTGATTGAGGCGCTGGTGGCTGCCGACGGCGAGCGGGTCATGGCCGGCGTGAATGAGGCTGCCGCTCGCGGCGTAGAGTGGGAGGCCTTGCTGGTGGAGATGCAGAGCCTGTTGCACCGTATTGCGATGGTTCAGCTCTCGCCGTCGGCGCTGGGAACGGATATGGCCGCGATTGAGCTGCGCATGCGCGAGCTGGCGCGGACGGTGCCGCCAACCGATGTTCAGCTGTACTATCAAACGCTACTGATTGGCCGTAAAGAGCTCCCGTACGCCCCGGACAGACGAATGGGGGTCGAGATGACGCTTCTGCGTGCGCTGGCTTTCCATCCGCGTATGCCGCTGCCGGAACCGGAGGCGCCGCCGGTGCAGGCTATTCAGGCCGCCCCCGTCCAGCAGGCCGTTCCGGAATCCGCGCCGCCGCCGCCGAATTTGCCGCAGACCACCAGCCAGGTGCTGGCGGCCCGCAGCCAGCTGCAGCGTAGCCAGGGAGCGCCCACCCCAAAAAAGAGTGAACCGGCAGCCGCTTCCCGCGCGCGGCCGGTGAATAACGCTGCGCTGGAACGACTGAGCTCGATTACCGAGCGCGTACAGGCGCGTCCGGCTGCGGCTGCGCTGGAAAAAGCTCCGGCGAAAAAAGAAGCCTATCGTTGGAAATCGACGACGGTTGTTGAAACCGTAAAAGAAGAAGTGGCGACGCCGAAGGCGCTGAAAAAAGCGCTGGAGCATGAAAAAACGCCGGAACTGGCGGCGAAACTGGCAGTCGAAGCGGTCGAGCGCGATAGCTGGGCGGCGGAAGTCAGCCGGCTCGCGGTGCCAAAACTGGTGGAGCAGGTGGCCCTTAACGCCTGGAAAGAGCAGGAGGGCCATCGCGTCTGCCTGCATCTGCGTCCGAGCCAGCGTCACCTGAATTCGGCGGGCGCGCAGCAAAAGCTGGCGGAAGCGCTCGGCATTTTGTACGGTACGCCGGTTGAATTGACCATCGTGGAAGATGATAATCCCGCGATGCGCACGCCGCTTGAGTGGCGGCAGGCAATTTATGAAGAAAAGCTCGCGCAGGCGCGTGAAGCGATTATTGCGGATAATAACATTCAGACGCTGCGTCGATTCTTCGATGCGGACCTGGATGAAGAGAGTATTCGCCCCATTTGATTGCAAGTCTGACTTGCGGTCAGCATCCTTAACGATGACTTACTGAGAGAGAAGCCTATGTTTGGTGGAAAAGGCGGTCTGGGTAACCTGATGAAGCAGGCCCAGCAGATGCAAGAAAAAATGCAGCAGATGCAGGAAGAAGTGGCCCGACTGGAAGTGACCGGTGAATCCGGCGCAGGCCTGGTAAAAGTCACCATCAACGGCGCGCACAACTGCCGTCGCGTTGAGATCGACCCGAGCCTGCTGGAAGACGACAAAGAGATGCTGGAAGATCTGGTGGCTGCCGCGTTTAACGACGCAGCCCGCCGCATCGAAGAGACGCAGAAAGAAAAAATGGCGTCCGTGTCCGCCGGTATGCAGCTGCCGCCAGGCTTTAAGATGCCGTTCTGATGCAGACCAGTCCGCTGTTAACGCAGCTTATGGAAGCACTGCGCTGCCTGCCGGGCGTTGGCCCGAAGTCGGCGCAGCGCATGGCGTTTACCCTGCTGCAGCGTGACCGCAGCGGCGGAATGCGCCTGGCGCAGGCGCTAACGCGCGCGATGTCGGAAATCGGCCACTGTGCCGATTGCCGCACCTTCACCGAGCAGGAGGTATGCAATATTTGCAGCAACCCTCGGCGCAAGGAAAACGGCCAGATTTGCGTGGTAGAGAGCCCAGCGGATATCTACGCTATCGAGCAGACCGGGCAGTTTTCCGGTCGCTACTTTGTGCTGATGGGCCACCTGTCGCCGCTTGACGGTATCGGGCCGGATGACATTGGGCTCGATCGTCTGGAACAGCGTCTGCGTGACGAATCGATGCAGGAAGTGATCCTCGCGACCAACCCAACGGTGGAAGGAGAGGCGACGGCGAATTATATCGCCGAGCTCTGCGCGCAGTATGGCGTAGACGCGAGCCGTATCGCCCATGGCGTACCGGTCGGCGGCGAGCTGGAGATGGTTGACGGCACCACGCTATCCCACTCGCTCGCCGGGCGGCATAAGATTCGTTTTTAATCAAACGGAGGCGCTTTTCGGGGCCTCCGCTTGAAAACTTCTCCCTCTGTCCCCATCTCACCCTCAACGGTTTTTTTACCATTAACAATGGCATTGTTGAGGTTGATTTAGATGAAAGGACAAGAAACTCGTGGTTTTCAGTCAGAGGTCAAGCAGCTTCTGCACCTGATGATCCATTCTCTTTACTCCAATAAAGAAATTTTCCTGCGTGAGCTGATTTCCAACGCCTCCGATGCGGCCGACAAGCTGCGCTTCCGCGCGCTGTCCCAGCCGGATCTGTACGAAGGCGACGGCGAACTGCGCGTGCGTGTTTCATTTGATAAAGACAACCGCACCCTGACCATCGCCGATAACGGTATTGGTATGAACCGCGATGAGGTCATCGACCATCTCGGCACCATCGCCAAGTCCGGCACCAAAGCGTTCCTTGAGTCCATGGGCTCTGACCAGGCGAAAGATAGCCAGCTGATTGGTCAGTTCGGCGTAGGTTTTTACTCGGCGTTTATTGTCGCCGATAAAGTCACCGTCCGTACCCGCGCGGCGGGCGACAGCGCCGAAAACGGCGTATTCTGGGAATCCGCTGGCGAAGGCGAATATACCGTTGCCGACATTAACAAAGCCGATCGCGGTACCGAGATCACGCTGCACCTGCGCGAAGGCGAGGACGATTTCCTCAACGACTGGCGCGTGCGTTCGATCATCAGCAAATACTCCGATCACATCGCGCTGCCGGTGGAAATTGAAAAGCGCGAAGACGTTGACGGTGAAACCGTCATTAGCTGGGAGAAAATTAACAAAGCCCAGGCGCTGTGGACGCGCAATAAGTCGGAAATCAAAGACGACGAGTACAACGAGTTTTATAAGCACATTGCCCACGATTACAGCGATCCGCTGACCTGGAGCCACAACCGCGTTGAAGGTAAGCAGGAGTACACCAGCCTGCTGTATATCCCGTCGCAGGCGCCGTGGGATATGTGGAATCGCGATCATAAACACGGCCTGAAGCTGTACGTGCAGCGCGTCTTCATCATGGATGACGCCGAGCAGTTTATGCCGAACTACCTGCGTTTCGTCCGCGGCCTGGTCGACTCTAACGATCTGCCGCTGAACGTGTCGCGTGAAATCCTTCAGGACAGCAGCGTCACCCGCAATCTGCGCACCGCGCTGAGCAAGCGCGCCCTGCAGATGCTGGAGAAACTAGCGAAAGACGACGCGGAAAAATATCAGACCTTCTGGCAGCAGTTTGGCCTCGTGCTGAAAGAGGGGCCAGCGGAAGATCAGGCTAACCAGCAGGCCATCGCCAAACTGCTGCGCTTCGCCAGTACCCATACCGACTCCGCCGCGCAGACCGTGTCGCTGGAAGAGTACGTCTCCCGCATGAAAGAAGGGCAGGAGAAGATTTACTACATTACCGCCGACAGCTACGCTGCCGCGAAGAGCAGCCCACATCTGGAACTGCTGCGTAAGAAAGGCATTGAAGTGCTGCTGCTTTCCGATCGCATCGATGAGTGGATGATGAGCTATCTGACCGAGTTCGACGGTAAGCCGTTCCAGTCGGTGGCGAAAGCCGATGAGTCGCTGGATAAGCTGACGGACGAAGTGGATGAAACCACTAAAGAAGCCGAGAAGGCGCTGGAGCCGTTCGTTGAGCGTGCCAAAACGCTGCTCGGCGACCGGGTGAAAGAGGTTCGTCTGACCCATCGTCTGACCGATACGCCGGCCATCGTCACCACCGACGCGGATGAAATGAGCACCCAGATGGCAAAACTGTTTGCCGCTGCGGGCCAGGCCGCGCCGGAAGTGAAGTACATCTTTGAACTGAACCCGCTGCATCCGCTGGTAAAACGCGCCGCGGATACCCAGGATGATGCGCAGTTCGGCGAGTGGGTTGAGCTGCTGCTCGATCAGGCGCTGCTGGCCGAGCGCGGTACGCTGGAAGATCCGAACCAGTTTATCCGCCGCATGAACCAGCTGCTGGCGTCGTAATCTTTACCCTCACTCTAACCCTCTCCCCGTGGGAGAGGGCCGGGGTGAGGGCATCAAACCGCACTCTACGTAAAATATCTCACCATTAACCGTTTCAGCCGCCCCGCCTTCCTTGAGCCATCCGCGTTCTGGTGGTATGGTTTAGCGTTTTTTGAAAAATTGAATCAACTTTTGAGGGGATTTTCGTAATGCGTATTATTCTGCTTGGCGCTCCGGGCGCGGGTAAAGGAACTCAGGCTCAGTTCATCATGGAGAAATACGGTATTCCGCAAATCTCCACCGGCGACATGCTGCGTGCCGCGGTGAAGTCAGGCTCCGAGCTGGGCAAACAGGCGAAAGATATTATGGACGCCGGTAAGCTGGTCACCGATGAACTGGTTATCGCCCTGGTCAAAGAGCGTATTACTCAGGAAGATTGCCGCAACGGTTTTCTGCTGGACGGTTTCCCGCGCACCATTCCGCAGGCTGACGCCATGAAAGAAGCGGGTATCGCCGTGGATTACGTGCTGGAATTCGATGTTCCTGACGAACTGATCGTTGACCGCATCATCGGGCGTCGCGTTCACGCCGCTTCCGGCCGCGTTTACCACATCAAATTTAATCCGCCGAAAGTTGAAGGCAAAGACGACGTGACCGGCGAAGAGCTGACCACCCGTAAAGACGACCAGGAAGAGACCGTGCGTAAGCGTCTGGTTGAGTATCATCAGATGACGGCTCCGCTGATCGGCTACTATCAGAAAGAAGCCGAAGCGGGCAATACCCAGTACGCGAAAGTCGATGGCACCAAAGCGGTGGCCGACGTTCGCGTTGAACTGGAAAAAATCCTCGGTTAATTCCTTAGTTCTCATCCCGCCGCGGCGGGGTGAGAACTCCTCTCATTTTACCTTTTTCTATGATTGGTTCCGTTTAGCGCCATTTCAGCTACAATTGTCAGCGATTCAAATGGTTAAGAGGCGGTAATGCATCAGACGAAAACAGGTATCTTATTAGCCAATTTAGGCACTCCCGATGCGCCCACGCCCGACGCGGTAAAGCGCTATCTACGACAGTTTCTTAGCGATCGGCGCGTGGTGGATACCTCCCGTCTACTGTGGTGGCCGCTGCTGCGCGGCGTGATACTGCCCCTGCGCGCGCCCAGGGTCGCTAAGCTCTATCAGTCTATCTGGATGGAAGACGGCTCTCCGCTGATGGTCTATAGCCAGCAGCAGCGGCAGGCGCTGGCCGCGCGGCTTGCGGATACGCCGGTGGCGCTGGGGATGAGCTACGGTTCGCCGTCGCTGGAGAGCGCGGTTGATGAACTGCTGGAGCAGGGCGTGGATCACATCGTGGTGCTACCGCTCTATCCGCAGTACTCCTGCTCCACCGTGGCGGCGGTCTGGGATGAACTAGGGCGTATCCTTGCCAAAAAGCGCGCCATCCCCGGCATCTCTTTTATTCGCGACTACGCCGATGACGTGGACTATATTCACGCGCTGGCCGCCAGCGTGCGCGCGTCCTTTGCGGTGCACGGTGAGCCAGATTTACTGCTGCTCTCCTATCATGGCATCCCGCAGCGGTACGCCCAGCAAGGGGATACCTATCCTCAGCGCTGTCGCGATACCACCCGTGAGCTGGTTTCAGCCCTGGGGCTGCCGCCTGACCGGGTGATGATGACGTTCCAGTCGCGCTTTGGTCGTGAGCCCTGGCTGACGCCCTACACCGACGAAACGCTGAAAATGCTCGGTGAGAAAGGGGTGAAGCATATTCAGGTTATCTGCCCCGGCTTTTCCGCCGATTGCCTGGAGACGCTGGAGGAGATCGCGGTGCAGAACCGGGAAATCTTCCTCGAAGCCGGCGGCCAGCAATATGAGTACATTCCGGCGCTTAATGCGGACACCGCGCATATTGAAATGATGGTCAACCTGACGGCGAAATATCGCTGATCGCGCGTGCGGCGGGGAGTATGCTACTATTCCCCGCTTGTTCACTGTCAATAAATCGCCACTATGAAATTTCCCGGTAAACGCAAATCCAAACACTATTTTCCCGTCAACGCTCGCGATCCGCTGCTGCAGCAAATTCAGCCGGACAATGAGTCTAACGTCGCCTGGGTGGTCGGCATCGATCAAACCCTGGTCGATATCGAAGCGAAAGTGGATGAGGCGTTTATCGTACGCTACGGCCTGAGCGCCGGGCATTCGCTGGTGATTGAAGATGATGTCGCTGAAGCGCTGTATCAGGAACTGGTTCGCAACGACCTGATTACCCACCAGTTTGCCGGCGGCACCATCGGTAACACCATGCACAACTACTCGGTGCTGGCGGATGACCGTTCGGTTCTGCTTGGCGTCATGTGCAGCAATATTGAAATCGGCGGCTACGCCTACCGCTATCTGTGCAACACCTCCAGCCGTACCGATCTGAACTACCTGCAGGGGGTGGATGGGGCGATTGGGCGCTGCTTTACGCTGATTAGCGACTCCGGCGAGCGCACCTTTGCGATCAGCCCCGGGCATATGAACAAGCTCCGTCCGGAAAGCATTCCGGAAAGCGTCATCGCCGGCGCCTCCGCGCTGGTGCTGACCTCCTATCTCGTGCGCTGCAAGCCGGGCGAGCCGATGCCGGACGCGACGATGCAGGCCATCGCATATGCGAAAAAGCACGATGTACCGGTGGTCCTGACTCTGGGGACCAAATACGTTATCGCCGATAATCCTGCGTGGTGGCAGGCGTTCCTCAAGGAGCACGTCTCTATTCTGGCGATGAACGAAGAGGAGGCGGAAGCGCTGACCGGACTATCCGATCCGCTGCTGGCTTCCGACAAGGCGCTGGAGTGGGTTGACCTGGTACTATGCACCGCCGGGCCTGCCGGGCTGTATATGGCCAGTTTTACCGAGGATGAGGCTAAGCGCAAAACGCAGCATCCGCTTCTGCCGGGCGCGATTGCCGAGTTTAACCAGTATGAATTCAGCCGCGCGATGCGCCATCAGGATTGCGAAAATCCGCTGCGTATTTATTCGCATATTGCACCCTATATGGGCGGGCCGGAGAAGATCATGAATACCAACGGCGCGGGCGATGGCGCGCTGGCGGCGCTGCTGCACGATATCACCGCCAATAACTATCATCGCAACAACGTGCCGAACTCCAGCAAGCACAAGTGCAAGTGGCTGACCTATTCATCGCTGGCGCAGGTGTGTAAATACGCTAACCGCGTGAGCTATCAGGTGCTGAACCAGCACTCGCCGCGTCTGACCCGCGGCCTGCCGGAGCGTGAAGATAGCCTGGAAGAGGCTTACTGGGATCGCTAAGCCGGTAAGTAAAGCCGGCCCCGAGACGTCGGGGCCGGAAGCATTAACCGGTTATAAGCTCGCCTGCTGGCGGCGTTTCGAGCAGCTGCAGCATGGCGCGGGCGATTTCCCGCTCGCCCATCACCACCTGGTTGGCGCCGCGTTCAACGATATACTCCACTTCATCGTCGTAGTGGGCGCGCGCGATGATCTCGATATTCGGGCACTTCTCGCGCGCGGAAGCCACGATTTCCCCGGCTTCATAGCCGTTAGGGATGGTCAACAGCAGCCAGCGGGCGCAGTCCAGATGAGCCAGATTCATAATCTCTTCATTGGCGGCGTTGCCTAATACCGCGCGAATACCGCGTGCGCGCAGTTCGTCGACGCGGGTACGCGAGGTTTCGATAACCACCAGCGGCACGCCCTGCGCCATCAGTTTTTCACCGAGCAGGCTCCCGACGCGACCGAAACCGACCAGCAGCGCGTGGTTACAGATATCGACGGGGATCTGTTTCTCATCTTCAAGCACTTCTTCCAGCGTCTGTTCGTCCAGCGTCTCCGTTTTATCGAGATATTTTTCCAGCAGGGTAAACAGGACCGGGTTGAGCATGATGGAGATAATGGCGCCGGCAAGCACCAGGTTTTGCCCGGCCTGCGGCAGCAGATCCAGCGCCATTCCCAGCCCTGCGAGAATAAAGGCAAATTCACCGATTTGCGCCAGGCTGGCGGCAATGGTCAGCGCGGTGCGCGGCGAGTGGCCGAACATTCGTACCAGGAAGAAAGCGGCGGCCGATTTACCGAAAATAATGATGACCAGAGTCGCCAGCACCGCCAGCGGCTGATCGAGCAGGATCATCGGGTCAAACAGCATTCCTACGGAAACAAAGAACAGTACGGCGAAGGCGTCGCGCAGCGGCAGCGTATCGTGGGCCGCGCGATGGCTGAGCTCGGATTCATTGAGCACCATACCGGCGAAAAAGGCGCCGAGGGCGAAGGAGACGTCAAACAGCTCAACGGCGCCGAAGGCGATGCCGAGCGCTAACGCCAGCACCGACAGCGTAAACAGCTCGCGCGAGCCGGTTGCCGCGCTGCGTGACATAATCCACGGCACCAGGCGGCGGCCTACCAGCATCATAATGGCGATAAAGGCAACGACTTTACCGATGGTAATGCCCATATCGAGGGCCAGGGTAGCCAGGCCAACGTCGCCTTTCTCAGTCATGCTGGCGACCGCCGGCAGCAGCACCAGCGTCAGCACCATTACCAGATCTTCCACAATCAGCCAGCCGATGGCGATTTGCCCCCGCTGGCTATCAATAAGCTGTCGTTCTTCCAGCGCGCGCAGCAGCACCACGGTACTGGCGGTAGAAAGACACAGACCAAAAACGATCCCGGTCATTAACGACCAGCCCAGCATGGCAGAGAGCGCCATACCCAACAGCGTCGCCACTGCAATCTGGGCGATAGCGCCCGGAATGGCGATGGCTTTGACCGCCATCAAATCTTTTAAGGAGAAATGCAGACCCACGCCGAACATCAGGAGGATCACGCCGAGTTCGGCCAGCTCCGGCGCCAGCTTGGTATCAGCAACAAAACCTGGGGTAAAAGGTCCGGCCAGCACGCCCGCTAATAGATATCCCACCAGAGGAGAAATACGTAGCTTATTGGCAATCATGCCGAGAATAAAGGCGAGCACAAGGCCGCCGACAATGGTGGTGATTAGCGGTGTTGCGTGGTGCATTCCGTCTCCTTGCAGTGGTGAGCTGATCCATTTTCGGCATATACCCGTCATACTTCAATTTACATGGGCGTTGGCTTTCCTCGCTCACCCCAGTCACTTACTTCAGTAAGCTCCAGGGGATTCCCTGCGTCGCCGCCTTCCTGCAACTTGAATTATTTAGGGTATAAAACCAAAAAACCGAATAATAGTTTATGACAATTTTAGCGGTTTTGTTTATGAATAATCGTTGAATTTTGCAGAAAGATGGAATTGGCATGCAAAAAAGCACGGACAGCAAAATGGCAGCAGCTTATGTGGGGTAACGCTGGTGGGGTAAGGGATTGAGGCAGCCAAAGTTACACTTTGGCTGCCAAAGAATCAGGACTTTTGGTGGTTGTTAGGCAGAAATATCGTCAGGATGCCAATCAGTGGCAAGAAAGCGCAGATTTTATAGACCAGCTCGATACTGGTATGGTCAGCTAACAGCCCCAGCACCGCGGCGCCAAGGCCACCCATGCCAAAAGCGAATCCAAAGAACAAACCAGAAACCATACCGATCCGACCCGGCAACAGCTCCTGAGCGTAGACCAGAATGGCGGAAAAAGCCGACGCGAGGATAAAACCAATTATCACCGTTAAAATGCCGGTCCATTCCAGCGATGCGTAGGGTAAAACAAGAGTAAACGGCGCTACGCCAAGGATAGAGCCCCAAATAACATATTTTCGCCCAATCTTATCGCCTACAGGCCCGCCAATCACCGTTCCCGCCGCGACGGCAAAAAGGAAAGCAAACAGATGAAACTGCGCGTTTTGCACCGATAATCCAAACTTTTGCATCAGATAAAAGGTGTAATAGCTGCTGATGCTCGCCATATAGAAGTATTTTGAGAAAATCAGCAGCAAAAGAATGCTAACCGCCAGAATGACTTTGTTTTTCGGCAGTGGATTGACAATGACCGCTTTGGGTTTACCTTTGTTCATACGGTGCTGAGCGGCATACCAGCGGCTGATCTGCGCCAGTACGACGATCGCCAGCAGCGCCGCCAGGACAAACCAGCCAACGTTACCTTTGCCGTAGGGCGCGATAATCAGGGCCGCAAGCAGCGGGCCTAACGAACTGCCAAAGTTGCCGCCGACCTGGAATATCGACTGCGCCAGGCCATGGCGCCCGCCGGAGGCCATCCGAGCCACGCGAGAAGACTCCGGATGAAAGACCGACGATCCGGTCCCGACCAGCGCGGCAGCGAGCAGAACCATGCCAAAGCTTCCCGAGATTGCCAGCAGCACCAGACCGCTCAGGGTAAAGCACATGCCAATCGGCAGCGACCACGGCATCGGATGTTTGTCGGTCAGGTAGCCGACAACCGGCTGCAGTAGCGATGAGGCCAGCTGGAAGGTGAGAGTGATCATCCCAATCTGCACAAAGGTCAGCGAGAACTCGGCCTGGAGCAGCGGGTAGATAGCCAGAATAAGCGATTGGATCATATCGTTCAGCAAATGCGAGAGGCTGATGGCCCCGAGAATGCGAAACGAGGTGCGTGCTTTTTGCGGCGCAGCAGCAGGGCCGGATAAGGGTTGTGCGGTCTGATTCATTGCCATAGGTTCGCTTAAGTGTTTTTTATAGAGGATGCAGGTGGAATTATTATCTGCCTAACATACCTGCCGCTAAGGTTTGAAGGAAGTCGCAATTCTGAAAACATATTTGTCTAATCCGCTAACTCGCTATACTTTCGGCACTTGTTACTTTGTCAGGGAGAGAAATATGCACCTTATTAAACGAGGCGTCGCGCTGGCGCTATTCACGGCGTTATCGCTGGGGAGCCTGTCAGCGCAAGCTTATGAGCAGGATAAAACCTATAAAATTACCATCCTGCATACTAACGATCATCATGGCCACTTCTGGCGCAGCGACTACGGCGAATACGGGCTGTCGGCACAAAAAACGCTGGTAGACAGCATTCGCAAAGAGGTGGCGGCAGAGGGCGGCAGCGTGCTGTTGTTATCCGGCGGCGATATCAACACCGGCGTGCCGGAATCCGATTTACAGGACGCGGAACCCGATTTTCGCGGGATGAACCTGATTGGCTATGATGCGATGGCGGTAGGCAATCACGAGTTTGATAACCCCCTTAGCGTACTGCGTCAGCAGGAAAAATGGGCGAAGTTCCCGTTCCTCTCCGCCAATATTTACCAGAAAAGCACCGGCGAGCGTCTGTTTAAGCCGTGGGCGCTGTTCAAACGCGGCGGGCTGAATATTGCGGTTATCGGCCTGACGACCGACGATACGGCCAAAATTGGTAACCCTGAGTACTTTACGGATATCGAGTTCCGCAAACCGGCGGAAGAGGCCAAACTCGTTATCCAGGAGCTGCAGCAGAATGAAAAACCGGACGTTATTCTGGCCACCACCCACATGGGCCATTATGACAACGGCGCCCACGGATCGAATGCGCCGGGCGACGTCGAGATGGCGCGCAGCCTGCCGGCAGGTTCGCTGGCGATGATCGTCGGCGGCCACTCGCAGGACCCGGTATGCATGGCCTCTGAGAATAAAAAACAGGTGGATTACGTTCCGGGCAGCCCGTGCGCGCCGGACAAGCAGAACGGT
This sequence comes from Klebsiella sp. OBRC7, assembly GCF_000293135.1. Lineage (NCBI taxonomy): Bacteria > Pseudomonadati > Pseudomonadota > Gammaproteobacteria > Enterobacterales > Enterobacteriaceae > Klebsiella > Klebsiella sp. OBRC7. Next base: position 2,044 of record NZ_ALNJ01000086.1, on the reverse strand, counting down.
ATCTGGATCGTCCAGGCCCATGAGTGGGGCAAATATGTGGGCCGCGCCGACTTCGAATTCCGCAACGGCGAAATGAAGCTGGTGCACTATCAGCTGATCCCGGTCAACCTGAAGAAAAAGGTCACTTACGACAACGGCGAGAGCGAGCGCGTGCTCTATACGCCACAAATCGCCGAAAATCCGCAGATGCTCTCCCTGCTGACGCCGTTCCAGAATAAGGGCAAAGCGCAGCTGCAGGTCAAAATCGGTAGCGTAAACGCGCACCTGGAAGGCGATCGCAGCAAAGTGCGTTTTGTGCAAACCAATATGGGACGTCTGCTGCTGGCGGCGCAAATGGCGCGCAGCAATGCCGATTTCGCGGTGATGAGCGGCGGCGGCGTGCGTGATTCGATTGAAGCGGGCGATATCACCTATAAAGACGTGATGAAGGTACAACCTTTCGGCAACGTGCTGGTGTATGTCGATATGAGCGGTAAGGAAGTGACGGAGTATCTGACCGCCGTGGCGCAGATGAAGCCCGATTCTGGCGCCTATCCGCAGTTTGCCAACGTCGGTTTTGTGGCCAAAGACGGTAAGCTTAATAATTTGACCATCAAAGGCGAACCGGTCGATCCGGCGAAGACCTACCGTATGGCGACCCTGAGCTTTAACGCCACCGGCGGCGACGGCTACCCGCATATCGATACCAGGCCCGGCTATGTGAATACCGGCTTTATCGACGCCGAGGTGCTGAAAGAGTATATCCAGAAAAACTCACCGCTGGACGCGGCAGCTTATGAACCGAAAGGCGAGGTCAGCTGGCAGTAACGTCAGAGCAGCGCCCCGGTGGCGCTGCGCTTACCGGGGCAACAGGTCTGAGCGGTTTGGGATTTTGTAGCCCGGACAAGGCGCGTCAGCACCGCCTCCGGGAGTGTTTTCTGACGAAAAACCGTCAATTAATCGCGACGCGCGATATCGGCGAATTTTGCCTCAAGGATCTTCGCCAGATCGCTGGCCGCCAGCTCAATATCCAGCCCGCGTTTGCCGCCGGAAATATAGATGGTGGCAAACGACTGGGCCGGCGCGTCAATCACCGTCGGCAGACGTTTTTTCTGCCCGAGCGGGCTGATACCGCCCACCAGATAGCCGGTGACCCGCTGCGCGACCATCGGGTCTGCCATATCGACTTTCTTAGCGCCTAAAGCCTTCGCCACCTTTTTCAAATCCAGCTGACCCGCTACCGGCGTCACCGCGACGGCCAGATGCTTCGTGTCGCCGTTGACGGCGACCAGCAGCGTTTTATAGACCTGGTCGGCGTTGAGCCCCAGCTTACGCACCACCTCATCGCCAAAATTGGTTTCGTTCGGATCGTGATCGTAGCTGTGAATGTGAAAACTAATTTTGTTTTTTTCGAGTAATTTTACGGCGGGAGTCATCGTTATCCTTCTTACCAACCGATTTAATGTGACATAAGCATACGCCCGACGGCTGTCTAAAAAATAGTATCATCTTGCGCAATAGTATTGGCAGTGATGGTCACTTTGAGCGACAATCAGACGATCCGGGGCGCGAACCCCGGGATAATAATAATGATGAAATTCCTCTTTGACGGGCCAATAGCAATATTGGCCATTTTTTTACGTCAGCATGTCCGGCAGATTTCCTTCCCCGTACAAATGAAGCGCCCCTACGGCAACCACGTAGCGCCCCGGCGGCAGCGCCAGCAGCGTTTCGCGCCAGGCGAGATTGCGCTGATGCATCAGCACATCATATAGCGACTGGCTAAACGTTGTCGGCAGCGAGGTTGCGCCCGTTGACGGCGGCTGCTCCAGCCACCAGCCGATCATCACCTGCAGCAGACGGGCATTCGTGCGCCAGTGGGTGAGGGTATCCTCCAGCAGCGCCAGGCCGCCGTCGGGCAGATCCCGCAGCAGCGCTATCTGGCTGTCGGCTCCCTCCAGCTCCATCACGCGGATATTGCTCTCGCGCGCCGCCATCAGCAGCTGATAATCAATGCCGTAATCCGCCCTTAGCCCCAGTTTTTGCGCCTGAGTCGCCTGCAATA